>NZ_JBQEOF010000011.1:217909-232118 GCF_052044995.1 Roseateles sp. 22389
CGCGCCGACCCAGTCGTCGACCACCTGCTCGAGCACGGTCAGCGGCACGTCGCCGGTCAGTAGCACCGTGTTGTGGAACTGCTTGATGTCGAAGCGCTCGCCGAGCTGCTCGCGGGCGCGCTCGCGCAGCGCCTCGATTCGCAGCCGGCCCAGCATGTAGGCGCAGGCCTGGCCCGGCCAGGTGACGTAGCGGTCGACCTCCTGCGGGGTGATGCCGTAGTCGATGGCCTGCTGGCGGGTCCACTTCATCGCATGCAGGCCGGTGTCGACCACCAGTCGGCGGGCGCGGAACAGCGCCCCGTACAGCTGGCCGAGGTGGCCGACCGGATCGCCGTCATACCAGCCGTTCTCGACAGCGAGCTGCTCGGCGTACAGCGCCCAGCCCTCGACGTAGGCCGAGCCGGCCGAGAACGCGGCGCGGCGGCGGAAGTAGGGCAGGT
This sequence comes from Roseateles sp. 22389, assembly GCF_052044995.1. Lineage (NCBI taxonomy): Bacteria > Pseudomonadati > Pseudomonadota > Betaproteobacteria > Burkholderiales > Sphaerotilaceae > Roseateles > Roseateles sp. 22389. Next base: position 218,350 of record NZ_JBQEOF010000011.1, read on the forward strand.
CCCTGGCCTCCATCTGGATCGCGAGCTGGAAGTGGTGGCCCGGGATGGCCTCGTGGTGCACCAGGGTCCGCATGTCCGCGATGTCGTAGGTGGGGCCGGCCAGCGGCGCCCAGAACACGCCCGGCTGGGAGCCGTCCGGCGCCGGGGTCGTGTAGTGGGCGGCGGCGGTGGGCTCGGTCAGCGCGGGCTCGCGGCGCACCTCGACGGGCGCCTTCGGCATGACGTCGAACAGCAGCCGGGCGCGCGCCTGGGCGTCGCGCAGGTAGGCGGTGTAGCGGTCCAGCAGCTGGACCTGCGGGGCGGCGTCCTTGGGCTGGCGGTCGGCGTCCATCTTGCGATAACGCTGCTCGATGCTGCCCTCGGCGTAGCCCAGCTGGCGCAGCAGGCCGTCCATCTCGGCTTCGATGCGGGCGACCTGCTTCAGGCCGATCGCGTGGATCTCCGCCGGCGAGAGCTCGGTGGTGGTGTTGGCGCGCAGCCGCGCGGCGTAGAACCGGTCGCCATCGGGCAGGCGCCAGACGCCGGCGTCATCGGTGGTCCGCGGCAGCTGCGCGCGCAGCAGCGCGAGGCCGCGGCGCCACGCCGGCACGATGGAGCTCGCGACGATGGCCTCGGCCCGCGCGCGGGCGCGCAGGCGGGCGGCGGCGTCCATGTCGGGCAGGGTCGCCATGCGTTCCGCCAGCGACACCACCAGCGGGTTGTCCGCCGGCTTCGGCGCGACGAACTGCTCGATCTGGCCGACGGCGGTCGCGGTGATGAAGCGCGGCATCAGCATGCCCTTGGCCTGCGCGGCGCGGGCGCGGACGATGCCCTGGTCCATCAGCGCGGCCAGGCCGTCCATGCGCTGCAGGTAGCTGCGCACGTCGGCCGCGTGGCGCATCGGGTGTTCCTGCACGAGGAAGGTGATCGGGCCGACGTGCACGCCGTCCATGTGCTCGAAGACGTAGGGGTGGTCGAGGAACTCGCCCTCGGCGACGTTCTGCCGCATCGTCCAGGCCATCAGCGCGGCGGAGGTGCGCTGCGTCGGCGACAGCGCCTCGCGCGGGAAGCGCGCCAGCTCGGTCAGGGCGCGGCGGTCGCGGGCGATATCCGCGAGCTCGTCCTCGCGGGAGAGCGAATTCCACTGCCCGTCGAGGCGGGCCTGGACCTCGCCCTGGAAGTACTGCATGCGGGTGGCATGCTCCGGCGCATGCCGCATGCGCTCGGCGGCGACGCGTTCGGCCCAGGCGTCGAAGCCGGCGGCGCTGAAGTCGTTCGAGGCGCTCGAGGTGGCGGCCGGTGTGGCCAGGGCCTGCATCGCCGGCGCGGCCAGCACGCCGCCCAGTCCGGCCGCGAGCACGCTGCGGCGGCGCACGGCGGGCGCGGCGCCGGATCGGATCGTCTTGGTCATGTGATCTCCCTGGTCGACGAAGCGTCGATTGGAACGGCCGGCAGGGTAACCGGCTATTCGTCACTCCCGGGTGTCAGGGCGTGTCCGCCGCGACAGGGGCCGCCCGCGCGTTGACCAGGACACCCTTGCCACCTCGGGGCCTCTTCACTAGACTTCGCGGCTCAAGATCTACCTGGGCGGAGTGGAAAGGGTAGAGCCACCCGAGCGATCGGGTCCCAGCTGGACTGGGAGTTCGCGGTCAACGCGATAGAGAACCCCGCATGCGACGGCCACCTCTGGTGGCCGTCTGTCTTTGTCGGGCGATGGCTCAGCCGGAGATGCGCCGGCGCAGGGCCGTTGCCCTCAACAGCGTGAGGAACGAGATCTTCCGCCGCGCGCGCAGGCGTCCTGGGGGCGCGTCCTCGATGACGTAGCCGGACTGCACCTGCAGGATCAAGCGCCCCTTGCGCTTGTTGTCGCGTGAGACTTCGAAGAAGACCACGTAGCGTCGCGGCAACGACGCGGTGTCATCGAGAGGCACGGACGTCACGTAGTTCGGCGGATGGTCGCGCGCGATCTGGATGGATCGCTTGCGCAGGTCCTTGATCAGGTGCGGCAGATGGCGCCGCGAGAGCTCGTATCGCTCTTCGCAGAGCACGCGGACCTCCCGGCCATCGTCGAAGAGTTCGCCGGACGGGATCGCCAGACGCGTTCGACCGTCACGGGCCAGCGACCGGGTGAAGCAGTGGCAGGAGAACAGCACCACCACGGTGACCTCGAAGCCGAGTCCAGGATCGACGCGGAACGCGAAAGGCTCCAGATGGGAAAGCTCCCACGGAACGCCGCAACGCGCGACGCCCGGGAAGCGATGGTGCGAGCGCACCGCTTGCAAATGATCAGCCATGGGGGCGTCCGTGATGACGGCATCGTCATCGGACGGACGAGGAGGGGCTTGCGCTTTGGAATCACACATGACGGGCCTCGCAGCGACGGGGCGGTCATGGTTCTGGCCAGGCGCAATGAACGCCTTGCGCTCGATCAAGGGTGCCTTGCGTCAAGCGACAGCGAAGCAGACCGTCGCATCGAGGCGACCGTCGATGAGTGCTTTCACGCTGGACGCTGACTGCCTCGTGCAGGCTGGATGCCCTGCACATTGGCCCGAGCGGTTTCGGGCCGGAATCGGCTCAAGGCATGCCTGGCGGGTTTGCCTGGCTCGCGAGCGCGTCGTTCCGGAGGCGGGACGACAGGGAGTCGCTACACGTACTGCGCCGCCGCATGCGCCGAGGCCCAGGCCCACTGGAAGTTGAAGCCGCCCAGGTGGCCGGTGACGTCCAGGACCTCGCCGATGAAGTACAGCCCCGGCGACTTGAGCGATTCCATGGTCTTGGACGACACCTCCTTGGTGTCGACGCCGCCCAGCGTCACCTCCGCCGTGCGGTAGCCCTCGGTGCCCGCCGGCACCACCTGCCAGGCCGACAGGCGCTGCGCGATCTGCTCCAGCTCCGCGTGGGCGTACTGCTTGATCGGCTTGGAGACAAACCACTGCTCCGCGATCAGCGTGGCCATCTTCTTGGTGAACAGCTCGGCCAGCAGCGTCCGGAGCTCGGCATTGGGCCGGTCGTTGCGCTGCTGCGCCAGCCAGGCCGGCACGTCCAGGTCGGGCAGCAGGTTGATCTCCACCGCCTGGCCCGGCAGCCAGTAGGACGAGATCTGCAGGATCGCCGGGCCGCTCAGGCCGCGGTGCGTGAAAAGGATGTTCTCGCGGAAGCTCTTGCCGTTGCAGCTCACCAGGCAGTCGACCGAGGTGCCGCTGAGCTCGTTGCACAGGTCCTTGAGCTGGTCGGTGATGGTGAACGGCACCAGCCCGGCCCGCGTCGGCAGCAGTTGGTGACCGAACTGGCGAGCCACCTGATAGCCGAAGCCGGTGGCGCCCATGGTCGGGATCGACAGGCCGCCGGTGGCGATCACCAGCGACTGGCATTGCATCGGCCCCGCCGAGGTCTCGAGCCGGTAGCCGGCTTCCGTCTTCTCGATCCGGTCGACCGAGGTCTCCAGCATCGGCGTGATGCCGACGGCCTCGCACTCGGCCAGCAGCATGCGCAGGATGTCGATCGACTTGTTGTCGCAGAACAGCTGGCCCAGCTTCTTCTCGTGGTGCGGAATCTGATGCTTGTTGACCAGCGCGATGAAATCCCACTGGGTGTAGCGCGCCAGCGCCGACTTGCAGAAGTGGGGGTTCTGCGAGAGGAAATTGGCCGGCTCGGTGTAGAGGTTGGTGAAGTTGCAGTTGCCGCCGCCGGACATCAGGATCTTCTTGCCGGCCTTGTTGGCGTGATCCACCAGCAGCACGCGGCGGCCGCGCTGCCCGGCCAGCGCGGCGCACATCAGTCCCGCGGCACCCGCGCCAATGATCACGACATCGGTGTCCCGCACGTCCTGCACAAACTTCCCTTCGACCTGTGAATCGCTGCCCGGCGGCGCGCGGAGGGCGCATCGCGGCGGGCGCGGGAGCTTAACGCATCCGGCTCCCCGCTCTCGCGCCGCCATGCCGGATCTGAATAGCAGCTAGTCCTGGCCATACCTAGGACGATGGAGCCGGGCTGTCCACAATCCGCCGCAGCCGATAGAAGGACCCCCATGATCATCGACGTCCACGGACACTACACGACGGCCCCGGCGGCGCTGGGCGCCTGGCGCGACCTGCAGGTCGCCGCGCTCAAGGACCCGGCGAAGGCGCCCAGCGCGAGCGCGCTGAAGATCTCCGACGACGAGCTGCGCGAGTCCATCGAGACCAACCAGCTCAAGAAGATGACGGAGCGCGGCTCGGACCTGACCATCTTCAGCCCGCGCGCCAGCTTCATGGCGCATCACATTGGCGACTTCCAGACCTCGTCCACCTGGGCGGCGATCTGCAACGAGCTCTGCGCTCGGGTGGCGGCGATGTTCCCGGATCACTTCGTCGGCGCCGCGATGCTGCCGCAAAGTCCCGGCGTCGATCCCGCGAGCTGCCTGCCGGAGCTGGAGAAATGCGTCCGCGACTACGGCTTCGTCGGCCTCAACCTGAATCCCGATCCATCCGGCGGCCACTGGACCAGCCCGCCGCTCACCGATCGCCATTGGTATCCGCTCTACGAGAAGATGGTCGAGCTGGACGTCCCCGCGATGATCCACGTCAGCACCAGCTGCAACGCCTGCTTCCACACGACCGGTGCCCACTACCTGAACGCCGACACGACCGCCTTCATGCAGTGCCTGACCGGAGACCTGTTCAAGGACTTCCCCACGCTGAAGTTCCTGATCCCGCACGGCGGCGGTGCGGTGCCCTACCACTGGGGGCGCTTCCGCGGCCTGGCGCAGGAGCTCAAGAAGCCGCTGCTCGACGAGCACCTGCTCGACAACATCTTTTTCGACACCTGCGTCTATCACCAGCCCGGCATCGACCTGCTGACGAAGGTGATCCCGGTGAAGAACGTGCTCTTCGCGTCCGAGATGATCGGCGCGGTGCGCGGCATCGATCCCGAGACCGGGCACTACTACGACGACACCAAGCGCTACATCGAGGCCACGCCGCACCTGAGCGACGCCGAGCGGCACCTCGTCTACGAGGGCAACGCGCGCCGCGTGTTCCCGCGGCTGGACGCGCGGCTGAAGGCGCAGGGGCGCTGAGACGCGCCCAGGGAGAAGCGCCAGCCGCCCCGCCTGCTGCGACACTCCCGGCATGCTTTCTGCTTCGTGCCTGGGATGAGCGCCACGCCCAACGACCCCACCCCGCCGTCCGCCGCTGCACCTGCCGCTGCACCCGCCGCCGTCGAGCCGCTCGCCGACCTGGCGATCCGTTCGCACACGCCTTTCGAGGATGCGCAGGCGATCTTCACCGGGACGCTGTTCGTGTCGCTGGCGCTGATCCTGTTCGCGCAGGTCGGCTTGCTGACCGGCGGCACCGCGGGCGCGGCCTTCGTGCTGCACTACGCGACCGGTGTCAGCCTGGGCAAGCTGTTCTTCCTGATCAACCTGCCGTTCTACTGGTTCGCCTGGACCCGCATGGGCCGCGAGTTCACGCTCAAGACCTTCGTCTCGATCGCGCTGCTGTCGGTGATGACCGAGTTCTCGCCCAAGCTCTTCGCCATCGACCGCATCCATCCGGCCTATGCCGCCATCCTGGGCGGCGCGCTGCTCGGCTCGGGCTGCCTGTTCCTGGCGCGTCATCGTGCCAGTCTCGGCGGCGCGACCATCGTGTCGCTCTACCTGCAGAAGGCCAAGGGCTGGCGCGCCGGCAAGGTGCAGATGGCCATGGACTGCGCCATCGTGCTGCTCGCGCTCACGGTGGTCGATCCGGAGCGGGTCGCGTACTCGGTGCTCGCGGCGGTGGTGATGAATCTCTTCATCGCGGTCAACCACAAGCCCGGCCGCTACGCCGTGCTGTGAGGTCCGCGCTCAGCGCCGGAACAGCAGCGCGTTGACCAGCACCAGCAGGCCGATGCCGAGCCAGAACTCCCACCAGCCGCGGTCGCGCGACTTGATGCGCAGCAGCAGGTGGATGACGCCGGCGTACAGGATCAGCTCCGACTTGAGCCCGGCGGCGATGCCGAGCAGCAGCGCGAACTGCTTGACGTAGAGGAGCCAGGGCCGATCAGCCCCGGCCGCGCCCGGCGCGACGCCCACCGAGCGGCGGGCGGCGCGCTGGGCCTCGTGGTCCGCCAGTCGCTGGGCCTGCTCGGCCCGGCGCTGATCGGCGCGGCTCGGCGCGGGCGGCTTGCCGCCGCGGCGCGCGGTGCGCTCGTCGTTGAGGCGCGCCTGCCGCGCCGCCTTGATCTGGCCGGCGGTCTGCTGCAGCACCGGTTCCGGAGGCTCCGCCGGTTGCCACCAGGCGCCACGCGCGAGCACGGGCGCCTCGCCGGCCGCGGCCTTCTGGCGGAACAGCGCACCGAAGGCGGAGCGCCGCTTCGCCGCGCCGCCCGGCAAGGCCAGGGCCTGCTTCAGCAGCGGCGCGCCTTGCTCGCGGTCCACCATCGCGACGAAGCGCCCGTAGCCGACGAGCACCTCGCGCGTGGCCGGCTGCCCCTGCCAGGTCGCCGCCTCGACGCCCTCCCGCGACGCCTTGTGCAGCGCGGCGCGCAGCTTGCGGCGTTCCTCGCGCGAGACGGAGGGCTTGTCGTTGACGACCACGCCGGTGACCTCCTGCCGGGAGCCGGCGCGCATCACGCGCTGCTTGTCCGGATGCGGCGTGAAGCCTTCGTCCTTCAGCACGTGGCGCACCTGCCGCAGCAGCGTGCCGACCTGGCCCGCGCCCTCGCCGGAGGCTGAGAACGTCAGGTCGTCGGCGTAGCGGGTGTAGGCGAAGCCCAGCTTGTCGGCGATGCCCTGCAGCCGCCGGTCCATCCTGCGGCACAGCACGTTGGTGAGCATCGGGCTGGTCGGCGCGCCTTGCGGCAGCACGCGGTCGCGGCCCTTGCCGCCGACGAAGAAGCGCTCGCCGTCGACCTCCAGCTCGTCACAGGGGTTCTCGCTGCACAGCAGCGCCAGTATCGTGGCGACCCGCTCGTCGTAGCCCAGGCCGCGGAACACGCCCTTGATGCGCGGGAAGGTGATGGTCGGGAAGAAGTCCTGGATGTCGAGGTTGATCACCACCTCGCGCCCCGCATGCGGCGTGGCGTTGGTGACGATGCTGCGCCCCGGCAGGAAGCCGTGCGCGGCGGCATGGCTGGGCACCTTGGCGAGCACCTGGTCCAGGACCCAGTACTGCGCGCGCTTGAGCCGCGGCATCGGTGCCGAGATGGTCCGCTGCCCGCCGGTCTTCTTCGGCAACAGGAAGCGGCGGTAGTGGGACGTGCGCGCGACCTCACGATGGAAGCACAGGAACTTGAGCTCGGGCAGCGTCAGCCCCATCGCGCCGGCCAGCGCGAGCGGCGTCGCGAGGGCGGGAAGCCCGTCGGCCAGCGGCCGCACCGGCGCACCGGCGGCAGCGGGCCGCAGGCCGCCGGACACGCCCTCGCCCAGGTAGCCGGCATCGGTCTTGCGCGCCTCGTGCCAGCGCAGCGCGCGCTCGTGGCGGCGCTGCTCGCGGGCCTGCGCGGTCGCCTCGCGCTTCGCGCGGGCCTGCGCCAGGCGCTCCTCGCGCATCCGCTTGAGCGCCGCTTCGGGATCGCTGTGGCTGCGCAGTTCCTGCTGCATGTCCTCCAGCGCCTTCATCAGCTCGAGCTCGCGCTGGATCAGCGCGGCCTCGATCGAGGGCTTGCCTTCGCCCGCGGGCCAGAAGCCCAGGCGCTGCATTTCCTCGAGGACGAAGGCGTCCTTGGACGAGGCGCGGATGCGCTCGATGATCTCGGCGCGGGTGGGGACGCGGTCGCTCATGCGGCGCCTCCTGGGAGCGGCGCCGGCGACGCGGCGGACAAGCGGTGGAAGGGGAAGAAGGGGAGTGCAGCGCGCTTCTCGTCGAAGAGCCTGGAAGGCTTGAGGGACGGGCGCTGTCCACTCGACGCCGCGCGCACCACCGTCGCACGATTCGCTTCAGGGAAGCCCCATGGGAATCTGCGACGGTGGTGCTGCGCGGCACAGTGAAGACGGCGCCCGTGACGCATGGAACGGCAGGTGGCAAGGACGGCGAAACACCGTCCGGGTTGCAAGAGCCTGCGCGCTGCACTCGAAATCAGTTTAACCACAAGCATCGTCATGCCGCCTCCGGACGGGTGCCAGGCGTTGCGGCCGCGACGGCGTCCGGCGCCGCCGGCGACCATTCGGCCAGCCGCGGCTGCGCGAGCTGGCGCAGGGCCAGCAGGTGCGCGCAGGGGCCGCGACGCAGGCGGTTCTGACGATGGAAATTGCAATCGCATTGCCCGTCGACCAGCTGCTGGTCGGCGTTCAGGACCAGGCGCGGCGCGTGGCTGCGGTCCTTGAGCCGGACCTCGCCGTCGATGACCAGGCGCTGTCCTTGCGGCGTGATGTCGCGCAGCTTGACGCGCTTCTCGTGGATCAGCGCCAGCGCGATCGATTCCTCGGGGCTGGAGAAACGCAGCGTCGCCAGCGGCAGCGGCTCGCGCGTCAGTTCGCGCCAGGCGTAGCGGCCGCTGGGCAGGTCGAAGACCGCGCGGCCGGCCTGCACCCACAGGCCGAGCGCCGCGTCGACATCGCCGCGGGGCAACTGCGTCCGCGAGGCCAGCTCGGCCGACGAGGCCGTCCATTGCGACTGCAGCGCCGCGGCCACCGACAGCGTCGTCGCCTCGGCGACCTCGTGCCGCGGCTGCAGCAGGTGGAAGCGGCCGGCATCGGACCAGTCGTTGGCGGTCCAGCCGGACAGGCCCAGCGTGACGGTGATGTCGCCCAGCTCGATGACCCAGAAGCTGGGCATGCCTGATCCCAGCAGGTGCACGCGCACCCGCGTGGCCAGCGCGATCAGCCGCTCCAGCGTCAGCAGCCGGCGGCGTCCCCAGACGCGGATCGTCTGCGGCGCGGTCAGCGGCGCGCCGACGATGGCGCTGCGGCGCGCGGTGAAGACCTGGTTCCAGGGCTCGAGCACCATCCGCGCCGGCCCGCCCGGCGACAGCTCGAAGCGCAGCGAGCGCGGCCCTGTCCGCTCCTTGCGCTGGCGCAGCGCGGCGCACAGGTTGTGCAGGTCCATCGGATGCAGTTCGACGACGGTGGCCGGCAGCGTCATCGCGCTGGACACCTGCAGGAAGCCGCGGACCCAGCTGTCGGGCAGGTCGATCTTCTCCTCGCGGAAGGCCGGGTCGTCGCCGGTGGCGACGGTGAAGCCGGCGGGATCGAGCTGCAGCCGCGTCGCCTTGTAGTCGCGGATCTTCTGGAACTCGTCGTGCAGGCTGGCCGAGTAGTCGATGTTGGTCGTGCCGCAGGCCATCTCGCCGGTGCGGTCGAACACGTCATGCCGCACGCTGACCGCGCAGTAGGTCGATTCGTCCTGGCTGAAGGCCTCGAACAGCAGGCGCTCCGGATGCACGGTGATGACCGGGTCCAGCACGTACCAGGCGTCGCGGTGGTTCCAGAACAGCCAGTTGAAATAGGCCTGCTGCGCCTTGTAGAAGGGCGCGAGCACGCGTTGCTTGCTCGCGCGCAGCGTGCGCAGCTCGGTGTTCAGCGCCTCGCTGGACTGCTTGAGTTCGGCCGAGCGCGACATGAAGCGCGCCAGCAGCGATTGCTCGTTCTCCGCCAGCCACTGCCGGTAGACGGACTTGTCGCGGCCGCGGTAGCGCTGGTCGCTGACGACGACGGCATGCAGGGCCGACATCGCTTCCCGGAACGCCAGGTGCGCGTGCGACGCGCTGCGCAGCAGGCCGTCGAAGGCGGTCGGCGGCCGCAGCGTGTCCGGCGCGAAGTGGAAGGACTGCGACGCCGCGGTGTCGTCGACGGTCGTGCTGCCGTAGTACTTGTAGCGGAACTGCATCGTCGTCAGGCCGGGTCGGCGGTGGTCGTGGTGGCGCCGGCGGGCGAGTGCCACCTCAGGAAGGGCAGCGCGATGCCGGGATGCCGCGCGGCGATGTCGCGCAGGCCGGCGATGTACTGCGGCTTGTCGGTGAGGCTGGCGGTCACCACCTGGCGCGCGAAGATCTCCGCCACCACCTCGGCGGTCTCCGGCGCGGCGATCTGCGCGCGCAGGAAGGCGGTGACGCGGGACTTGGCGGCGCGGCCGCGATGGACCTGGCTCAGCACCGTGAGGAAGTAGGGCGTCAGCGCGCGCAGCTGCCTCGCCAGCCGGGGCGCGTCATCGGTGGGCAGCTCCAGCAGCCATTGCGTCACGAAGAGCTGCACCTGCGTGCCGGGGTGCTGGCTCAGGCGCGTGAGGCACAGCGACGCATCGGCGGCGCTCATGCGGCGCACCAGTCGCGCGCGGCCCAGCGCCTGCACCCAGGCCTGCGGATGGTCCACCCACGCGATCAGCAATTCGACGGCGAGGGACTCGTCCGGCAAGCGCTCGCCGAAGAGCGTCCGCGTGTACGCGATCGCATCGTCGAAGCTCGATTCGGCCAGCGGCAGCAGCTGCTCGGACTGCTCGTGCGAGGGCACCGGCGGCAGGCGGATGTCGAGCGCCCGCATCGCCCAGGCGCGCACGCCGGCATCGGCATGGCGGACCAGCGTGGCGAGCTGGCGCAGCGAGAAGTCGTCCGGGGTCAGCGTGGTGAGCGTCCAGGCGCCGTAGCGCTGCGCGCCGGTGCTGCGGGCCTGCAGCGCGCGCCAGCTGCCGGCGGCGTCGCGGGCCGGCGCGTGCGGCGCGAGGTCCTGCGTCAACCAGCGCAGCGCATCGGCATGGGCGCCTTCGCCGCTTTCCGTCTGGAACAGCGAGCGATGCAGGCGGTCGGCGACCTGGCGGGCGAAGTCGGCGTCCTCGCGCGCCACGCGCAGCAGCGCCGGTCCGATCGCGGCGCGGATGCCGGCATGGGCATGGGTCGCGAGATCGCCGATCAACTCGATCTGGCGGCGCAGCACCTCGTCGGGCAGCGCCGCCAGCAGGCGCACGCCACCGGCGCGACGCTCGGGATCCTCCGCGGTGATCAGCCGCGTCATCAGCGCCGGCGGCAGCAGCGCGACGCCGGCGGGATGCAGCAGCAGCCAGCTCACGCCCACGCGCACGACGGCGGCCGACGGATGGTCCAGCAGCGGCAGCAGCGCGCCGAGCCGCGGCATCACCGCCTCGGACGCGGCCGGCGCCAGCGGGCCGGCCAGCAGTTGCTCGATGAGCGTCGCGCCCTCGTCCAGGCCGGGGTCGGCGGCATCGACCGCCAGCAGCGCGGCCAGCAGCTCCTCGATCAGCGGCTGCGGCGGCGCGAGCAGCGCCAGGCCGTGGCCCTGCTTGCGGGCGCGCTCCTGCCCGCTGAGCAGCAGCGCGACGACCAGGTCGGCATGGCCGGCGAAGCGGCCCGGGTCGCCGGCGATGTGCAGCAGCGCGTAGTCCCGCGCGCCGGCATGGGCGCTCGCGGCCAGCAGCTTCAGCCAGGGCACCTGCGCGGCGGCGTCACCGGATTCGATGTGCGCGCGCGCCGCGGCGAAGCCGGTCTCCGCGGCGGTCGCATAAGGGCTGCGCAGCAGGGTTTCCAGCACCGCCGGCGCTTGCTGGCGCATGAAGTCGGCATGGTCCTGCAGCGCCCGCGCGACGACGGCCTGCACCAGCGCGCTGCGGCTCGCCATCGCCAGGCGCAGCAGCGCCTCGGGATGCGCGTCCCACATCGCGCGCAGGCCCTCGGGCCGCTGCGGGAGCGCGCGCGTCACGTCGAGGGGCTCCCGCGTCCACACGCGCCGCGTCCGCGCGCCGGTGCCCAGCGTCGGCAGCGCCGGCAGCAGCAGGCGCGACACCAGCAGCCAATGCGCGCCGGCGGGGAAGTGGCGCTCGGTGCGCGTCGTCTGCAGGCGATGCCATTCGATGTGGGTCTCGGTGACGGCGGCGGGCACCTCGTCGTCGCGCAGGCCCAGCAGCAATTCGACCGCCAGCACCGGCGCATGCGGATGCCCGATCGCCGCCAGCCGCCGCAGGCCGCGCCAGCCGCGCAGGCGCAGGTACTCGCGGGTGCGACGGCCGTAGGCGCGCGCCGGCTTGCGCTTGCTGCCGGCGCTGCGGACGATCCACTCGCCGGTGGACGGGTCCAGGTAGTGGCGCGTCGTCAGGCCGCCCTGGGCGGGACGGGTGTTCTCGAAGCGCGCATGCAGCAGGCCGAGGACCTCCGCGTCGCGGCGCAGCTCCGCGGTCTTGTAGACGTAGCGCAGCGCCTGGAAGGCCTCGGCCTGCAGGGGCAGCGCGCGCAGCAGGCTCAGCAGCTTCGCGCGCACGTCGGGGCGGATCAGGGCGAGGTCGTACCAGTCCTGCAGCAGGTCGGGCCAGTCGAGGCGGCGGGCCTCGAGCGCGTCGAGCAGCGCGAGCACCAGCGCCGGGCCTTCGGCCGGCAGCGCGAGTTCCGCGGACCACTGGCTCGCGGCAACCTCGAGGTGCGACTGCAGCGCCTCGGGCGCCAACAGCATCAGCCGGGCCTGGTGGGCATACCGTTTCGTGGCCGGGCTGCGGCCGCGCTCGGACAGCACGGCCATGGCCTCGGCCGCACCGGGATCGCCGAGCCGGCCGATCGCGGCGGCCAGGCAGAGGTCGAGCAGGTCGGAGCCGCTCTCCAGCAGCTCGACCAGTCGCGGCACCAGTGACCGGAGCGCGCGCTGCGCGGCGGGATCGGCTTCGCTGCGGTCGCTGCATTCGGCGACGCGCCAGGCGGCGCGAGCGCGGCGATCGTCGGGTTCGAGCGTCCAGCGAGCCGGCGCGAAACGGGCCACGAGCGCGGCGATGGCCGGCGGGACCGGGCCGGCAGGGGCGCCCGAAGGTGTGGAGGCCTTGGGAACGGAGGGGGAGGAAAGCGGGGCCGCGGCGCTCTCCGGCTCGACACCGAGCGCCTCGAAGCCGTCGCGGCGCAGCAGCGTCTCGCCCGCGGCGAGCCGGCGGCGCAGGAAGTCCAGCGCGCGGCGCTGCGCCTCGGTCAGGGTGCAGGGCGTGGCGGTCAGCGACGACTCGCCGCTGTCCCGGCGGATGTTGACGACGTAGCGGGCCGCGTCATCGCTGCCAGTGCGGCCGGCGGGCCGGTCGAGCTCGACCAGTTCCACCGTGCAACGGCGCTCGCGCGGATGGACGCGGATCAGCGTCGCGGATGCGATCTTCCTCAAGTGCTTCTCCCCCCTGCGACGGGCGATTCTAGGGGGGCGATGCCGACCTAGGGATGGGCCCTTTCGGGGGGGCTGCCTAGTCTGGCTCACGGCTTCTTCACGGCCCGATCCCGGGCGGTGGCCGCGATGCGGGATGCGCAGGGAGACGACCATGCCGACACGCCAGCTGATGGTGACGCAGATCAAGTGCCTGGACGACACGAGCGAGGGCGACGGCGGCGACTCGCCCTACGTGCTGGTGTTCATGGCCCACCGCAACGTACCGGGCGGCAAGCTGATCCGCGTGCGCGATCCCGATTGGGACAACCACTTCCTGAAGGGCCGCATCGTCAACACGCGGCAGATCGTCGACGAGGCCGAGGCCGGCGGCGCTTTCGTCTTCGCCTGGCTGCTGGAGGAGGACTGGGATCCGGACCTGGGCAGCGGCGGCGTGCTGCAGCTGATGCTGCAGTCGATCTGGAACGTCTATGGCCAGAGCGGCTGGTCCAACCTGACGGCGGCGCAGCTGCGCTCGATCGTGGGGCCCAAGCTGTCCAGCCTCGTGTCCAGTTCGCTGTCCAACGACGAGTACCTCGGCTGGCACAGCTTCGTCGTGCCGACGGTGACGACGGAAACCGCGCTGTCGCCGCTGAACTACGGCGGCGACGGCGGCAGCTACAAGCTGACCTTCACGGTGAGGATCAAGGGCGGCTGAGCCCTCGGTCCTCCCATGCGGGCGCCGCGTTTTCCAGGGCCTCCCTAGCCCGGCGTCCCGGAC
>NZ_JBQEOF010000012.1:0-115100 GCF_052044995.1 Roseateles sp. 22389
GGGAGAGCAACTGTGTTCCAAGTCAAGCGCTAATCAGGCTAGCGCGGGCTGTGGATAAGAGGGCTGCCAAGCGGTGCCGGACTTGATGACGGCGTTGATGATGGTGAGCAGCTTGTGCATGCAGGCGGTCAGCGCCACCTTCTTAGGCTTGCCCGCTTGCACCAGTCGTTCGTAGAAGCTCCTGAGGACAGGGTCATAACGCACAGCGCTGAGCGAAGCCATGTACAGCGCCGAACGGACATTGGCCCGTCCACCCCAGGTGGAGCGCCGACCCTTGAATGTGCCGCTGTCGTTGTTCAACGGCGCCACACCCACGAGTTTGGCGATCTCGCGTCGCTTGAGTTGGCCGAGTTCGGGCAGCGCAGCCATCAGCATCGCTTGTGTGCCTGGCCCCACTCCCTTGAGCCCTTTGAGCAACTCCAGCTTGTCCTTGAAGTGCTCCTTCAGGAAGCCGCCCGCATCGTCATCGATCTTTCCGATTTGGTGGTCCAGCATCTTCAGAATGGTGCGAATGCTCTTGCGCTGCGACGCGTGCATGCTCGCCAATCGGTTGTGCTCAGCCACCCGCATGGCCACGAGCTGACTGCGCCGCGTCACCATGGCTAGCAGTGTCTCCTGCGCGTCCGTGGGCAGTTTGTAGAGCAGTCGCTCGCGCCGGTCGCTGGCATGCAGCGTGCGCGCAAACTGCGACAGCATCTTCGCGTCCGTGCGGTCCGTCTTGGCCAGGTAGCCCATCGCTTTGGCGAAGTCATGCGCCTGGCGCGGATTGATCACCATGACGGCCAAACCATGCGCGCACAGCATCGCCGCCGCCGGCTGCTCCAGCCCACCGGTGGCTTCCAGCAGAACGACTCCCACGCGCTCGCGCATCTCAGTGAGCATCGCCAACAGCGACTTCAAACCGGGCTCATCGTTGCTGAAGGTCTGCGTCTTGTCCCTGTCATTCAAGGCCACCTCAAGCGTGGCTTTGGAAACATCGATACCAACAAAAATCAGTTCAGGTGCGCCTGCCATTTCCCATCCTTGCAAATTCGAGGTCCGAGCACGCCAGTGCATGTCGGCCGTCCAGCAACTGTTCGGGCTTGCTCAACAGACGGCCAGTCGTCCACGCCAAATGCTCTCCCACGGGCTAGGTATCCCAGAGGGCAGACGGGCTGTGGACAACTGCCAAAACAAACCTGTGTGTACTCTCAAAACGAAAGATACAAGGGCGGGGGTGAGGGCCAGCAGCCCCGGCAGTGAACCATCAGCGGAAAGAGCCCGTCCGTTCATGCGTGAGGCTGCTAGCCCTCACCCCTGCCCTCTCCCACAAGTGGGAGAGGGAGTCGGAGTCGGGCCGCCGCCAGCGCCCGTCAAGCCGGGAACGGCAGGCTGCGCCAGCGCTTGCCGGTGAGCGCCGCCACGGCGTTGGCGATCGCGGGCGCGATCGGCGGCACGCCGCATTCGCCCATGCCGGTCGGGGGGTCCGCGGAAGGCACGATGTGCAGGTCCACCGGCGGCGCGTCCACATGGATGGGCACCCGGTAGTCATGCCAGTTACTCTGCTCGACCTCGCCGTTCTTCAGCGTGATCGCCGCGCCGGGCAAGGTCATGCCGATGCCCATCACCAGCGCGCCCTGCACCTGCGCCTCGATCGTGCGCGGGTTCACCGCGAGGTTGCAGTGCACCCCCGCCGTGACCCGGTGCAGCACCGGCCGGCCGCCCTTCATCGAGACCTCGACGACATAGGCCACCACCGTGTTGAAGGACTCATGCACCGCCACGCCCCAGGCCCGTCCCTTGGCGAGCGTGGCCTTGCCGTAGCCCGACTTCGCCACCGCCAGGTCCAGCGCCGCCAGATGGCGCGCATGCTTGGCCAGCAGCTGCCGCCGGTAGGCCACCGGATCCAGCTTGCCGGCACGCGCCAGCTCGTCCACCAGCGTCTCCATCACGAAGGCGGTGTGCGTGTGCCCCACCGAGCGCCACCACAGCACCGGCACGTTGGCCTTGGGGTGATGGACCTCCAGCGCGATCGGGAAGGGATAGGCGCTCTCGGCCACGCCCTCGGTCATCGTGGCGTCCGCGCCGTTCTTCACCATGAAATCCGCGAAGGGCGTGCCCATGGTGATGGACTGGCCCACGATCACATGCTTCCAGGCCAGCACCCCGCCCTGCCGGTCATGCGCGATCTCGACGCGGTGCAGGTGCGTCGGGCGGTAGTAGCCGCCGCGCACGTCGTCCTCGCGCGTCCAGATCATCTTCACCGGCCCGGCCTTGCCTGCGGCATGGCGCGCCTTGGCCACCTGCGCGGCCTCGACGACATAGTCCGAAGTCGGCGTCGCCCGCCGTCCGAAGCCGCCGCCCGCGGTCATCGTGTGCAGCGTGACCTGCTCGGGCTTGAGCCCCAGCACGCCGGCGACCTGCGCCTGGTCCACCGTCTGGAACTGCGAGCCGACCCACACCGTGCAGCGATCGCCCCGGAAGTCGATGGTGCAGTTCAGCGGCTCCATCGGCGTGTGCGCCAGGTAGGGGAAGGTGAACTCCGCGGTGATGAGCGCCGGCGCGGGCTTCGCCGTCAGCGCCGCGGTGTCGGCCCGCTGGACCGCGACGCCCGGCTGCCTGGCCAGCGCGCGGAACTGCGCCAGCTGCGCCGCGCTGTCGACGCGCTCGACCCCGCTCAGGTCCCACTCGACCTTGACCAGCTCGCGCGCCTTGCGCGCCGGCCAGAAGCCGTTGGCCACGATGGCCAGGCCGGTCGCGCCGCCGCTGAGCGGCACCTGCAGCACCTCCTCGACGCCCGGCACCGCGAGCGCCGGCGCCGCGTCGAAGCGCGCGACGCGGCCGCCGAAGACCGGCGGATGGACCATGACGACGGTGCGCTGCCCCGGCAGCTGCAGGTCGATGCCGAAGTCCTGGCGGCCGCTGGACTTGGCGCGCGCGTCGAGCCGGTTGACCGGCTTGCCGATCAGCTTGAACTGCGACGGATCCTTGAGCGCCACCGAGGCCGGCACCGGCTCGGCGAAGGCCGCCTGCGCCAGCGCGCCATACCCCAGGCGACGGCCGTCCGGTGTGACGACGCTGCCCGACTCGGTGCGCAGCTGCGCGGCCGGCGTGTTGAGCTGCTTCGCCGCGGCCGCGACCAGCATCGCGCGCATGCGGGCGCCGATCTCGCGGTACTGCTGCCAGGACGCCTTGATGCTGGTCGATCCCCCCACCATCTGGATGTGGAAGAACGGATCCTTGTAGGCCTCGCCCGCCGGCGCGAGCTCGCAGCGGACCTTGCTCCAGTCCGCGTCCATCTCCTCGGCCACCAGCATCGGCAGCGCGGTCTGCACGCCCTGGCCGAAGTCGATCTTGCCGATGGTGACCGTGACGATGCCGTCCGCGTCGATCGCGACGAAGGCCGACGGCTGCTGGAAGGGCTTGAGCGGCTCCGGCGCGCCCGGCGCGGAGCCGCCCACCGACGCGTCCTGCGCGCCGCCGGGCGCCGCGTACAGCGCGAAGCCGGCGGCCAGGCCCAGCTTGAGGAAGACGCGGCGACCGAGGCCGCCCTCGCCCGGCGCGGCCGGGGACTCGGGCGCCTCGGCCAAGGCCGCGGGCAGTTCACCGCTGAGGTACTGGAACATGGGGCGCATGGGAGGCTCCTTCAGGCGAGCGAGCGGGCGGCGTCCTTGACGGCGGCATGGATCCGCACGTAGGTGCCGCAGCGGCAGAGGTTGGCGCTCATCGCGGCGTCGATGTCGGCGTCGCTGGGCTGGGGCCGGTGCCGCAGCAGCGCGACCGCGGCCATGATCTGGCCGCTCTGGCAGTAGCCGCATTGCACGACGTCGTGCTTGACCCAGGCCTCCTGCACCGCCTGCCCGATGCGGTCGCCGCCGATGGCCTCGATCGTGGTGATCTGCTGGCCGGCGACGGACTCGATCGGCGTGACGCAGGCGCGCCGCTGCTCGCCGTCCACATGCACCGTGCAGGCGCCGCAGACCGCGACGCCGCAGCCGAACTTGGTGCCGGTCATGCCCAGCGTGTCGCGCAGGACCCAGAGCACCGGCGTATCGCCCGGCACGTCGACTTGCTGCGCTTGGCCGTTCAGGCGGAACGAGATCATGGCTGGCTCCTGCTCACCGTGGCGGTGGCGCTGATGGGGATGAGGGGGTCGGCCGGGGCGGCGGCGCCGGCCATCGCGCGCAGGTGCTCGACGACCTCGCGCGTCGATGCGGCCTTCGTCGATCCGATGGACTTGCGCAGCGGCTCGGTGGCGTCGCAAGGGGCGCCGTTGCGGATCCAGGCACGCACCTGCGTGTCGAAGGCCGCCTTGTCCAGCGGCGGCAGCGCGCGGCCCGGCCCCGGCTGCCAGCCCCAGGCGACGAGGTGGTCGGTGACCAGGTGCTGCTCGATCATCGCCAGCGAGCGGTGGCCGTTGGTCGCGGGCTCGCGGAAGACCTTGCACAGCGCCGCGCCCTTCAGGCCGAGCCAGGACATCTTCATGGTCTCGGGCGGCATGTGCCAGCCCGGCTTGCCGTCGGTCTCCAGCCCCGGCGGCGCATGCTGGAGCGGGCTGTTGCGCGTCGAATGGCAGGTCGCGCACTGCAGCGGCGCGACGCCCTTGCCGTCCGCGCCGCGCTGCACCGGCGGATAGTGGACCCGGCTGAAGTCGCCCTGCAGCGGCGCATTGGGCACATGACAGTTCAGACATCGGGGATGGAGCAGCACGCGCTCGAGCTGCGCGAAGGCGGCCAGGCCTTCCTGCCGGTTCGGCGTGGCCGAGATCGGCGTCGGCTGGAAGGCGGCGCCGTCGGCCGCGCTTGCCGGCGCCGCCGCGGCCATGAGGCCCGCCACGACCACCGCACCCACCGCGCCCAGCACCGCCGAGCACGCCAGCCTGCATGACGCGGGCATCGAGAAATCCGCTGCGAAGCGATCACCCATGTCGACCTCCTGATGGCTGCGTCGGGTTGCCCCGCAGTCTAGAAAGGCGACGGGCGACGCGGCTTGCCTGATCCGACGGAAGACTTGCCCATTTCGACGGCGCGGTCCACGGGCGTTCAGCGGGGGCGCGAGAAGCGGCGCGCGCCCGCCACGCATCCGATCACGGCGACGGTGACCGCGAGCATCGCCGGACTCACCGCTTCCCGCAACAGGCCCGCGGCCAGCGCCAGGCCGAACAGCGGCTGCAGCAGCTGCAGCTGTCCCACCGCGGCGATGCCGCCCTGCGCGAGCCCGCGGTACCAGAAGACGAAGCCGATCAGCATGCTGAACAGCGACACATACCCCAGCCCCGCCCAGGCCGCGGCGCCAACCGGCGCGAAGCTGGCCGGCACGCGCCACGCGGCCAGGACGAGCATCGGCGGCAGCGCCAGCACCAGCGCCCAGCAGATCACCTGCCAGCCACCCAGCGTGCGAGAAAGCCGGGCGCCCTCCGCGTAGCCCAGGCCGCAGACGAGGATGGCGCCCAGCATCAGCAGGTCGCCCAGCGGCGCGGCGCGCAGGCCCTGCCCCGCCGCGAAGCCGATGACGCACAGGCTGCCCAGCATCGAGAAGATCCAGAAGGCCGCGCGCGGGCGCTCGCCACCACGCAGCACGCCGAAGGCGGCCGTCGACAGCGGCAGCAGCGCGATGAACACGATCGAGTGGGCCGAGGTGACATGCCGCAGCGCCAGCGCCGTCAGCAGCGGGAAACCGATCACCACGCCGGCCGCGACGATCGCGAGCGGCCAGGCCTGCGCGCGCGTGGGCCGCGGCGCGCGCAGCAGGCGCAGCGCCGCCAGCGCGATCAGCCCGGCGATGGTGGCGCGCGCGGCGGTCAGGAACACCGGGTCGAAGTCGGCCACCGCGACCCGCGTCGCCGGCAGCGAGCCGCTGAAGATCAGCACGCCGATGAATCCGTTCAGCCAGCCTCGCGATGCGGTGTCCATGTCCCCGGTGCCTCGATGGAAGAAGGTCCGCAGGGTAAGCGGGCTCATCAATACAATCAAAAAATTGTCATGGATACAGGCGGTGGCGCATGGCGGAGCCCAGGTACAAGGCGGTGGTGGACCGGCTGGCGGCGGAGATCCGCTCGGGCGCCCTGCCCGCGGGCGCGCGGCTGCCGACCCATCGGGACCTCGCGACCCGCGAGGGCTTCGCGCTGGTCACCGCGACCCGCGTCTACTCCGAGCTGCGGGCGATGGGACTGATCAGCGGCGAGACCGGCCGTGGCACCTTCGTCAAGGAGACCGCGCTCGCGCCCGGCCAGGGCGTGGACCTGGACGCGGTGGCGGCGGACATGGTCGACCTGAGCTTCAACTACCCGTCGCTGCCCGGTCAGGCCGAACTGCTGCGCGGCGCCTTGCGCCAGCTGGCCGGCGCGGGCGACCTGGAGGCGCTGCTGCGCTACCAGCCGCATGGCGGCCGGCCCGCCGACCGCGCCGCGATCGCGCGCCACCTGCGGCGACGGGGCCTCGAGGTCGAAGGCGACCGGGTGCTGGTCGTGGACGGCGCGCAGCACGGCCTGGCCGTGACGCTGATGGCGCTGCTGGAGCCGGGCGACGTGGTCGCCGTGGATGCGCTCACCTATCCCGGCTTCCGCCTCGTGGCCGGGATGCAGCGGCTGGAACTGGCGCCGGTGCCGGCGGCCGGCGCGGGGCCCGACCTCGATGCGCTGGAGACGCTGTGCCGGCGCCGCCGCGTCAAGGCGATCTACACGATGCCGACGCTGAACAACCCGCTCGGCTGGGTGATGGCGGCCACGCGCCGGCGCGAGCTGGTGGCGCTGGCGCGGCGCCACGACCTGCTGATCATCGAGGACGGCGCCTACGCCTACCTCGCCGACCATCCGCCGCCGCCCCTGGCGATGCTGGCGCCCGAGCGGACCGTCTACGTGTCGGGCTTCTCCAAGAGCGTCGCGGCCGGGCTGCGGGTGGGGTTCGCCGTCGCGCCGACCGAGCGGGTCCACGCGCTGGAACGGGCGATCCGCGCGACGACCTGGAACACGCCCGGCGTGATGACGGCCATCACCACCGGCTGGCTGGAGGACGGCACCGTGGCCCGGCTCGAGGCGCACAAGCGCGAAGACGCGCGACGCCGCCAGCGCCTGGTGGCGGAACGCCTCGGGACGATGAAGCGCATCACGCATCCGTCGTCCTACTTCGTCTGGTTGCCGCTGGGCGAGGCCGTGCGCGCCGACCAGGTGGCGATGGCGCTGCAGCGCGAGCGGGTGTCGGTGTCGACGGCCGAGCCCTTCGCCACCACGCCGCAGGCGCCGCATGCGATCCGGCTGGCGCTGGGGTCGGTGGACCTGGTGCGCCTGGCCGCGGCGCTGGACCGCGTCAGGGCGGCGATCGAGGCCAGGACCTTCTGACCTCGGCCGCCCCGCCCGTCAGGCCGCCGGCTGGCGGTAGACGAGCACCTTCAACGACCGCTCCTCCGACTCGTCCGCGAAGGCCGGCGGGTTGGCGACGCGTTCGATGAAGGCGAGCCCGGGCGCCTCGGTGGCGACGAGGTCGCGCAGGAACGCGGTATCCAGCTTGGGGGTGTTCAGGCACACGAGCGCATGGCCGCCCGGCGCCAGCAGTTCCGGCAGCCGCCGCACCAGGCGGGCGTAGTCCTTGGTCGCGACGAAGCTGCCCTTCTGGTAGCTCGGCGGGTCCAGCACGACCAGGTCGTAGGGACCGCCGCGGCGGATCTTCCCCCACGAGCTGAAGATGTCGTGCGCATGGAAGGCGGCGCGCTCCTGCACGCCATTGAGCTGGTGGTTGCGGCGACCGGTGGAGAGCGCGCCGCGGGCCATGTCGTAGTTCGCCACGGCCGCGGCGCCGGCCTGCAGCGCGACGACCGAGAAGGCGCAGGTGTAGGCGAACAGGTTGAGCACCCGCCCGCCCGGATGCGCCGCCGCCCAGCGCCGCACCCAGCGGCGGCCTTCGGCCATGTCGAGGAAGAAGCCGTGGTTCTGTCCTTGCGCCAGGTGGACCACGAAGCGCGCGCCGTCCTCCTCGACCACATGCTCGTCGGGGATGGCGCCGGCCATCAGGCGGTTGGTGGGACGGTGCTCGTCGCGGTGCTGGAACATCCAGTTCAGCGGCTCGCCCGGCGCGACCTCGGCCCAGCGCGCGGCCAGCGCCGCGCCGATGCGGGCCAAGTCCTCGTCGCTCACCGGCGCGAAGCTGGTCAGCAGCCAGACCGGCGGATAGGCATCGAGGACCCACTGCTCGCAGCCGGGAAACAGGCCGCCTCGACCGTGGAAGAAGCGGCCGGGGCCGCTGGGCCGGGGCAGCGTGGCGATGACGTCGAGGAGCGCTTGCATGGGGAGTCCGGGAACGGGGCGCCAGTGTAGACAGCTGCCCCCGCCATCGTGGGCCGCACGCCACATCGCGTGGGGATTTCGATCGCACCGAGCCAGCGGCATCCACCCGGCCTCCCTTCCACAGCTTGTGGAGACTGCTGCAAATGCGGGAGCACTTCGCCAGGGCCGACCGACAGATCGAAGCATCGATACACCTGCATCCGGCAGTGGGCTGATCAACGCGAGTCAGCCGAAGGCCCGTCCTGTTCGCCGTGCATGCCGCCGCGGCGAAATCAATCCTCATTCGGAGCCACCCCGTCACCGTCACGGCCGAGGCCCGCGGCAACCAAAGAATCCTTCCCATGGCCGCACCGGCGGCGTCATCGGCGAAGGAGCGGCACATGTTTCGAGCGGCGGTCCAGGAGTTCCAGCAAGCGCCATGGATGGGCACCATCCGCGTCGCGCAGCGGCCGGCCTTCCAGGTGGTGGCCGCGGTGGCGGTGCTGCTGGCGACGGCGCTGATCGCATTCGCGCTGATCGGCCAGGTCTCGCGCAAGGCCCGCGTGCCGGGGCTGCTGATGCCGGCGGGCGGACTGCTGCAGGTGTCCTCGCCGCTGGCGGGGCAGGTCGAGGCCGTGCTCGTCGGCGAGGACGACGAGGTGCGCCAGGGCCAGCCGCTGCTGCGGGTGCGCAGCGAGCGCCGGGTGGACGGCAGCGACATGACCGCGCTCAACCTGCGCGCGATCCAGACGCGCGCCGGCAGCCTGGAGACCGAGCGCCAGCTGCAGCGTCGCCAGGCCGGGGACAGGCAGGACACGCTGAGCGACCGCCTGCGCAGCCTGCGCCTGGAGGCGACGCAGGCCGGCGAGGAGCTGGACATGGTGCGCGCCCGCGTCACGCTGGCGCAGCGCAGCCGGTCGCGTTACGCCGCCCTGGCCGAGAACGGCTTCGTGCCCGACACCCAGGTGCAGCAACGGGACGAGGAACTGCTCGACCTGCGGGCGCGGGAACGCGGCGCGCAGCGGTCGGTCGAGAACCTGAGCCGCGAGGCGCGCGCCCTTGAGGCGGAACTCGCCGCGATCCCGACGACGCTGGCGACCTCGCTGGCGCAGTTGGACCGGGCCGCGGCGCAACTCGAGCAGGAGCGCGCGGAGCTCGAGGCCCGGGCCGGGCTGGAGGTGACGGCGCCGCGCGATGGCCGCGTCAGCGCGCTGCCCCTGCATGCGGGCCAGGCGGTGCAGGCCGGCCAGACCCTGGTGACGCTGACGCCGGTCAGCGCCGCGACGACGGGCGCCGACGTGCTGGTGGCGCAGCTCTATGCCCCGAGCCGCACGGTCGGCTTCATCCAGCCCGGACAGCAGGTCTGGCTGCGCTACGCGGCCTACCCGTACCAGAAGTTCGGCATGGCGCTGGGCCAGGTGGCCCACGTCAGCCCGACGCCGATCGCGCCGCAGGACCTGCCGTCCGGACAGGCGCAGGCGCTGGTCAGCGCGGCCCAGGCCAACGAGCCGCTGTACCGCATCGACGTGCGCCTGGAGCGCCAGGCGATCGCCGCGTATGGCCGCGATCTGCCGCTGCGCGCCGGCATGGCGCTCGACGCCGACGTGACGCTGGAGCACCGGCGCATCTGGGAGTGGCTGCTGGAACCGCTGCTGGCGACGGCCAGGCGGATCTAGCGGGACATCGATCTTCCGGCGGCGAGTGATCGACGCCGGGGAAACGGCGGCCGACCGTTCTCGGCCATTCAACTGACGGAGATTGAAATGACGGAACTGACTCAAGACGAGATCGAACAAGTGCATGGCGGCGGCGGATTCCTGTCCAAGTTCGCCAAGTTCATGGTCCGCTGCGCCGCGTCCTACCTCGGCGCGCACTTCGGGCTGGTCGGCCCGGCGGCGGCGCGCATCAGCTGATGCGCCTGCCCAGACCTTGCGTTGACTCGACCTCACCCGCGGCCGGCCACCACCGTGGCTGGCCGCTCACCGCGTCGCGCCGCGACGGCGCATGACAGCCTCCAGCAATGAAACGCACCCTGTTCACCGGCCTGCTCGGGTTGATCGGCTTCGCGGTCCTCGGCGGCGCTTCGGCCGAGTCCGAGCTCCGCGATCCGATCCCGCTCCCGCGGTCCGAGATCTCCGGACAGTCCGTCCATCGGCATCACATTCCCTTCCGCCGGGCGGGCCAGGCCATGGCCTTCGTCAAGTCCTACCCGGGTCCGCAGGACCGGGTGCAGTGGTACTTGCGCCTGCTGCCATCGGATCCCGCCAACTTCTCCTTCGAGCAGCTTGCGCTCGCGGTCGAGGACGCCGACACCCTCCTTCCCATCCCGACAAGAAAAGGATGGGCCCCCTTGCCCGCCGCGTTCGCGGTCGATGCCGCGAAGGCCCGATTCGTCGTCAATCGGCCGAAAGGCAGCGTGTCGCTCGAATACTGGATCGCGATCGCCCCGCGCGCCGATGACCGCTACCCGGTCGACGGTCTCCGCGAGGCCTGCGCCCAGGCGGTGGCCATGTTCAAGGCCCAGGGCTGGCTGCAGGCGCTGCAAGCGCGAGACCTGCAATGCGCCGATGTGACCTTCCTGCCGCTCGATGACGCGCTGACCGTGACCGGACACGATGCCAGCGGCGCGCCCGTGAACCTCGAGGTCCGGCGGACGGCTCGCGGCCCCGCGGTGGTCGTGCCTCTGGAGGAACAGGTCCATGAGGTCACGGTGACGCCGGGCGGCGGCCCGTACGTCATCGTCGTGCGGCAGGAGGATTCATGACCCGGCCCACCCCGATCCTTCAATCCGAGGTGGCCGAATGCGGCCTGGCCTGCCTGGCGATGATCGCGACGGCGCATGGCCAAGCGACGACACTGCAGGACCTGCGCCGGCGCTTCCCGGTCGCGCTCAAGGGCATGAAGCTGCGCGACCTGCTGGAGGTGGCTGCGGGCATTGGTTTCTCCGGCCGGCCGCTGAAGCTGGACCTGCCCTTCCTCGCCAAGCTGTCGCTGCCCTGCATCCTGCACTGGGACATGAACCACTTCGTGGTGCTGGCCCGGGTCCGCCGCGGCAGCGTGACCGTGCTCGATCCGGCCGTCGGCGAGCGCCGGCTGAGCCTGGACGAGGTCTCCGCCCATTTCACCGGCGTCGCCGTCGAACTGACGCCCAACGCCGACTTCAAGCCCGCCGCGCCGCCACCGCGGGTGTCGCTCGCCGCGCTCACCGGCAAGGTGCTCGGCCTGCGTCGATCGCTGGTGCAGATCCTGCTCGTCGCGCTGGTGCTGGAGCTGTTCGCGATCGTCGCACCGTTGTGCAACCAGCTCATCATCGACGACGTCCTCACCTCGGGCGACCGCGACCTGCTCAAGGTGCTCCTGATCGGCTTCGGCCTGCTGCTGGTGACCCAGACGGCGCTCGGCCTGGCACGCTCGTGGATGCTGGTCCTGCTGACGCAGACGCTGTCGCTGCAATGGCGAGGCAACACCTTCGCCCACCTGCTGCGGCTGCCGGTCGGATTCTTCGAGCGGCGCCACCTCGGCGACATCACCTCGCGCTTCGGCGCGGTCGACGCGATCCAGAAGACGCTGACCACCGCCGCGATCGAGGCCCTCCTCGACGGCCTGATGGGCGTGGCCGCGCTGGTCATGATGCTGATCTATGCCTGGCCCCTGGCGCTGGTCGTGATCGCCGCCGTGCTGCTGTACGGCCTGCTGCGCTGGGCCGCCTACCGGCCGCTGCGCGACGCGGCCGCCGAACGGCTGGTCGTCGCCGCGCGGGAAAGCACGCACTTCCTCGAGACCCTGCGGGCGATGACGCCCCTGAAGCTGTTCGGCCGCGAGCAGGAGCGACGCGCGCAGTGGCAGAACCTGATCGTCGAGGTCCAGAACCGCGATGTCCGCACCGCCAAGCTGTCGATGGCGATGAGCACCGCCAACACCTTCCTCTTCGGCGTGGAGAACCTGCTGGTGCTCTTCCTCGGCGCCGGGCTCATCCTGGACGGGCAACAGGCCGGCACGGTCACGATGACGGTGGGCATGCTGTTCGCGTTCCTCAGCTACAAGGGCCAGTTCACCGGCCGCGTGTCGGCGCTGATCAACTACGCGGTGGAACTGCGGATGCTGGGCCTGCATGCCGAACGCCTGGCCGACATCGCGCTCGAGCCGCCCGAACCCGACGAGGTGCCGGACCATGACCTCGCGCACCTGGAGGCCAGCCTGGAGCTGCGCGACGTCAGCTTCCGCTACGGCGAGCGCGAGCCCTGGATCCTGCGCCACGTGAACCTGACGGTGCCCGCCGGCCAGAGCATCGCGATCACCGGCCCGAGCGGCTCGGGCAAGACGACGCTGCTGAAGGTGCTGCTGGGGCTGCTGGCGCCCGAGGAGGGCGAGGTGCGCTACGGCGGCATGCCGATGCGGCAGCTCGGGCTGAGGAACGTGCGCCGGCAGATCGGCACGGTGATGCAGGAGGACGTGCTGCTGACGGGCTCGCTCGCGGACAACATCGCCTGCTTCGACACGCAGCCCGATCCGGAGCGGGTGCAGGCCGCCGCGATGCTCGCGCAGATCCACGAGGACATCTGCCGGATGCCGATGGGCTACCAGACCCTGGTCGGGGACCTGGGCAGCGGCCTGTCGGGGGGGCAGAAGCAGCGGGTGCTGCTGGCGCGGGCGATCTATCGGCGGCCGAGGATCCTGGCGCTCGACGAGGCGACCAGCCACCTCGACGTCACACGGGAGCGGGCGGTGACCGCCAACCTGGCCCGGTTGCCGCTGACGCGATTGATGATCGCGCACCGGCCGGACACCATCGCGGGCGCGGAGCGGGTGATCGTGCTGGAGGGCGGCGCAGTCGACGAACTGCCGCGCGCGGCGGGGAGAGACACGCTGGCCACCTGAGCGATGACCGTGCCAGCGATGGTCACCTGAGCAGGCGTGATCGGAGCGACGGCCACCTGGGCGACGGCCGGCGCCCGCCGGCACGCGGCCTGGACCGCGCGCCGGCCAGTGATCACTTGTTGTCGATGGGCTTGCTCACGTCGCGCTCGAACCACTTGGTCGAGATCCGGGCGTAGGTGCCGTCGGCCTGGAGATCGGCGATCGCCTTGTCGATGGCGGCCTGGAACTTCGGGCTGCCCTTGCGGAACGGGATCGCGTTGGTGGCGGGCTTGCCGATGGCGGCGCCGGCCTTGATCGGCAGCTTGGTCTTCTCCTTCAGGTAGGGGATGAGCAGGCTGTCGTTGAGGGCGGCGTCGATGCGGCCGGTGGCCAGGTCCTGCAGGTATTCGGTGGCGCCGGGATAGGTGCGCACCTCGGCGCCGTCCCAGGTCTTGGCCAGGTCGGCGAAGTTGCTGCCCTGGCCGACGCCGATCTTCTTGCCCTTGAGGTCGGCCGGCGACTGCAGCGGCCGCGTCTCGTTGGCGCGCACGATCAGCTGCGGATAGGAGGTGACGTAGGGCGCGCTGAAGTCGAAGGTCTTGCGGCGCTCGTCGGTGGCGGCGACCTGGTTGACGATGACGTCGTACTTGCCCGCCTGCAGGCCGGCGAGGATGCCGCTCCATTCGGTGGTGGTGAATTCCGGCTTCACGCCCAGCTTGGCGGCGATCGCCTTGGCGATGTCGACGTCGAAGCCGTCGAGCTGGCCCTTGGCGTCCTTGAAGTTGAACGGCGGATAGGTGCCCTCGACGGCCACCCGCAGCGTGCCGCGCGACTTCACGTCGTCGAGCAGGTCGGCGGCCTGGGCCGCGAGGGAAGCGCCGGCGAGCAGCGCGGCGGCGATCAGGGAAGTGCGGAAGGCTTTCATGAGGCCCCTCGTTGTTCGTAGGAGGGGCCGATGTTGCCACCAGTCGCCGGCATTCCCCCGCATATGGATATGCCTGGCCGCAATGAGGGACAGGGGCCGCCCGAGGCGCTCACTGGCTCACGCAGAGCACGACCTGCTCCTTCGCAAGCAGGTCCTTGCGCGTCACCACCTGGTTGATGTGCAACAGAAAGGCCTCGTCCCGCTCGTGCTTCGCCAGCAGGGTGTCGTTGACCATGGTCGCGGGAAAGGACTTGAACACGCAGCCTCGGTGCTGGAGCGTCGCCACGGCGGCCTCGATCGCCAAGGTGCCGGCGTCGGGATGAAGGGTCCGGTAGAGCAGGAAGCCCGCCATGCCGGCTGCAGCCACCACGCTCCCGATGGCGGCCGTCATCAGGAGCGCCTCTCCGGGCGATCGCTTGACGAAGCCCGCAGTACGCATGCCCCGAGACAACAGCCGGTCTCCGATGATGACCTGCGGCTCCGTGAATCGATGGGCTTCGTCGGGGAGCAGATGGATCGCGATGAACAGCTGCTCGTCCGGATCGAGCTTGTCCAGCCGGAACTCGCTGACCGGGCGGTCGTAGGCCACGGCCATGGCCACGGAGCGGCTCGAGCCTTCGACGTTGGGCTCGTACTCGGGCGCGAACGGCAGTTTGATCCGCACGTTCCTGAGGACGACGGAAGACAGATTGGTGAGGCTGAGCCAGGCCAGCAGGAAGCCCTTCTGACTGTGGATCTTCTTCAAGGCCACGTCGGGGACCCATTGATATCGGGGCTCGACGAAGGTGTAGGCGATCGGCGGCGGGGCTTTCCCGAGTAGGGGGATCAACGAAACGACGGTGTCTACCAGGGCCATGGGTTGCGTGTCGGCAATGCGGGGCGGCCAGTGTCCACGTCGGCCCGAGGCTCGCTCCGCCCGCAAACCCTCACGCGGCCGAATGCCGGCAAGTTTTCACGCCCCTCGGAAGGGTCGACGCCCTGCGTCGATCCGGTGCCGCGGAGCCGGTGGGGTGCGCCCGATCCGGGATCAGCGAATCAGAACGCGTGCCGCAGTCCGAGCGCGACCACCGTCGGCTTCTCCCCCGCGCCCACGCCCAGCGGGTTGATGGCGAAGTCGTAGGCCGCGCGGGCCTGGTTGTCGATGCGCGAGACATACGCATAGAGGCCAGTGCGCGGCGAGAGCGTGTAGTCCGCGCCCAGCGTCCATTGCCGCGCGCCCGTGGCGTCGCCCGCCGAGACGAAACCGATCCGCTCGCCCGCCGGCCCCTTGCCGTCGGCGGCGTCGGTGAAGCTCGCGCGCAGGTTGAAGCGGTCGACCTGCCAGGTGGCCGCCATGAAGAGCGCCGTGCGGGTCAACGGACCGAGTGGCGTTTCGTACCGGAGGCGCTCGATCGCGCCGGCCAGGCGCGCCGGACCGACGCGATACGCGGCGCCGAGCTTGGTCGCCGTGTCCGTGCGACCAGGGCCCTGGTAGCCGCGGTGCTGCTCGTGCGCGAGGGAGAGGTTCCAGGGGCCGTCGTCCCAGCTGAGCGAGGCGGACCACAGGTCGGGCTTCGAGCCACCGGGGCCGATCTCGCCGTCGTTGAGGGCGTAGGCGACGCGTCCGGTGAGTCCTCGCCAGGTCGGGCTCCAGTACTGGACGATGTTCTGCTGGCGCCGGTCGAAGGACGCGATGTTGCCGAGGTGGTTGGTGGTGGGCGCGGAGCCGTTGGCCATCAACGCCATGTAGCCGGCGGTAGTCGGGTACCAGGGGTCGAGGGTGCTGGTGGCCAGCAGGTACGGCGTTCCCCAATGACCGGCGAAGACCAGCCCGTAAGGCGTCTGCAGGCCGACGCGCGTGTCGCGGTTGGCGAGCGATGTCCCGGCGCCGGTGTCGAGCGCCAGCGAGCCTTCGATCTGGAACACCGCCTGGTAGCCGTCGCCCAGGTCCTCGGCGCCGCGAAAGCCGATGACGGAGCGGTTGTTGGACTCGCGGTTGACCGCGCGATCGCGTGGCGCGCGGGCGGCATCGGCGTGCTCGAGGGAGACGTTCAGGCGGCCGTAGATCGTGACGCTGGATTGGGCCTGGGCGCCAGCCGCGATGAGCGCGAGACCCGCGTGCACGAGCGAAGGGAGGAAGCGGTACTGCATCGGAACGAGGGAGGTGAGGTCATCCCGATGTTGATTCGGCGGCGGCGATTGCGGCTCTCTCGTTCGGGGGAGCGAGGGTGGCGCGTCGGCTTGCGCGGCGATGCCAGCACTCGCCCGCGAACGTGGGCCGCGGTGGCTGGCCGGTGAGATCCTCGTCATCCCGCGCATTGCGGATTCGGAACCAACCGGAATCGCTCGCGGTGATCTCGACACGGACGCGGATCCAGGTGCCTGAGGCCTTGTCGACCCACACGGGCGGCAGCGTGCCCAGCACGCGGGCTTTCGCATTCGGCGCCGCGCGGACGTTCAGACCGGCGGGGTCGGTTTCCTCGACGAAGGCGACGATCGAGCACGGCGTGGCGGGCGGCGGTGCGTCGGCGTGAGCAGCACCGGCGAATGCAGCGAGCGCGAGCGTCGTGAGGACGCGCAGTGAAGATTCAGCGGCAGTCGACCAGGACATGGAAGAACTTGGGGCAACGCACCGGGCAAGGCAATCACGACGTTTTCAGGCGGGTGAATCGTGATGAAGAGCACCGCCCTCCGCGAAACGAGAACTCCATAACGGTCCATTCGCCTCCTCCACGCGCCGGGACGGCTTCAAGACCACGGCGCTCGCTATGCTCGCCCGAGATCTTCAGGGAGAGAGCCGAATGGCCAGAAAGAAGAAGAGCGACGCGGAGACGGTCATCGACCTCTTCGCGTTGATGCCGTGGTGGGCCTGCGTGGCTCTGGCGGCGGTGGCGTACGTGGCGCTGCATGCGTTGGCATCGAAGGCGCCGGCGACGGTGGATCCGGCGCAGGCGCTGAATCAGATGGACAAGCTCCTCGTCGGCGCGGCGCTTCGGGGTCTCGCGACCTTCGGGCAGTACCTCGTACCGGTTTTGCTGCTCGCGGCGGCGGTGGTGTCGGCGGTGCGTCGATACCGGCGCGGGAAGCTGCTGGAGGAGGCGGTGCGATCGCAGGACGCCGCGGCAGTGGACGGCATGACCTGGCACGAGTTCGAGCTGCTGATCGGCGAGGCGTTCCGGCGCAAGGGGTATGCCGTGGTGGAGACGGGCGGCGGCGGCCCGGATGGCGGCATCGACCTGGTGCTCCGCAAGCCGGTCACGAACGGCAACGAGACCTACGTCGTGCAGTGCAAGCACTGGAAGGCCCAGAAGGTCGGCGTCGACGTGGTGCGGGAGCTCTACGGCGTGATGGCGGCCAGAGGCGCGGCGGGCGGGTTCGTGGTGACGTCGGGGAGGTTCACCACCGAGGCGATGGCGTTCGCGCAGGGGCGGAATGTCAGGCTCGTGGATGGGGCGAGGTTGAAGGAGCTGCTGGAAGTCGCGAGGACGGGTGGGCCTGGGAAGGTGGTCACTGTGCGCGATGAGCGGGCGAACGCAGAGATGACGATCGTCGTCTGCCCGCTGTGCTCAAGCGCGATGGTCAGGCGAGTCGCGAAACGTGGGCCCAATGCCGGCGAGCAGTTTTATGGGTGCTCGACGTATCCGGTTTGCAGGGGGACGAGGGCGGCGTGAGGCTGGCCCTCGGCGATTAAGGCCAAGTGCCTCAGGCGATTGAGGAAGAATCGCCGAAACAGTTCATCCGACAGGGAGTGACATGAAGAAGAAGCCTTTTAGCTGGCTAGGCGCCAGCATGGTGTTTGCGATCGGCGCGGTCATCGTGCTCGTGCTGGCCGTGTTTCTCGGACGCGGCCTCTCGATGAACACCAAGACAGGCGAAATCAAGGTGGAGTCGAAACAGGCGGCGGAGAGCCAGCCTGTCGCCGAGACGTTCGGCAAGGCGTCGCCCATCGCGGGCGAGAAAGGCGCATCCGTCGAGGCGTCGATGACTTCCGAAAGCGCTGCCCCGTCCCGCGCCCCAGTGGCCAGCAGCTCGGCCAAGTTCGTCACGCATGGCGACGCATCGCCCATCGCGGTCGGCCCCGAGAGCCACGCCAGCGCAACACTCAAAACCAAATGAGGGCCTTGCCCCTTCGAGCGATCGCGCTCGCCTCGCTCGCGCCGCTGCTGGCATTCGCGGAACCGCAAGTCAGTACCTCTGGGCCGTGCTCGCCGATCGGCGCCTCCGGCGGCTCCGCGGAAGTGCGTTGCACCTTCGAGGCACCCGCCTCGAAGCGGGCCAAGGTGGTCATCAAGAATGCGTGGCTGCGCCCAGCGCTCGGATTCATGAGGCCAAGCCTTCCTCAATTGAATGAGATGGTTGTCCTCACTGTGGTTCTCAGGAATTTGTCAGACAGAGATGTCCTCCTGAACGCAGCCCGGCTCGAGCTCATCGGCGCCAAGGGCGCGTACATGCGGGGGAGCCAGTACGGCGGAGGTGTCCTTCAACGCAGCATCGGGGACAGGAGTCCGATCCGCATCGCAGCGGGAAAGACCGCGGAGATCGCGTTCGGCGACACCATCACGTTTCCAGGCCTGATCGAGAAGATCGAGACATCGATCGATACATCGAAGGTCATGGTGATAGACGAGTTGACGCCACCGCGAAGCAATGGCGACGAGTTCACGGAGCAGCTCGCGAACTTGATTGCAGCGAACTACGGCAAGAACGCGTTCCTTCGAGCCTCCCTCTTCACGGAGGACTACCAACTCGTGCAGTCCTTCAAGATTCCCCTTGGAAAGACTGCGTCCTTCTTCTACGACGGGGAGCGGGCCGACAAGGGAGGCCGCTACGTCTTCGAGCCCCTCATCTCCTATGACGCATTTCTTGGCTGCTACCTGAAGCTGAAGGCGCTGTATTTCCCCGACTTCAAGATCGCGGAGACACCAACCACATGCTTAGAAGGCATACCCGACGACACGGTGCCCTTCGGCTATCGATATCAGCAAGGCGAATGTCGGGCTGAGAAGAAGAGCGCGCCTGAAAAGCGGCTTCCGCCGGGATGCTGAAGGCGGGAGGGCTCGAAGAGACCATCTGCACTTGCTTGTGCAGGCCAAAGGCCATTTCGTTGACCCATTGATGCTAGTTGGACGCTACATTCGACTCCCAAGGGAGCAAAAGAATGTCAGAGCGATCAAAGGCGCATTGGTGGGTCAATCACAAGCAGACCTTCGAGCAGGAGTTTGAGGGCGGCTACCTGTGGAGCCCAAAGACCTCAGCGTCCGGCGCGACGAACCAGTTCTACAACAACATGCGGCGCGCCAAGCCAGGCGATGACGTTGTTTCATATGCCGACGGTCGTATTCGGGCTCTAGGAGTAGTCACGGACACCGCCACCACGGCGCCCAAACCGGCGACCTTCCGATCTGTCGGATCAAATTGGTCGGAATGGGGATGGCTTCTGCCTGTCCAGTGGCAATCCGTTCGAGTTGAAGCACGGCCCACCGATGATCTCGTGCGCCTCTTGCCGGCTCTTCCTCAAAAGTACTCGCCGTTGAATACTGCAACGGGCAAGGGAAATCAAAACGCCTATTTGTCGGAGATCAGTCCGCGCCTCATGGCATTAGCCCTGGAGTGGACACAAGGCGTCAGCGGCCAGGTACGTCCCCCGTGCGAAAGCGGGGTGATCCTGGACCAGCTCGAAGAGAAGGAATGCGAGGAGATTCAGCGCGACTCCGCGCTATCGCAATCAGAGCGGGAGACGCTCATCCTCGCTCGGAAAGGTCAAGGGGCCTTCCGGGATCAAGTGATCCGTCAGCATGCGAAATGCGTGGTGACCGGCGTCAAAGACCTTCGCCTTCTCCGCGCGAGCCATATCAAACCCTGGCGCTTGTGCGCGACATCGATAGAGCGCCTCGACCCCCTCAACGGATTACTGCTTGCGCCCAATCTCGATCAGCTCTTCGATAAGGGCTTGATTTCGTTCAGCGACGATGGCTCGTTAATGGTGTCCTCAACGCTGGATGCGCAGGATGTGAATGCATTGGGGATCTTTCAGCATAGCAATGCCAGAATATCACTTACCCCGCATTCTAGATACGTTGAGTATCACAGGATCAAAATATTCATTCCTTAGGATCAACATCGCATTCGTCGCAACGCCAAGTCTTCCTAATAAATATTGGTAGGCCGTATAGGACTTGAACCTGTGACCAAAGGATTATGAGCTGAGAAAAAGCCCTGCGAGGCGACTCAATCTTACTCGTAAGTACTTGTCTTTGCTGGACTTTTCCTGACTGGCGATTTCTGGGTCTGACTCATTTGGTGTGGCAAGTTTTGCCAGTTTTGTGCCAGTCGGAGGGCCGCGGGTCGGGCTCCCAGCCTCAATCCGAATCCCACTGCCGGACGAAGAGACGGCCTCCTGCCGGGTAGGCCCGAAGTAGCGGCGCTGATTGCTACAGGCCCAACAACTGCAAGGCTTGGCGGTCGCCGCAGCCATACCGAGGCGTCGAGCATCGGATGCGAGCTTGCCGCCGAAGTAGCGCCGGCGGAGATCCTGAAGGCGCGCTCGGTGATGGCGCCTAAATGCTCGTGTTGAAGACTTCATGGCAGTCCCTCAGACGTGAGCGAGCCAACTCGATCATGGCTTCACAGCCCTGATTCTCCAGGGCATCAATCCGTTCAAGCTCTTCAAATTTGCATCGGCACCGACGGGTTGATTTCAACCGGAACAGCTTGACGCGTCGGCTGGATTTCAGCTCTGGAATCGATCAGCAAAGTTGGCAGCTACAGAAGGACGTCAACGAAGTGATCGCCTGGCTTCGGATAGGTCGGCTGAAATGAAGGCCAGTCGTGGGGTACGCTCTTCCAGATGGAAGGCCATCGGTCTGCGCCATAGTTAAAGATGATCTCTGGCGAGTCGTGCCGGGCGACAAGGCGCGCGATCAGCGCATGATCGGGGTGCTTGTGCTGCTTACCGCTAGTACTGATCAAAAACCGCCTGCAGTTGATTCGCTGGAGTTGCGGCAGGTACGTGTTTGCCTTGCTGCCATGATGGGAAACCTTCAAAAGTTCAACCGATTCGCCTGCAGGCAGGTGCCGCTCAAGTCCCTGCAGTACGACGCGCTCGTGCGCGTCTGCTGCCAACAGCGCGCGTTTCCCATCGAACGACAGCAGCAGCGCGATGCTGCTTCCGTTGGGAACGGAATCATCTGGCTCAAAGTCAGCCACCATCTCGGAGTAGGAGCCAGGAGTGTCCGGATCGCTTCTGCCCAGGCTGTCCGTGTTTGGTGCGCTCGCGCTGCCTTCTTCCCACGGCATCGCCAACCAATCCATGGCGAGCTTTTCAAGCGTCTCTTCGTTCGGTGAGAGAACGTGGATCGTCAAGCCATCGCCGTATTCGATCGCTGAGCAAGATTGCTGGATGGTTCTCGGGCCGTACGGGTCTTGCTTTCGGAATGCTTCGTTCCAAGGATGCTTACCAGCAATGAGGCTTACCAACTTATCACCTGCAGCCGGACCTAGGCCATCGCTACGATGGAGTTGATCCCGGCCGTTGAACCAGATGTCATCAATCTTCAGCCATGACGGCTTGTTCGACAGAAGCTCAATGACCCCTTGAATGTGATCGAGGTCGTAGTGCGTGATGACCAGAGTTTGGAGACAAAGCTCGTCGTTGGTTCCGCGTTCGATATCGAGCACCTCTACGAGGTTCGGAAGCGAGCCGGATGGCCCTCCGTCGATCAACATGTGCTTGAGACTTTGCTCACTGCCATAACTCACCAACAATGCATCGCCATGTTCCACTTGAATTGCTCGTACTCGAAACATAGAGCTCACCTTCAAGAACCGCCGAGGACGGCATCAGCGTCTCCAAACGCAACTATTGACAGACCAAGAGCAAGCCCGTCGCTCAATAATTCGCGACGCAGGGCCCCTACGATCTCACCAACTGAGGAAGACACTTTGGAGGTTGCGGCGTCACGTAGTCGCAGCGCCAAGTCTCGCGTCGCTCGATTTGCGTGACGACCGAGGACCTCAGTCATCGCAGCGATTACGACACGCGCGCCATGGCGGCGAAGGGCTGCAGGCAAATCAGAGCCAGGACTCTTGGCGTACCCCGTGCTACATCCAATTGCGACCGTGACGGGAGCGTTACCGATGTACTTGGACGACAGGCTGCCTATAGGGACGCCTGCGTCTCCATCGATGCACATGGCGCTGCCCTTCATGTGAACGAGCATCACCAGCATCGATGGCGGCCTGTTGCCCGTCAACCGCTCCTTCCAGTCTCCCCAGGTTGGAATCCGTTGGACTCCTAGCGCTGCGGCAATATCCGCGATCTTCACTGGTGCGTGAGGCGCAACTTGGTCTGCAGTGAACTGGTCTGCGACATTGCTCGCAGCAAAGGCAATCTCGGACAAATCTCGGATCGACAGCCTACTAGGCCACTCATCGGCGGGATTTGCCCACAACCGGACAATATCGCCGGGGCGCCAAGTGTGACGCTCTATGATCCCCGATACACCGATGAACCCCATCGGACACAGTGCTTCTTGGGCCGCTCGAATCGAGCAATTGGGAATCTCGGCTCCGGCTTTGAGGCAAGCGCCACTGTTGGGACAGAGAGGGGCGTCGCTTGTCTCTGGCAGCACGCCGTCGTATGCGTACTCCATTGGAAAAAATGCATCACTCTGGGTTACAAGCTGAAATCGACTGCCTGCGCCAGGCCAATTCGGTACGTACTCTCGCAGCGTTTGGAACAGGCTAGATCCCAGACTCGCCAGTTCCATCATCAGTGGTGCCAGAGGAAGAGACGGGTTCGAGACTGCTTTTTGAAGAACAGCCAGGAGGTCCTTTCGGGCGTCGTCGATCTGATTGCCTGACAATAGTGAAAATACGGCCCCGCCGGCTGGTGTGATCGCAGCCATGCTTGGCTGGTGCCCCAGGCCTTCATTGACCAAGAGCGAAACGGCGAAACCGGAAGTTTGCTTGTCGACGTCAGTGACTCGATTTTCGACGAAGAAGCGAATCTCAGCCCCAGGCGCTGCAGCCTGCAATCGCGCCGTTTGGAGTATTCGAGCTCCGTCAGTTACAACGATCCTGATGTCGACCTCGCCAGAGCGTACGACATGCGTGAAGGTGGCAATGGAGGAGTCGCCCGTCCTCGGAAGCCTAAGCTTTGCGGATGCCGGCTGTCTGTCAACCTCAAACAGGTGTACAGCCAGAACTTTTGAAGGTCCTTCCCACTCAACCTGATCATCAGGGAATGGTTGGCGCAGTTTTTGAAGGAGTGATTTGGTCTGAATGGAGACCGAGATCGTTGCGTCCCCTTTTAGCGGCCAGCGCCCAAGCTTCGATGCGTTGCCCTGACTGACTGACGCATCCAGGACTCTCGTTGTTGGCGCTGATGGCCTCGCTGCTTCGAGGGTGTCCTTAACAGGGAAGCTGCTTGACCCGGCCGAGTACCTCGAAATATCGTCTCTCTGTCCATAGATGCGTTCCCGAAATCCTGCCGAAAACCAGCTCTTGCTGACAAGCGTCGTTTGAGTCGCCGCGATGATGCTTACCTTGACGGCGAATTGCTCGGACACGGCCTCAATAGCAGTCGCTAGTGACCAACCCTGCTGACTTAGCAATAGCAAAACATCCGAGATCCAAGCAGGCACTGCGTCTGCCTCGATGCCCACGTGGATCGCGCACTGAACCCGAAGATGCGAGCGTAGGACTTCCAAAGACTCGAGAGAGTACTGTTCTTCTGGCCCGTAAAAGATCACGATCTCGGCGGCATCGACGCTGCGGAGTGAGTTCACGGAATTCACCAGCACCAGGTCGGCGGCTTTGGCGTCCGGTGTCCATTTTGCATAGACGATCTGATCGAACGGTACTTCGTCAAGCGCGAGGCTTGGGCTGAGTACCGTGCGCTCGACGGCTGCGACGGCGAGGCTATGGCGGCTCGGTCGTCTCCCGGATGGCCATTCCGGATACACACGACCCTCACCGACTGCCTGAGCGATGTCCGCACAGATGAGACCCATGGATTCCGCGTCGCGCACCCACTTCCATACTTCGCGCAGAACTCGAACTCTGAGTTTGAGCTTGCCGCTCAGTTCAAGAAACGCCTGGCCGATCGCAACGGCTCGCGTCCGCTCAAGCCAGTCTCGCGCTTTCAGGACGTTGGGATCGCCGCCCCATTTGACGTTCCCGCTCCTAGGTATCGCTTCACCAAGCGAATATGCTGCGCTCGACGGGTCTCTCCACCAAGTCCATTCGTCAGCTGCGACCAATATTCCGAGCGCAGTCCGCGCCGCAGACCCTAGATGAGCATCTTCTTCGCCGAGCCATTCGATGTCTTGTTGGCTAACCCCCATATTGTTCTCCCTGAGTTCTTAGAAAGCGCGCTATCCCTCCGTCAGACAAGCGCACCTAGCTGGAAATGTAGGTGAAGGCGATCCGGACTGTTGGTCAGCGCTGTGCCAACTCGATCTTTAGCGTGACATCCCGGTAGACGTAGCTCTTCTCGGTCCGTGCTGCCCACTTCGAGAAACTGATCGTGGCAGTCCAGGGCTCAGCATCGCGGCGGCACTCGTAGCGCCCCAGCCATTTCCATCGAACCGCGTTCTCAAGGGCGTCCGCGACCAACGCATCGGGCGCTTGCTGCAGCGGCGCGATGAAGGCCTTCGCGGCATCGGCCGCGACGCTCTGCTCGCCGGCCTTCACGAAGTCACGCATACCGGCTTCCGTGGGCGGGGCGCTGGCTGCGGCGCCAGCCAGCGAACTTCCGGACGCCAGGGGCTGCCCCCGTTCGCTGCGCGCCGGTGGCAAACCCAGATAGGTCCACTCGCCGCCTTGGCGGCTGCACAGCTCGGAAAGCTCCTTCGCCTTGAGGCTGAGTCCCTCCATCTGGCCCCGGTGGATGAAGGCGGGCGACATGTAGGTGGACACGCGCATGGGCACGGTGGAGTTGACGGCATCGCGATCGAGCTGGAAGCCATCGATCTTCCAGGCTTGCTGGACAAACGAGGCGAGAGACTCCGGCTTCGCTGCGTTGCTGTCGTCGGCGAAGGCCGTTCCGTGCATGCCGATCAGAGCGACGACCACGGCCGAGATGCCGAGCACGAAGGCGCGCTGCAAACGCGCGACGTTGTTCAAATGGTTGATGACTGGCATGGCTTCAGAGGCGGAAGAGCTTCTTGATCTCGGCTTCGGCCTTGATCGGCATGCCCTCGGCCTCGTATCGCTTGGTGTTCTGGACGATGACCTTGGCTCGGGTGATCTCGTTGTTGACCCACTGGGTGTACGTGAAATCGGTGCTCAGGGCAGCGATCACCGCGAAGAAGTAGTCCCGCTGGTTTGATAGGGACCCGAAGGACCGACGGCAGACCCACTTCTCCATCTCGAAGGAAGGGAAGACGTAGCCGCTGGCCGCGCTCCAGAACTTGAACAGGCGGATCGTCGGCTTGATCAGCAAGCGGTGCTCCTTGTTCCTGGCTTCCAGCGTCGCGTTAAAGTCGTTCGGATTGGTGGTTTGCCAGCCGCCCGCGCCGTTCGGGATCTGCAATTCGCCGAACCAGTTTGTGGTGGCCGGCACCAGATCGAACTTGATGTGGTTCAGCTCCAGGACGATGGTCGGCTGCGACTGGTAAATCTCGGAGGTGCCATAGCGCCGCTCGACGAAGGATCGGAGGCGGTTCAAGTACGTCTGTGGCGTGGCGCTGGCGTCGCTGAACACGATCATGTAGTCGATGTCGGACCGCTCATCCATCGACCTCGGCAGGATGGTGCCGCGCATGGACGACCCGAACCGGAAGTGCTGCTTGATGGCGCCGGCTTCGAAGTGCAGGCCGAGTCGGCTCTGCAGCGTGCTCACGGACGTATTGATGGACTGTTGCTCGGTGCCGGACAGCACCGCATTGCTGGCCAGGTCGGTCAGAAAGCTCAGGACAGACATCGCTCAAGCCCCCTGATCGACTTTGTGCGTGGCCTCGCCCTCCTCAATGCCCTTGCGGGCAGCGACGAACGCACGCAGAGGGATGCTGGGGCTCTTCTGGTTCAGCTCGTTCCTGGCTGCCGAGAGTGCCCTGAGCTTGTCGGGCAGCTCGGCCAAGCGATCGAGCTGCAGCAAGTCGATCTCCCGGAAGAAGCGCGCCTCGTTGCGGAGGGCCAGGAACTGGCCCGCTGCGGCACGATGCAATGCCGCCCGCTCATTGGGCTTCAGGAAGGTCATCAGGCCGGTCA
Source organism: Roseateles sp. 22389 (assembly GCF_052044995.1). Lineage (NCBI taxonomy): Bacteria > Pseudomonadati > Pseudomonadota > Betaproteobacteria > Burkholderiales > Sphaerotilaceae > Roseateles > Roseateles sp. 22389. Next base: position 26,211 of record NZ_JBQEOF010000012.1, read on the forward strand.
ACAGGGAGGCGAACAAGGTCATCGCCGTGGCCCACTCGGGATAGCTCTTGATCAGCGATGCGCCCGCGATCGCGCCCAGTACAGTGGCCGGCACGCCCAGCCAGTAGTTGCGCCTGACCCACGTGTCTTCCGCGTTGAAGTGCCCCTTGCTGGAGTAGGTGGCGTCTTCTTCAAGCCGTTCCGCTTCACGCCGAAGCGCTTCGATGGTCGCGGGGGCGGTTTCGTTGCCGCCTTTGGTGTCCGTCATTTCATCTTCCCTGATGTGTTGTTGATCTGTTGCCTCAGCGTCCCGTCTTCGCGGGTGGGCTGTCGGCCTCGGATTCCAGTCGGCGCCAGGTCGGCACATAGGCGCTCATCAGCGCCTTGAAGACGCGCCCGTGGTTGGCATACCGCATGTGCAGCAGCTCATGCACGATCACGTAGTCCTGGAACTCGTCGGAGCGGTCCAAAAGGTCGTGCGCCAGCGTGACGGTGCCTTGCGAGGTGCAGGAGCCCCACTTGTGCCGCATGTCCTGGACTCGAATGACACGCGGATTGACACGCAGCTTCACGGCCCAGGCCAGGGCGCGCTGCCGCAGGTCCTGGACGGGGTAGCCCGAGCCCTTGCGACGACGCTGGGCCGGTTGCTGTCGATGGTGTGCCGTCGCCATGTCAGCCGTCCGAGTCCTTCAGCAGCACGGCGATCATGGCGTCCACCACGCGCGCACGCGCCGTGGCCGACAGCTTGAGCAGCGGGTGGTACAGCGCTGCTCGCAGCCGTCGCTTCTCGTCGGAGTTCACCGCCGCATTGGGGAACTTGCTCAGTTGGGTCTCGGCCTCGCGCGCCAGCGCCATGGGGTCGATGCTGGCCTCCTTCAGGTCGGCATCCGCCCGCAGCGTCCAGTAGACGTTGAAGGCCCGGCCGGACAGCCCGCTGTCCGCTGCGGCCTGCATCGCGGCCTCCTTCTCTGCGGCCAGCGCGGCGAGCTGGTCCATGGCGGCCAGGCCCGTGGTGCGCCGCTCCTCCATGTCCTTCAGGATGCGCTCGGCGCGGTCCTTCAGCGGCTGCAGCACCGGGGCTGCATTGGCGTCGTCGTCGATCTCCTTCTGCAGGCCGCGCACCAGGTTGAACACCTTGCCCTCGTCGGTTCCCGTGTCGCCGCGCAGCGACTGCAGAGTCTTGGTGTCGAACGTGATGCTCTTGGTCAGCCGGCCCAGGCCCTGCTGGGTGGCGTTCTCCTCGATCAGCCGGCGGGTCTTGTAGGCCAGGTCTGCGACGAAACCCACCTTGTCGGCGTAAGCATTGCGCACGGCGGCGTACAGCACCGAGAGCTGCTTGTACGTGGCGATGTGGTCACGCAGCTCGGGGGACGGGGACAAGATTTCCCACAGCGCCTCGATCTCCTTGTAGCGCTCGAAGAAGGTCTTGCGCACGTCAGTGGCGAGGAAGCGGCCGTAGACCACCTTCTCCAGCTTCTCCTCGGCGCCGCCATCCCCCACGTCGCCCAGGTAATCCGCCTTGACCAGCACGATCTTCTGCTGGAAGTCGGCCATCAGCACGTCCAGGTCCTCGATGACGCCGCTCACGTCGTCGGAGTCGAACTTCAGGGCCTTCTTCAGCTCGCGCAACACGCCCACGAAGTCCACCACCAGGCCGACCTTCTTGCTGACGCCCTGGGCGTCCACATAGGGGCGGTTGACCCGTGCAATGCTCTGCAGCAGCACATGGTCGCGCATGGGCTTGTCCAGGTACAGGCAGTACAGCGGCGGAGCGTCGTAACCCGTGAGCAGCTTGTCGGTGACGATCAGGATCTTGGGCTCGCGGTCGGCCTTCTTGAACAGCAGGCGCACGTCCTCCTCGCGCTCGGGGCTGATCTGCAGCTCTGCCACCAGCGGCCGGTCCACGATGTCGGCCGCGTTGTCGGTGTAGACCGGCACGGTCCACTCGGGCGGCAGCAGCTTGTCCAGGGCGCGCTTGTACTTGGCGCAGGCCTCGCGGTTCACCGCGACGACAAAGGCCTTGTAGCCCAGCGGCATCACGTTTTCCTGGAAGTGTTGCGCCACGAAGGCGGCCACGTTCTCGATGCGCTCGTCAGCGCAAAGGAAGGTACGCAGCCCGACCGAGCGGTCCAGCACTTTGTTGAGTTCGTCGATGTCGGTGATGCCCTCGGCTTCGGCCAGCTCGAAGAACTCCTTGTCCAGCCGTTCCGCAGGAACGGTCATCTCGGACGGCGCCATCACATGCTTGATCGGCAGTGTGGTCTCGTCCTCGATCGACTCCTTGATCGAATACTTATCCAGGTAGCCCAGGTCATCCTGCGCACCAAAAATCTTGAACGTGCCTTCGCCCTGCGCGTTGTTGGCGATGGGGGTCCCGGTGAAGCCCAGGATGGTGGCGTTGGGCACCGCCGCCATCAGGAAGGTGCCCAGATCCTTGGCCACCGAGCGGTGCGCCTCGTCGATGAACACGTACACGTTGTCGCGGGTGCAGCTCGCCTTGGCGATGCCCTCGAACTTGTGGATCATCGAGACGATCAGCCCCCGGAAGTCGGCATCCAGCAGTGACTGCAGCTCTGCCTTGGAGTTTGCCCGCTTGGTCGCGATGTCCTGCTTCTGCATCTCACCCAGCAGCCGCTCGACCCAGCCCTTGAGCTGACCTTCCAGCTCGGTGCGGTCCACCACCAGGATGACGGTGGCGTTCTGGAATCGGGCCTTGTCCTCCAGGATGCGCTTGGCCGCCGTCAGCAGTGTGAAGGTCTTGCCGGAGCCCTGCGTGTGCCAGATCAGACCGCGCGTCTTCGACGGGTCGGCGCAGCGGTCCAGCACGGCCTGGATAGCGCGCTGCTGGTGCTGCCGCAGCACCGACTTGCGCGTCTCGCCGTCCTGCACGTAGAACAGGATCCAGTGCTGCAGCGTGCGCAGGAAGTCAGTGGGCTCGAAGAACGACTGCACCGCGAATCGGTAAGTCTCTTCAGGCACCTGCTTCCACCGCGCCATGTCCCGGCGGGTGACGTTCCAGGTCACGCCGTACCAGTAGTCCAGCAGGTGCGTCACGTTGAAGAGCTGGGTGCTGGCCAGCAGCTCGGGCGTCTCCAGCTCGTAGCGGCGCAGTTGCTTGATGCCGCGTTCGATGGCGTCGCCGTCCTTCGGGTTCTTGTGCTCGACGATGCACACCGGCACGCCGTTGATGACGAACATCACATCCGCCCGGTTGCCCTTGCGTGCAGGCGGCTTGATCCGCCACTCCCAGGTGACATGGAAGTCGTTGGCGCCCGGCGTGCCGAAGTCGATCAGCGTGACGCGACGGTGGCGCTTCTCGGCCTCGTCGTACCAGCCATGCTCGCCACGCAGCCAGGCCATGAGCTGGCGGTTGCCCTCGATGGTGGGCGGCAATGCCTCCAGCGCGTCGATCACGCCGCGCACGCCCTCGTCACTGAGCCACGGGTTGAACTCGTTCAGCTTGTGGGCCAGCGTGCCACGCAGGAAGCTGCCAGCCTCCCCGCCGCGCCGGTACAGCGCTTCCTGCGGCGTCAGCGGCGTCCAGCCGATCTCGACCGCGTGGTCCACCATCGGAAACTGGACGCTGCCGGCTTCGCTGATCTTGAGTTCGCTCATGGGGCGGGGGCTTTCAGGTTCCGGGCGGTCACTTCTTGGGGCTGGCCAGCTTGGAGGTCTGCTTCGGCAGCTTCTTCGCCTCGGACTTCAGCCGGCGCTCCAGCTTCTTCACGTCCTCGGCTGCCGGCAGTTGCTCCGGCACGATGTCGCGGTCGGTCAGCAGCTTGCGCACGTCGCGGTTGTTCTTGACGTGCTCGTGGGTGATGCTGGTCTCGCCGCGCAGGTCGCGCTGCTTCACCTGGGTGTTGGTGATCTCGTTGGCGAAGTCCTTCGCCTTGATCGTGATGGTGGGCAGGAAGTCGGCCAGCGGCCGGCCGTCCGGCACGGCCAGCCGGTCCTTCATGGTCTGGGTGCTAAGGCCACCGAACAGGGCCGCGTCGCCCTTGCTGAGGATGCGGCCAAAGCCCTGGCTGTCGATGCCGCGCTCGTACAGCACGCCGGACAGCTCCTTCTGCGACAGCGTGAGCTTCTCGCGCGCCTGCAGCCGTTCCCACTCGGCGATGCGGGTCTCGATCAGCTCTTGCTTGCGCGTCTGCACCGCGAAGTAGGTCATCGCGAAGGCGATGGCATCCTTGCGCGGATCGCCGTTCTGCGCGATCAGGTAGCAGGCGTAGCGCGTGAGGGCGATGTCCTCCACCGGGCGCTCGGCCTGGGAGCCGATCTCGACCATTTTGTTGACGTCAACAAAATGGTCTGCCACCGGCTGCCCCGCGTTCTGGCAGGCGATCTTGGCCTTGTCGATGACTTGCCCGAAGTTGCGCCACTCCTTGTAGCACAGCAGCTCCTGAAGCTCGCGCGCCAGCCAGAACTCCACACCGTCGTTCTGGTGGGCGCAGTCCTCGAAGCTCTTGTGCAACTTGGTGATGAGTTCCTTCTTCATCTTCTTCTCTCCCTTCGGTGCGTCGGTTCAGGTGGCGGATTGCAGGGCGCTGAGGTTCAGATCGTTGACATCGATCTCCCCGGTCATCATCTTGTGCAGGAGGGCCTTGAACAGCTCTTCCAGCACGGCCCGCTTCTGCTGATGCAGGGCGATCTTGGCGTCGATGGCGTCGAGGATGTCCGCGATTTCCACCTGTTCGTCCGGCGTTGGCGGCACGGGCAGCGGCAGTGCATCGATCGTCCCGGTGTTCAAGTTGTACTTGCCGTCTGAAGCTGGCGTCGCGCGCCCGGCCACCAGTGACGTTCCGAGCTTGGAACCGTAGAAGTGGGCAACGAACCGGGGCTCCACGCGCGTCAGGTCGAGCCGAGCGCGGATCAGATACGAAGCAAACAGGGCTTGTTGCGGAGCGCCTCGATAGACGGCGCATGAACCGAGGCGTTCTAGGACACCGTTGGTCCGGATGAAGATGAGATCGCCCAGCTCCAGTCGGTACTTGGCGGCCTCTGACGCCGGCATGTCGCAGTACTTCAAATCGTCAGGAATCACTGCGCCAGAGCCGATGTTTGGGATGCGCAACACGGCGTAGCTTGCGGTCTCTGTGGAGCAGCGGGTTGATGTTCCGTATTGCAGCCACTCACGTACGGTGCTGAAGGGCACCACATCCCAACTCTGGGGTACTGAACCGATCTCGGTTTCCTTCTGTGCTTCGCCCCGCAGCCCCTGCGCAAATAACTCCGCCATCACTGCTAGCCGCAACTCTGCAATTTTTTTGAGTCGAATCTCCTCAGCCGAAATGGCGCTTTCCACGAGGGAAAGGCACTTGGCGATCTTGCGCTGCACGGCCGGGTCTTCTGGGTAATTGAAGCTGCTCTCTTTCAATTGCCCAAAGTGACGGTTGTACCCGCGTGCGGGAACATCGATGAACTTGCAGGCGTAATAGAAGAACAGAGGCTCGATACCAGCGGTCGGAACCATGACCTGCGTTCCATCAGCGCCGCGCGCAAACGGCCTGTCAATGAACTTCAAGGTCCGGCTGTGGTCTCCGAACACCACAACGGGCAAAGGTGAATCAATGACTGCGGACTCGTCATCGGTCCAGCCCGCGATCGCTGCCTGTCCTTGGTCGATGATCGGAAAGCGACCGCGCGTCTGGTACTCGCGCGTCTGGATCTGACGCTTGCTACGAAAGGAGGTCGGCACCAGACAATCGGCGACAGTGCGTTGCGTCCAGGTCGCTTGATCGCTCATGCCTGGGTCTCCTTGCTGAAGGTACTGAGCAACTTCAGCAGCTCAGCGGATGACGCAGCCTCGGCATCGCACAGAGCCTTGTACTCTTCCAGCAAGGCTTGCAGCGAGCTCGCTTCCGCTGTGCTGGCTTGGCCCACCCACCGGCTTGGACTCAAGTTGTAGTCCGCCTCCGCCGCCTGGGCCTGCGTGATGACAGTCAACTCACCTTCAACGACTTCGCCCTTCAGGTACATGGCTGCCAGCGGCCGGATCGCATCTTCAGGCAGGTAGTTCTTGGGCTTGCCCTTCTTGAATCGCTTGCTGGCGTTCAGCAGCACGATGCGCCCCTGGCGCGAGGCGGGCTTGCGCTTGTTCAGCAGCACGATGATGCCGGCCGCTGTGGTGTTGTAGAACAGGTTGTCGGGCAGCAGGATCACGCCGTCAATCAGGTCCTGCTCGACGAACCACTTGCGGATGTTGCGCTCCTTATCCTCGTTCTTGGAGCCGCTGCCGCGCGTCACCGCACCGGTGTCCAGCACCACGGCCGCGCGGCCGTGGTCGTTCAGGCAAGCCAGCGTGTGCTGCAGCCAGGCCCAGTCGCCCTTGCCGCTGGTGATGCCGCCGGCCGTGCGGAAGCGGTCATAGGGGTCGTTGGCGAAGGTGGTGTCCGCATCGAACGGCTGGTTCCACATCGGGTTGGCGATCACGATATCGAAGGCCTGAATGCGGCCGTCGGGCGTGCGGAACTTGGGGTTCAGCATGCTGTTGCCCCGGGCCAGCTCGATGTCCATGTCGTGGATCTTGGCGTTCATGTGGGCCACGGCGTAGCTGGCGCCTTCCAGCTCCTGCCCATAGAGCTTGAGCGGCACCTTGGCCATCGGGTCCAGCTCGCGCGAGACGAGCTGCAGCTTGATCAGCAGCCCGCCAGAGCCGCAGGCGAAGTCGTGGCACGTTTCGCCAGGACGGGGGCGCAGCAGGTGCGCCATCAGGAAGCCGGCTTCGGTCGGGGTGAAGAACTCGCCGGCGCTCTGGCCCGAGCCCTCGGCGAACTTGCGCAGCAGGTACTCGTAGGCTCGGCCCAGGAAGTCGGGTTGCACATCAGCCAGGCCCAGGCGGTAGCGAGGGTCTGAGAAGGTCTCGATCACCTCGCGCAGCTTGGCGGGGTTGATGTCGCGCTCGCCGTTGCGCTCGGCGGCGAAGTCCACCACGTCGATCACGCCGGACAGGCTGGGGTTGTGCTTGACCACGCCGCGCAGTGCGCGGGTGAGGTGCTCGCCGGCGTCCTTGGGCGCAGTGCTGCGGCCCTTGTCGTCCAGCGGCCAGTCGAAGGCTTCGCGCCCGCTGATCACGCCCCAGCGGGCCTCGGGTGGCAGGTAGAAGCGCAGCAGCGAGTGGTCGGCCTCGGCGATCTCCAGCGCGGTGGCCTTGTCGCCATAGTCCTCGGCCAGGCGGTTCACCTCGTCATCGAACACGTCGGACAGCCGCTTCAAGAAGACCAGCGGCAGCAGGTAGTCCTTGAACTTCGCGGCGTCCTTCTCGCCCCGGATCGAGCAGGCGGCGTCCCACAGCATCTGTTCCATGGGCTTGGTGGTCAGCGTCTGGTCACCCGACTTCGGCGCCCGCGCCCGGCGGCGGCTGACCTCGACTGCGGCAGCCTGGGAACTGAGCTCTTCCGGAGCGACGCCAGCCTCCACGGCCAGCGCCTGGATGGCGGCGGCGGCGGCCTTTTGCGGCTTGGAGAGCCCGCCCTCCCACCGGTTGACGGTGGCGAAGGACACCCCCAGCCGCTCGCCCAGTTGCTCCTGGGTCAGGTTGAGGGTGGCGCGCAGTGTGCGCAGGGTGGCGGGCAGATCGTTCTCAAGTGTCATGTTTGTTATGTTTGTGATATTTCAACAGTTTGTCAACCCGTTGCCTAAAAACGGGAGCCGGAATGACAACAGCCCCGCGAGGGCGGGGCTGTTGTGCGTCGAAAGGCATGGAGCGTGTCAGGCGTCAGGTGGTGGCGCCGCTGGCCGTTCGCGCTCTGCGGTGGCGTCTGCCGATGTTTCGACGAGCGCGACCGATATGAGAGGCCTTGCTTTGCAACGGCCGAGCGAGTTTGACCAGGGTGGTCAGGGTGGGCTGCCGCTCGCCGCGCTCCAGCATGCTGATGTAGTTCCGCTCCAGCTCCGCCTCGAAGCCGAGCTGCTCCTGCGTCAATCCGGCCTGCTTGCGCAGGTCGCGCAAGACACGTCCGAATGTGATCGCAAGGTCCAACGCGATAGCGGCAACGCGGGCGGCACCACCTTGTTGCCCGTCATACGATACTCGACGGGAATCCGGATCACGCGCGCCGGCAGATCCACCCAGGCCCACTGCAGCTTGCAGAGCATGCCCTGCCGCAACAAGGTCTCAATCGCTATGTCGAACATCGGCCGTATCCACGGGTTGCCGGAGAACGCCAATTCCTCGGCGATGCGCTCGTATTCGTCGGCTCGCAGCCGCCGGTCGCGCTCCTTCGATCCACTCGGCTTGCGGATGTTCTTCAGCGGGTTGGTAAGTCCCTCCATGCCCCACTCCTTGCGCGCGACCTCGAACAGGTGAGACACCAGAGCAAGGTCCAGCCGTATGGTGTTCTCGGCCTTGCCGGCCGCGCGACGCTCATCCCGGAACCTGGCGAAGTCAGCCCCTCGCAGATTGGCCAGGAAGTAGCTCGACAGCGAATGTCGAAGCCATCGGTTGATGCGGTACCGCTCCAGCTTGGGGAAGCGCTTCTTGCTCGCCACCTCGCTCCAGTAGCGCTCCAGCGCCTCGGCAAAGGTGGTGCGCTCCGCCTCTTCGCGCGACTTGAAGACGCCACGGCACATCTCGGACTCCAACTGGCGAGCCCAGGCTTCTGCCAGGGCCTTCGTGTCGAAGGTACGGAACTGTGTGGGGTAGCCACGGCGGCGGATCTGAGCCCGCCAGTACTTGCCGCGTTTGGTGATGCTGGCCATTGCGAATCCAGAGGACATCCTTTGGATCGCAAGTCTTGGACTGTGCCACTTTTGTGCCAAAGTCCGTTTTTGCGCCAGTTTCCGGCCTGAATCGGCACGACGCGCATCACGCAAGTCGTTGATTAGACTTGGAAATTCTTGGTAGGCCGTACAGGACTTGAACCTGTGACCAAAGGATTATGAGTCCTCTGCTCTAACCAACTGAGCTAACGGCCCCCTGGGGGTAATGCGCATATACGAACCCTGGCGGATTCGCGTGCTCCGGCCTTGCACCGGAGCGGCGGATTCTAACGGTGCGCTAGCGCACTCCCGCCGAGCCATCGCCGCTACTTCTGCGACAACGCATTGCTCACCATCCTCGACGTGATGTCGACGATCTCGATCATCCGGTCGTAGGCCATCCGCGTCGGGCCGATGACCCCCAGCGTCCCGACCACCTCCCCATCGACCTCATACGGCGCCGACACGATGGACAGCTCCTCCACCGGCACCACCTGGCTCTCGCCGCCGATGTAGATCCGCACCCCCTCCGCGCGCGAGGACACATCCAGCAGCCGCATCAGCTGCGTCTTCTGCTCGAAGAGGTCGAACATCCTGCGCAGGCTGCCCATGTCGTGGCTGAAGTCCTGCACCGTCAGCAAGTTGCGCTCGCCGGAAATGATCATCGGCTCGTGCTCCTGCAGCCCCTGCTGGCCCACGTCCACCGCCGCGCTCATCAGCTTGGCGATCTCCCCGCGCAGTTGATCCACCTCCAGCCGCAGGCGGTCCCGCACCACGTCCAGGCTCAGCCCCGCGTAATGCGCGTTCAGCCGGTTGCTCGCCTCCGTCAGGTCCGACTGCGACAGGTCCTGCGCCGTGAACACCAGCCGGTTCTGCACGTCCCCGTCCGGCGACACCATGATCACCAGCACCCGGCGCTCGCCCAGCCGCAGGAACTCGATGTGGTGGAACACCGCCGTCTTGCGCGGCGACGTCACCACCCCCACGAAACTCGACAGGCTGCTCAGCAGCTGCGCCGCGTTCGCGATCACCCGTTGCGGTTGATCCGGCAGCAGCTGGCTTTCGAAGGACCCCGCCTCGCGCGGCATCCCCGGCTTGGCCGTCAGCAGCGTGTCCACGAACAGCCGGTAACCCCGCGCCGTCGGAATCCGCCCCGCGCTGGTGTGCGGGCTGGCAATCAGGCCCAGCTCCTCCAGGTCGGCCATCACGTTGCGGATCGTCGCCGGGCTCAGCTCCAGCCCCGACGCCTTCGACAGCGTGCGGGAGCCCACCGGCTGGCCGTCGGCGATGTACCGCTCCACCAGAGCCTTCAGCAGTGTTTTCGCGCGGTCGTCGAGCATGTTTTTCATTCTAGTGAAGCCACCAGCGGCACCCCTTCCCAGCCCCCGGCCCCGCCACCTCGCTGTGGTGTAATTCCGCGCTATGTCCAAGCGCTTCCGTCACGTGGCCATCGTCGGAAAACCCCAGTCCCGGGGCATCCGGCCCATCCTGGAAGAGATTGCCGATTTTGTCGCCTCCCAGGGATTGGATGTTTCCCTCGAACAGGAAACCGCCGACAGCACCGGCATCACCGCCTTCCCCGCATTGACCCACGCCGAACTCGGCACCCAGTGCGACCTGGCCATCGTCGTCGGCGGCGACGGCACCATGCTCGGCTTCGCCCGCCAGGTCGCCCGCTACGGCCTCCCCCTCGTCGGCATCAACCAGGGCCGCCTGGGCTTCATCACCGACATCTCCGCCGACCAGTTCCGCGACGCCCTCGCCCCCATCCTCGCCGGCGACTTCGAGATCGAGCACCGCTCCCTGCTCGAAGGCGCCGTCTTCCGCGACGGCGAGCAGATCTTCTCCGGCGTGGCCCTGAACGACGTCGTCGTCTCCCGCGGCGCCACCGCCGCCATGGTCGAGCTGCGCGTGGACGTCGGCGACGAGTTCGTCGCCAACATGCGCGCCGACGGCGTCATCGTCGGCACCCCCACCGGCTCCACCGCCTACGCGCTGTCCGCCGGCGGCCCCATCCTCCACCCCGGCATCGCCGGCTGGGTGCTGCTGCCGATCGCGTCCCACGCGCTCTCCAACCGCCCCATCGTCCTGCCCGACAGCGGCGAGGTGCGCCTGACCATCGTCGCCGGCCGCGACGCCTCGGTGAACTTCGATATGCAATCCCTGGCCTCGCTGCTGCACGGCGACTGCATCACCGTGCGCCGCTCCCAGCACCGCGCGCCCTTCCTGCATCCGCGCGGCTGGTCCTACTACGCCACGCTGCGCCGCAAGCTCCGCTGGAACGAAGGAAACACCTGATGCTGCGCCGCCTGAGCCTCAAGGACTTCGTGATCGTCCCGGCGCTGGAGCTGGACTTCGCCGCCGGTTTCTCCGCCCTCACCGGCGAGACCGGCGCCGGCAAGTCCATCCTGATCGACGCGCTGCAGCTGGCCCTGGGCTCGCGCGGCGACGCCGCCGTCGTGCGCGAGGGCGCCACCCGCGCCGAGATCTCCGCCGAGTTCGACCGCCCCGCCGCCCTCGCCGCCTGGCTGGAGGAAGCCGGCTTCGACACCACCGACGGCGCCGAGGACACGCTGCTGCTGCGCCGCGTCATCGATGCCCAGGGCAAGAGCCGCGCGTGGATCAACGGCGGCACCGCCACCGTCGCCCAGCTGCGCGAGCTGGCCGAGCACCTGCTCGACATCCACGGCCAGCACGCCTGGCAAGGCCTGACCCGCCCGGCCAGCGTGCGCGAGCTGCTGGACAGCTTCGCCCAGATCGAGACCCGGCCGATGGCCGCCGCCTTCAGCGAGTGGCGCCAGGCCAGCGAGGCGCTGGGCGCCGCGCAATCCAAACAGGCCGACTTGGCGCGCGAGCATGAGCGCCTGAGCTGGCAGATCGGCGAGGTCGACCGCCTCGCGCCCGGCGCCGACGAGTGGGACGAACTCAACGCGGAGCACCAGCGCCTGTCGCATGCGCAGTCGCTGATGGACGCCGCGCGCGGCGCGCTCGAGCGCATCGCCGAGGCCGAGATCAACGCCGAGTCGCTGACCGACGAAGCGCTGTCCGCGCTGCAGGACGTGCTCGGCTACGACGCCGGCCTGCAGGACACCGTCAACGCGCTGCTGGGCGTGCAGGCCCAGCTGCAGGACGCCGCGCACAGCCTCGGCGCCTACCTGCATGCCGCCGACCTCGATCCGGACCGGCTGCGGCAGCTCGACGACCGCCTGTCCGCCTGGGTCACGCTCGCCCGCCGCTATCGCCGCCAGCCGGCCGAGCTGCCGGCGCTGCTGGCCGAATGGAAGGCCGAGCTCGCGCAGCTCGACGCCGCCTCCGACCTCGACGCGCTGCAGGCCCGCCAGGCCGACGCGCTCAAGCGCTACCAGAAGGAAGCCAAGGCCGTCAGCACCGCGCGCGCCAAGGCGGCGCCGGCGCTGTCGAATGCGGTGTCGCAGGCGATGCAGCAGCTCGGCATGGCCGGCGGCCGCTTCGAGGTCGCGCTGCTGGCGCAGGACGAGCCGCAGGGCTTCGGGATGGAATCGGCCGAGTTCCTCGTCGCCGGCCACGCCGGCAGCACGCCGCGCCCGCTGGCCAAGGTCGCCTCGGGCGGCGAGCTCTCGCGCATCGCGCTGGCCATCGCCGTCACCACCAGCCAGCAGAACAGCGGCGCCGGCACGCTGATCTTCGATGAGATCGATGCCGGCGTCGGCGGCGCGGTCGCCGAGACCGTCGGCCGACTGATGAAGCAGCTCGGCCAGCGGGTCCAGGTGCTCGCGGTCACCCACCTGCCGCAGGTCGCCGCCTGCGCCGATCACCACTTCCTCGTCGCCAAGGCGCTCAAGGACGGCAAGACCAACTCCGAGGTCCGCCCCATCGCCGGCGAGGCCCGCACCGCCGAGATCGCCCGCATGCTGGGCGGCGAGCGCCTGTCGTCGACCTCGCTGGCCCATGCGCAGGAGATGCTGGACCTGTCCGCCAAATCCACGCCTGCCGCGGCCGCCACGCCCGCCGCGCCCACGGCCGCCGGCAGGAAGGTCAAGCCATGAGCGCGCCCCACACCGCGCCGGTGCCGGCGCCTCAGGCGACGCCCAATGCCAACTCGCCGCGCGGCGAGGTGGTGCTCGTCACCGGCATGTCCGGCGGCGGCAAGTCGATCGCGATGCATGCGCTCGAGGACGCCGGCTTCTTCTGCGTCGACAACCTGCCGCCCGAGCTGCTGCCGCAGTTCCTCGACCTGGAGCGCCAGCGCGGCTGGCGGCGCGTCGCCATCGCGGTGGACGTGCGCAGCGCCGGCTCGCTGCCGCAGCTGCTGGGCCACATCAAGACGATGCGCCAGGAAGGCGTGTCGCTGCGCTCGATCTTCCTGGACGCCGACGACGACACGCTGCTGCGCCGCTTCTCCGAGACGCGCCGCCCGCATCCGCTGCGCGTCGGCAACGAGGACAGCGACACCCACCGCGCGCTGCAGGAGGCGATCGCGCTCGAGCGCGAGCTGCTGACGCCGCTGCGGATGGAATCCACCGTCATCGACAGCAGCCAACTCCGCCCGGCGCAGCTGCGCGGCTGGTTGCGCGACCTGGTGCATGTCAGCGGCGCCTCGCTGACGCTGGTGTTCGAGTCCTTCGCGTTCAAGCACGGCGTGCCCAGCGACGCCGACTTCGTCTTCGACGTGCGCGTGCTGCCCAACCCGTATTACGACCGCGAACTGCGGCCCTTCACCGGCCGCGACGAGCCGGTCGCCGCCTACCTGGAAGGCCAGCCGGAGGTGCGCCTGATGCTCAGCCAGATCGGCGCCTTCATCGCGCAGTGGCTGCCCAACTTCGCGCAGGACCAGCGCAGCTACTTGACCGTGGCCATCGGCTGCACCGGCGGCCAGCACCGCTCGGTCTATCTCGTCGAGACGCTGGCCAAGCAGTTCGCGTATCACGGCCAGGTGCTGAAGCGGCACCGCGAGCTGGACGCCCGCTGAGCCGTCCGCTCACACGGCGCTCGCGCCGCCTTCCTCGGGTGCCTGCTCCATCTCCTGCACCTGGTTGAACAGCAGGATGCCCAGCACCACCGAGGCGAAGGGCATCAGCACCAGCATCAGCAGCAGCCACAGCACCACGTTGCGCCCGGCGCGCTTGAGCGCGATGCCCATGTAGGCGAAATGCGCGCACAGGCCGGCGAACAGGCCCAGGCCGAACATGGTCAGCTTGGCGGGATCGCCCTCCCCGGGCACCTGCGTCTCGCTGATCAGGAACCACAGGCAAACGCCGCTGGCGAGCACGGCGATGAAAGCCGATTCCAGTGCGCTCTTGAGGGCCGCGGCCCGGCCCGGCTTGACGTCGTTCGACATGGTGTCCCTGAATGCGGTGGTGGCGTGCGCGGGCCTGTCGTGGCCCGTTCTGGCAATCGCGGGAGCATAACGGAGCGGCGCCCGCCGGGAACCGGCGGAACCCCGCGCCCGACCCGGAAACCGGGGGTCGACGGCCAGCGCGGCGACCTTAGTCCAGCAGCTTCTTCAGCGGCGCCGGCAACGCGTACTCGCCCAGCCGCTCGCGCGCGACCCACACGCCTTCGCCCGCCGGTCGCGTCTCGCGCGGCAGCAGCGCCCGGCGCGGATGCAGCAGCCAGTCGAAATGCGTCAGCACATGCTTGACGCGCGGCAGCGGCTCGGGCGCCGCCACGCCCAGCGCGGCGCTCTGCGCCGTCAGCGTGGCCTCGTCGTCGAACAGCGGCAGCGTCCAGAGCCCGCCCCAGACGCCCTCGGCCGGCCGCTGCTGCAGCCAGACGCGGCCCTCGTGCTCCAGCCACAGCCACCAGCTCTCCCGCTGGCCGCGCTTGAGCTTCTTGGTCTTGACCGGATAGCGGGTGGGCTCGCCCTGCGCCAGCCCGGTGCACAGCGCCGCCACCGGGCACAGCAGGCACTGCGGGCTGCGCGTCGCGCACAGGCTGGCGCCGAGGTCCATCAGGCCCTGCGTGTACGCGGGCATGTCCTCGGGCGACGGCGGCAGCAGCGCCTCGGCCTGGCGCCACAGGCGCTTCTCCTGCGCGGCGGAGGACAGGTCGCCGTCGAAGGCCAGCAGCCGGCCCAGCACGCGCTTGACGTTGCCATCCAGGATGGCCACGCGCTCGCCGAAGCAGAAGGACGCGATCGCCGCCGCCGTCGAGCGCCCGATGCCCGGCAGCTCCGCCAGTTCGGCGGCGCTGCGCGGGAAGGCGCCGCCATGGCGCTCGACCACCGCCTGCGCGCACTTGTGCAGGTTGCGCGCCCGGCTGTAGTAGCCCAGCCCGGCCCACGCGGCCATGACCTCGTCACTGGGCGCCGCGGCCAGCGCGGCCACGTCGGGGAAGCGCTCCAGGAAGCGCTTGTAGTAGCCCAGCACCGTCGTCACCTGCGTCTGCTGCAGCATGATTTCCGACAGCCAGACCCGGTACGGGTCGCGCGTGTTCTGCCACGGCAGGTCGTGCCGCCCCTCGCGGCGCTGCCACGCGAGCAGCCGCGGGGCGAAGTCGCCGCGCAGCGCCGCCACGCGGGCGTCCAGGTCGGCATCGGGGATCGGGGAGTCGGGCGTTGTTCTCAAGGCTTGCTTCTTGGCTGGCGTTCTGGCGCTCATCGCTCTGGCGTTCATCGCTTCTGGCAGACCGGGCAGAAGAAGGTCGAGCGCTGCCCCTGCACGATGCGCCGGATCGGCGTGCCGCAGGCGCGGCAGGGTTCGCCCTCGCGGCCATAGACGCGCGCCTGCATCTGGAAGCTGCCCGCCACGCCGTGCGCATCCTTGAAGTCCCGCAGCGTGCTGCCGCCGGCCTCGAGCGCCTCGCCCAGCACCTGCCGCAGTGCCGCCGCCAGCTTCGCGGCGCGCGGCCGGCTCAGCTTGCCCGCCGCCAGGCGCGGATCGACGCCGGCCAGGAACAGCGCCTCGCACGCATAGATGTTGCCCGCGCCGACGACCACGTCGCCGGCCAGGATCGCCTGCTTCACCGCGACGCGCCGGCCGCGGAAACCGTCATGCAGGTAGGGGCCGTGGAATTCGATGTCGAAGGGCTCCAGCCCGATCCGGGCCAGCAGCTTGGCCGCCGGCTCGACGGCCAGTCCATCCGACCAGACCACCGCGCCGAAGCGCCGCGGATCAGTCAGGCGCAGCACGCCGCGGTCGGTGACCAGCTCGAAGTGGTCGTGCGGTCCGGCCGCCGGCGGCTGCTCGCGGAAGGCCAGCGAGCCCGACATGCCCAGGTGCAGCAGCAGGCCGCCGCCGGTCTCGTCCGGATGGCCGGGCTGCTCGGCCGTCGCCACCAGCGGCAGCCAGATGTACTTGCCGCGGCGCTGGGCCTCGCCGACCCGACGCCCCACCAGCCGTTCCGCCGCCACGCCCAGCGGCCAGCGCAGCGGTTTTCCCAGCCGCACGTCCAGCACGCGCGCGCCGGCGATGGCCGGNTCGTCGTGTAACTTCAACTTCCGGTAACTCGGGCATCCCGGAATCATAGGCGCGGCGCCCGCGCCGCTTCCCTAGAATGGTCCGCGGCTTGCCCGTCAGGCCTTCCCGCCCAGTTCAGGAGTTCCTCATGCCCGCCCTCGTGCGCCACCGCTGGTGGCTCCCAGCCGCCCTCGCCCTGAGCTGCGCCGCCCACGCCCAGACCCAGCCCCCGGAAGCGCCGGCCGCGGCCGACGCGCCCGCCTCCGCCGCCTCGGCGCCCGTCGTCAATTCCGACCTCGACGCGCCGATGTTCTACCAGCTGCTGATCGGCGAGCTCGAACTCCAGGGCGGCCAGGCCGGCGTCGCCTACCAGGTGCTGCTCGACGCCGCCCGCCGCAGCAACGACGAGGAGCTGTTCCGCCGCGTGGTCCAGATCGCGCTGCAGTCGCGCGCCGGCGACCAGGCCGCCATCGCCGCCCGCGCCTGGCGCGAGGCACTGCCGACTTCGCTGGAGGCGCACCGCACGCAGATCCAGCTGCTGGCGCTGCTGAACCGGCCGGCCGAGATCCCGCCGGTGCTGCGCTCGCTGCTGGCGCTGACGCCGGCCGACGGCCGCGGCGCGCTGATCGCGGCGCTGCCGGCGCTGTTCCAGCGCAGCCCTGAACCGGCGCGCGTGCTGGAGGCCTTCGAGCCGCTGCTGCGCGAGACCGCCGCGAAGCCGGAGACACGTTTCGCCTCGCTGCTGGTGCTGGCCCAGCTCGCCAAGAACGCGGACCGCTACGAGACCGCGCTGATCCACGTCCGCGCCGCTGCCAAGGACTTCCCCGAGCGCGAGGAACCGCTGCTGATGGCGCTGGAGCTGCTGCCGCGCCGCCCCGAAGCCGAGGCGCTGGTCACCGCCGAGCTGCAGGCCAAACCCGACAAGCAGGCGCTGCGCCTGGCCTACGCCCGCGCGCTGGCGCGGGCGCAGCGGCCCGGCGACGCCGCGCGGGAGTTCCGCGTGCTGACGCAGGAGTCGCCCGAGGAGGCGTCCCACTGGCTGGCGCTGGGTGCGCTGGAGCTGGACCTGCAGCATCCCGACGCGGCCGAGACCGCGCTGCAGCGCTACCTGAAGCTGGTGGACAAGCCCGGTGGCGACTCGTCCTCGCTGGCGGAGCGCGCGATCGCGGCGGCCGGCCTGGACAAGGCCGACAAGGAAGCCCGCCTGCAGGGCCAGTTGCTGCTGGCACAGGCCGCGGAGATGCGCGGCGACTTCAAGACCGCCGAGAAGCGCCTGGCCGGCATCGAGGCCGCGCCGGGCAACCTGGACATCGCCTACCGCCGCGCCTCGCTGCTGGCGCGCCAGGGCCGGCTCGACGAGGGCCGCGAGCTGCTGCGGCAACTGCCCGCCGACCGCGACCAGGACCGCCGCGCCCGCGTGCTGGCCGAATCCCAGCTGCTGCGCGAGAACAAGCAGTGGCAGGCCGCCTACGACCTGCTGGGCCAGGCGATCAAGCAGTCGCCCGAGGATGCTGACCTCATTTACGAGCAGTCGATGATGGCCGAGAAGCTCGGCCGGGCGCAGGAGATGGAAGCGCTGCTGCAGAAGGTCATCCAGCTCAAGCCCCAGCACTACCACGCGTACAACGCCCTGGGTTACTCGCTGGCCGATCGCAACGAGCGGCTGGAGGAGGCGCGCGACCTGATCTCCAAGGCGCTGAGCTTCGCGCCGGGCGAGCCCTTCATCGTCGACAGCATGGGCTGGGTGGAATTCCGCCTCGGCCGGCTGGGCGAGGCCGAGCGGCTGCTGCGCCAGGCCTACGGCTCGCGCCCAGACGCGGAGATCGCCGCCCACCTCGGCGAGGTGCTCTGGGCCGCCGGCCAGCAGGACGAGGCGCGCCGCGTCCTCGCCGATGCCGCCAGACGCGACCCGCGCAACGAGGCGCTGCAGTCGGTGATGCAGCGCCTGCAGGTCCGTCCCTGATGCGGCGGCGGCAATTCCACGTCCGCGCGCTGGCGGTCCTCGGGGCGACGGCGCTCGCCGGTTGCAGTTCGGTGCCCCGGGCCTCGAGCGCGGACGCCGCCGCGCTGGCGCAGGCGCCCCGCCTGACCGGCAAGTTCGGGCTGATCGTGCCGGCCGGCCCCGGTGGCCAGCCGCGCGGGCAGAACGTCAACGCCAGCTTCGAGCTGCTCGGCGACCCCCGCCGCGGCCAGCTCGAAATGAGCACGCCGATGGGCAGCCTGGTCGCGCGGGTGTCGTGGCAGCCCGGCTCCGCCTGGGTCAAGACGCCCGACGGCAACCGCGCCTACGACGACATCGACACGCTGACGCAGGAGCTGCTCGGCGAGGCGCTGCCGGTGCAGGCCCTGTTCGACTGGCTGCGCGGCCGGCCGTGGCCGCAGGCGCCGTCGCGGGCGGCGGACGGCACCGGCTTCCAGCAGCTGGGCTGGCAGGTGGACCTGCGCCGCTTCGGCGACCAGCTGATCTCCGCCCAGCGGCTCAACCCGAATGGATCCGAACCGCTGGCGACGCTGCGCCTGAAACTCGACGCGCCCGTCAGTCCTTGATATCCCGGCGTCGCGCCAGGGTATTTTTGAGCACTTTTCACGAGGGAATCGCGCGCGGCTCGTTAATCGCACGCGCGGCCCCTGAATACTCGGCGGCATACTGCGCCGCCATGTCGACGCCCATGATGCCGATTTCCACCGCTGCGCCCTTGAAGGCGCTCTACGACGTGCCGGCGCCGGCCAAGCTCAACCTGTTCCTGCATGTGGTGGGCAAGCGGGCGGACGGCTATCACCTGCTGCAGTCGCTGTTCGTGCTGGTCGACTGGGCCGACACACTGCACTTCGAGCGCCGCGAGGACGGGGCGCTGCGCCGCCACGACCGCGGCGACGCGCTGCCGGCGGACGACCTCTGCCTGCGCGCCGCGCGTGCGCTGCAGCAGGCCAGCGGCTGCGCCTTCGGCGCCGACATCCACATCGAGAAGCGCCTGCCCTCGGGCGCGGGCATGGGCGGCGGATCCTCGGATGCCGCCAGCACGCTGCTGGCGCTGAACCGGCTGTGGGGGCTGAACTGGTCGCGTCGGCAGCTGTTGCCGATCGCGCTCCAGCTGGGTGCGGACGTGCCGTTCTTCGTCGGCGGGCGCAATGCCTTCGTCGAAGGCATTGGCGAGGTCCTGACCCCGGTGGCGGTGCCCGAGTTGCGCCTGGCGGTGGTCAAACCCGCGGTCAGCATCGGCACCAAGGAAATTTTTTCGAGCCCGCTGTTGCAAAGGTCGGAAAGCGTGGCTATAGTAGCGGGCTTTCCTGCAGCGAACGGCAGACGCAGCGAAGATAGTCTGGTTACCCCGGTAGCGGATTTTCCAAGCGACGAAGCCAATAGCTCGGGTGAACGCAAAGGCAATATCTGCCGCGATCACCAAACGCAAGAAATACCCGTGCAGCAGTTGTACGAAGGTTGGGGCAGAAATGATCTGCAACCGCCCGCGGAAGCTGCCAGTCACGATGTATCGACAGCGCTTGAATGGTTGCAGACCCGCTACGAAAATTCTCGGATGACGGGTTCAGGCAGTGCGGTTTTTGCTATAGTTCGGCCCTCGCGAATTGCAACGCAAACAGCGGCGCAAAACGCGATGCAGGAAAAGGACACGGTCACCGGCCTGGAGAGCAATCTCAAGGCGACACCGGAAGGTGAGTTCCAGGAACTCCCGGACGGTTGGGTCGGAAGGATGTGTCGCAGTCTGTCAGTCCACCCTTTGCGGGGCTGGGCGGAAGACTGAAGGTTGTAGGGTGTTGTTCCTCGAACAATGTCCTGTGTAGGGGAGTCGCCAAGTTGGTTAAGGCATCGGATTTTGATTCCGACATGCGAGGGTTCGAGTCCTTCCTCCCCTGCCAAATTCTCAGTTTCAATCCGGGACCCGCTGGGTTGGCCACCGGGCCATAAATCTAAGGATGGCCCGTCGTGCTGCTCAATACCGTCCTCTTCACGGGTAACGCTAACCCGTCCCTCTCCAAGGAAATCGCCTCGCATCTGGGCCTCGAGCTCGGCAAGGCCGTGGTCGGTCGTTTTTCCGACGGTGAAGTGACGGTCGAGATCCAGCAGAACGTCCGCGCCCGCGACGTGTTCGTGATCCAGCCCACCTGCGCGCCCACGAACGAGAACCTGATGGAGCTGCTGATCATGGTCGATGCGTTGAAGCGCGCCAGCGCGCGCCGCATCACCGCCGTGATCCCCTACTTCGGTTATGCCCGCCAGGACCGCCGTCCGCGTTCGACGCGCGTGCCGATCTCGGCCAAGGTCGTGGCCAACCTGCTGGAGACCGTCGGCGTCGAGCGCGTCCTGACCATGGACCTGCACGCGGACCAGATCCAGGGCTTCTTCGACATCCCGGTCGACAACATCTACGCCTCGCCGGTGCTGCTGTCGGACCTGAAGGCCCGCAACTACAGCGACCTGGTGGTGGTCAGCCCCGACGTCGGCGGCGTGGTGCGCGCCCGCGCGCTGGCCAAGCAGCTGGGCTGCGACCTGGCGATCATCGACAAGCGCCGTCCGGCGGCCAACGTCTCGGAAGTGATGCATGTCATCGGCGAGATCGACGGCCGCAACTGCGTGATCATGGACGACATGATCGACACCGCCGGCACGCTGGTGAAGGCCGCGGAAGTGCTGAAGGACCGCGGCGCCAAGAGCGTCTTCGCCTACTGCACCCATCCCATCCTGTCGGGTCCGGCGATCGAGCGCATCGCCGGCTCCCACCTGGACGAAGTCGTCATCAGCAACACGATCCCGCTGTCGGAAGCCGCCAAGGCCTGCGGCAAGATCCGCCAGCTGTCCGTTGCCTTCCTGTTCGCCGAGACCATCCGCCGCATTTCGGACGGTGAATCGGTGACCTCCCTCTTCAGCGAGCAGAACAACAACTTCTGATCGCGTTGCCAGTTCCGGCCGCTGTTCGCGAGGACAGCGGCCGTTTCGTGAAGGCGCCTGGTCGCGGGGCCTTCAACCGGAGCGCCATGGGGGTGCTCCGTCAATTTGGAGTCAGATATGAAATTCGTCGCTTTCGAGCGCAAGCTGCAGGGGACCGGAGCGAGCCGCCGCCTGCGTTTCGCCGGCAAGGTGCCCGGCATCGTCTACGGTGCTGGCGAGCCGGCCCTGGTCGAGCTGGACCACAACGCGCTGTACCACGCCATGAAGAAGGAAGCTTTCCACAGCTCCATCCTCGACATGGAAGTGGACGGCAAGACCACGCAAGTGCTGCTGCGTGACTTCCAGATGCACCCGTACAAGCAGCAAGTGCTGCACGTGGACTTCCAGCGCGTCGACGCCACGACCCGCATCACCAAGAAGGTGCCGCTGCACTTCGTCGGTGAAGCCGAGTCGCCGGCCGTCAAGACCGACAAGGGCACCGTGAACCACGTGCTGACCCAGCTGGAAATCACCTGCCTGGCGCAACAGCTGCCCGAGTTCATCGAAGTGGACCTGAGCAACCTGACGATGGGTCACTCGATCCATGTGAACGACCTGAAGCTGGCCGATCACATCAAGATCGTCACCCACGGCAAGCCGAACCCGGTCGTCGCCACCCCGGTGCCCCCGGTCGTGGAAGAGATCGTGGTGGCCGCCGCTCCGGCCGCGGACGACAAGAAAAAGAAGAAGAAGTAATTTCTTCCTCTGCGACGGATACGCAGCTGACGAGGCGCGTGTCCATCGCCCCGAAGAAGGCCCCGCTTGCGGGGCCTTCTGCATTTGGGCTCGACGCTGATAATTCCTCCCCATGATTCGTCTCTTTGTCGGCCTGGGCAATCCCGGCCCGGAATATGAGGACACCCGGCACAACGCCGGGTTCTGGTGGGTCGACGCGCTGGCGCGCGGCCTCAAGGTCACGCCTCAGCTGGACACCAAGTACTTCGGCCTGGTGGCGCGCGTCAACGATGCGCCGGGCGCCGCCGGTCCGATCTGGCTGCTGCAGCCGATGACCTACATGAATCTCTCCGGCAAGTCGGTGGCGGCGCTGGCGCGTTTCTTCAAGATCGCGCCGGAGGAGATCCTGGCGATCCACGACGAGCTCGAGATCGCGCCGGGCGAGCTCAAGCTCAAGCAGGGCGGCGGCAACGCCGGCCACAACGGCCTGAAGGACATGCAGGCCCAGCTGGGCAGCGCGAACTTCTGGCGCCTGCGGCTGGGCATCGGCCATCCGGGCCACAAGGGCGAGGTCGCCGGCTACGTGCTGCGCAAGCCGCCGCTGGCGGAGCGCCAGGCGGTGGAGGACAGCATCGCCAAGTCCTTCGAAGCCTTCAAGCTGATGACCGCCGGCGACATGGCCAAGGCCGTGGCGCTGCTGCATGCCAAGCCGCCCAGACCCAAGCCGCCCCGCCCCGCCCACCTGCCACCGAAACCGGGCGCCCCGACCGGCGTCCCGGCGGGCGCCCCACCGGTGGGGGCGTCGGACGCCGCCACGCCGGCGACGTCCGCTCCCCCCGTGCCCGATCCCGTTCCCCCGACCTCCGGAGCCTGACATGCCGACGCGCGCCCCCTCGATCCTGATGACTGTTGTGCTGGTCCTCATGTTCGGCGCGGCGCGCGCGCAGCCCGAGAGCGCCAAGCCCAAGCCCGCGCAGGAACGCACCTTCGGCTACTACCGCTGCGGCCCGCAGGGCCTGGACCTGCGCGACAGCCCCTGCCCCGACGGCCCGTCGCAGGCGCTGGACCTGCCGCAGGACCGCGTCGATCCGAAGGAGGCCGCCGCCGCGCGCAAGCGCGCCGCCGACGAGTCCCGCGAGCTCGCAACGCGGCAGCGCGAACGCGAACGCCTCGCGGCGCAATCGCCCGCACCCGCCGCCGCCGGCATCGATGGCTCGATCGAGCCCCGGCCGCCGATGGCGTCGACGCGCCCCTCCAAGCCCGCCGATCCGAAGAAGCCCAAGCCCAAGGATCCGAAGCAGCCGCCCAAGAAGAAGCCCAAGCTGCCGAAGTCGCCCGACCCGTCGCTGCCGCCCAAGCCGACGACCAAGCCCGGCAAGAAGGCGCCCGCGATGGTCGGCGATGGCGCCCTCCAGCCACTGCCCAGACGCGGCGAGGCGGAAACACCTCGCTAGAATGCGCGCCGTTGGTGCTCGCGCGGACATTGCGTCCGTGCAGTTAAACGGGAATCAGGAAGCGGGCGCATCGCCGATGCGCGAGCCAACCTGAGCTGTCCCCGCAACGGTAAGTGGCCGCCGGCCGCGCGCCCCGGATCCTGACGAAGGACCCGGCACGCCGCCGGCACTGCCTGTCCCCATGTCCACTGGCGCGTCCGCGCTGGGAAGGACACAGGCAGCGGCCACCAGCCCGGATACCGGCCAACAGGTGGTGCCCGCCAGCCGATCCCGACCCGCCCGCTGGCGGATCGACGACGCAGCCGGCGGCATCGTTCCTCAGACGTCCTGCGGGTGAGCAGGGCCCTGAACCCGTCGTTGGTCCGTTCTCATGCTTCCGTTCGTTTCGCGCGCGCGCGCCGGTGCCCGCTCGCTGCTCGCCTTCACGCCGCTGGCGCTCGCCGCCACAGCCTTCGCGCAGTCCGCGCCCTCCTCCACCCCGGACGTTTCCTCGGCCGACGCCACCGCTTCCGCGAGCCGGCTCGACGAGGTCACCGTCACCGGCTCGCGCAGCCCGATGCGGCTGGGCGACATCGCCGCCGACCTCACCGTCATCCACCGCGACACCATCGAGCGCCAGGGCTTCGGCAACGTCGCCGCGCTGCTGCGCAACGTCGCCGGCCTGCAGATGACCAACAACGGCGGGCCGGGCAACACCACCTCCGTCTTCATCCGCGGCGCCGAGACCCGCCACACCGTCGTCCTGATCGACGGCGTGCGCATCGACGGCCAGTCCACCGGCGGCGCGCGCTGGGAGAACCTGCCGGTCTCGCTGATCGATCGCGTCGAGGTGCTCAAGGGCCCGGCCAGCGCGCTGTACGGCTCCGACGCCATCGGCGGCGTGGTGCAGATCTTCACGCGCCAGGGCAGCGGCCGGCCGCAGCTGGACCTTGGCGTCGGCGGCGGCAACCTCGGCCAGGTCAAGGCCGACGTCGCGCTGCTGGGCGGCACCGCGGACTTCGACTACGCCGGCTCCCTGGCCGTCGACCGCGGCACCGGCTTCAACGCCTACGGCCTCACGACCAGCAAGAGCTTCAATGCCGACAAGGACGGCTGGCGCAACTACAACGGCAGCCTGCGCCTGGGCGGCCACATCGCCGAAGGCCAGCGCCTGGAGCTGCTCGGCCTGAAGAGCCGCAGCGACGTCGGCTACGACGCCGGCAAGAACGCCGACGACCGCGGCATCACCGAATCCATCGCCGCCAAGCTCAGCCTGAAGTCGATCTGGTCGCAGGCGCTGTCGACGCAGCTCTCCGTCGGCCAGTCCGAAGAGAACTACGAGACGCGCCCCAGCGCCCCCTACCTGACCAGAACCCGCATCCGCAGCGCCTCACTGCTGGGCTTCTACCGGATCAATGCCGCGCACCAGATCAATGGGGTGCTGGAGCGGCGCGAGGACCGCCTCGTCAACGCCGACCTGGTCGGCGGCGGGGCCGGCACGCGCAGCCAGAACGCGGTCGGCCTGAGCTACCTCGGCACGCTGGGCGCGCTGAGCCTGCAGGCGCACGGCCGTCACGACGACGACAGCGAGTTCGGCGGCATCGACACCGGCAGCCTGGCGGCCGGCTACCGGCTCGGTGGCGGCTGGCGGGTGACGGCCTCGGCCGGCAACGCCTTCCGCGCGCCGACGCTGTTCCACCGCGGCAGCGTCTACGGCCCGGACATCAGCCTAGGCTTCCCGGAACTGCGGCCGGAGCGCGGCCACAACCGCGAGGCCGGCCTGGCCTGGGCCCAGGGCGACCTGGACTTCGCCATCACCACCTTCCGCAACCGCGTCAGCGACCTGATCGCCTTCGGCGCCGCGGGCAGCTGCCGCTCCACGACCGGCTGCTACACCAACGTCGCGCGCGCGATGCTCAAGGGCACCAGCCTGAAGGGCGGCGCGACCCTGGGCGCGGTCAAGCTCAGCGCCACCGCCGACTTCCTCGACCCGACCGACGCCAACACCGGCCGCCAGCTGCAGCGCCGCGCCAAGCGCTTCGGCACGCTGCGCGCCGAAACGACGCTGCGCGCCTGGACGCTGGGCGCGAACCTGGTCGGCTCCGGCGAGCGCTTCGACGACGCCGCCAACAAGACCCGGCTCGGCGGCTACGGCCTGCTCAACCTGGACGCGCAGTTCGCGTTCGCCAAGGACTGGCGCCTGCAGTTGAACGTCGACAACGCGTTCAACCGCCAGTACCAGACGGCGAACTTCTACAACCAGGCGGGCCGGACCTGGTTCGTGATGCTGCGCTACGCGCCGACGCTGTGAGCGCTGCCCGCCTCGCCCCCCGTTCCCCGCCGCGCGGACCCTCGCGGTAAGGTCCGCTCTTCCCCTTCGCCCCGGAGCCCCGGATGCCTGCTCATCACCTGATCGTCGGCGGCCAGCGCAGCGGCAAGTCGCGCCATGCGGAGCGCCTCGCGCTGCGCTGGGCGCGCACGCCGGGCCATCGGGTCACGGTGGTCGCGACCGCCGAGGCCCATGACGACGAGATGCGCGAGCGCATCGCCCGCCACCGCGCCGACCGGCCGGCCGGCTTCGACACCGTCGAGGCGCCGCTGCAACTGTGCGAGGCGCTGCGGGCGGCGGCATCGCCCCAGCGGCTGCTGGTCGTCGACTGCCTGACGCTGTGGCTCACCAACTGGCTGATGCCGATGGCCGGCGCGCCGCGCCTGGACGACTGGCGCGCCGAATGCGCCGGGCTGCGGGGCCTGCTGCCGACGCTGGCCTCGCCGGTGATCTTCGTGTCCAACGAGGTCGGATGGGGCGTGATGCCGATGGGCCGCGAGGTGCGCGCCTACGTGGACGAACTCGGCCGGCTCAACCAGCAGGTCGCGCGGCAGTGCGGCGAGCTGACGCTGATGGTGGCCGGTCAACCGTGGACGCGTCCGGTCGCGCCGCTCGACGAGGACCAGGACGACAACGAGGCGGCCGCCCGCGGGCGCGTCGACGCCACGGACAACGAGGAGAACAAGCGATGAAGTCGATGGGACCCCTGAGCCGCGCCGAGGACGCGCCGGCGCTGCGCCGCAACGCGCGGCCGTTGCGGGCGCTGGCCCGGGCCGCGTTGTCGCTGGCCACGCTGGTGCTGGCCACGGCCGCGGCGGTCGCCGCGCCGATCACGATCCAGGACGACCGCGGTCACACGGTGACCTTGCCGGACGTGCCGCGGCGCATCGTCAGCCTGCTGCCTTCGCTGACCGAGACCATCTGCGAGCTGGGCGATTGCGCCAAGGTCGTGGGCGTCGACCGCTTCTCCAACTTCCCCGCCAGCGTGCAGAAGCTCCCCCGGCTCGGCGGTCTGGACGACACCAGCATCGAGGCCCTGGTCGCGCTCAAGCCCGACGTCGTCGTGGCCGGCGTTTCGGCGCGCGTCATTGATCGCCTGGAAGGCCTGGGGCTGCGCGTCGTGGCGCTGGAACCCAAGAGCATGAACGACGTCCAGCGGGTGCTGGGCAAGATGGGCCGTCTCCTGGGCAAGGAGGACGATGCGCGCCGCCTGTGGAACCGGGTCGACGGCCACATCGCGCAGAGCGCCGCCACGCTGCCGCCGGCCGCGCGCGGGCTGAGCGTCTATTACGAGGTCGACGCCGGGCCCTATGGCGCCGGCACCGCGTCCTTCATGGGCGAGATCCTGGCCCGGCTCGGCGCGAAGAACATCATCCCGGCCGAGCTCGGGCCCTTCCCCAAGCTCAATCCCGAGTTCATCGTCCGCGCCGACCCGCAGGTGATCATGGTCGGCCAGCGCAACGCCGCGGGCCTGCCGCAGCGACCGGGCTGGTCCGCGATCCGCGCCGTCAAGCAGCAGCGCATCTGCGTCTGGGTGCCGGCCGAGTCCGACGTGCTGGTGCGCCCCGGCCCGCGCATGTCGGAAGCGGCGGCGCTGATGGCGCGCTGCCTGCGCGAGGCGGCGCAGGGGCAGGTGGCCTGGCCGACCACGCCCTTCAACGCACCGCCCGGAGGCATGCGCTGATGCGCGCCAAGTCCGCTTCGTCGGCCGCATCGGCCGCGTCCGCCAGGATCGCCGCGCAGTTCGTCGCGCTGCTGCTGCTGGGCGCGGTGCTGCTCGCGCTGGGCCTGGCGATCGGCAGCCTGGGCTGGAGTCCCTGGACCGAGGCCGGCGACACGATGCGGCTGATCCTCTGGGACATCCGCGCGCCGCGTTCCCTCGGCGCCTGGTTGGCGGGCGCGCTGCTGGCGCTGGCCGGCGCGGTCGCGCAGGGCCTGTTCCGCAACCCGCTGGCCGATCCCTACCTGCTCGGCTGCTCCGCCGGCGCGTCGCTGGGCGTGGCCGCGCTGCTCTTCGTCATGGGCATCTCGCCGGCGGCGGCGGCGCTGGCGCTGCGCGTCGGCATGACCGGCGCGGCCTTCGTCGGCGCCATCGGCGCGGTGCTGCTCACGCTGGTGCTGGCGCGCGGCGTCACGCAGAGCCTGCGGCTGCTGCTGGCCGGGGTCGTCGTCGGCGTGGTGCTGGGCTCGGGCGCCGCGCTGCTGACGCTGATGAACCCCGACATCCTGCGCGCGATGCAGGCCTTCATGCTGGGCAGCACCGGTTATGTCGGCTGGAGCGCGGTGCAGGTCATGGCCGTCGCCCTGGGCCTGTGCCTGCTGACGGCGCTCGGCTGCAGCCGCACGCTGGACGCGCTGACGCTGGGCGAGGACACCGCCCGCTCGCTGGGCCAGCGCCTCACGCTCATCCGGCTGCTGCTGATCGCGACGCTCTCGCTGGCGACGGGCGCGGCGGTCGCGCAATGCGGGCTGATCGCCTTCGTCGGCCTGGTCGCGCCGCACCTGGTGCGCAGCTGGGGACCGACGACGCATGGCGCGCTGCTGCTGCTGTCCGCGCTGACCGGCGGTGCGCTGCTGCTGGCGGCCGACATCGCCGCCCGCTGGGTCATCGCGCCGCAGGAGCTGCCGGTGGGCATCATCACCGCGCTGCTGGGCGGCAGCTACCTGCTGTGGCTGATGCACAGACGCAAGGCGCATTTCGGCGGCGCGGGAGGCAGCCAATGAGCGCCGCCCGATTCGACGACGGCAACCGGCCAGGCGCTGGCGGCGTGCCCACAAGCTCTGGCGCATCCTTCGCGACCGGGGACGCCGGCACGTCCGCGGCCGCGGCCGATGTCGCGTCCGCCGCCCTCGCCATGGATGCTGGCGTCAACGGCGGTGCCGCGACGGCAGCCGACGCCGTGACGCTCGGCCACGTGCCCGCGCTGCGCATCGAGCTGCTCGCGCTGTCGCTGGGCCACCGCCAGGTGCTGCATCCGCTGTCGCTGGCGCCCGCGCCGCGCGCGTGGACGGCCATCATCGGCCCGAACGGCGCCGGCAAGTCCACCCTGCTGCGCGCGATCGCGGGCCTGCTGCCCTTCGACGGCACGCTGACGCTGGACGGCAAGCCGTGGTCGACCTGGCCGGCGAAGGCGCGTGCGCGCCAGGTCGCGTGGCTGGGCCAGAACGAGACCGCGTCCGAGGACCTGACCGCCTACGACATCGCGATGCTCGGCCGCCTGCCCCACCAGCCCTGGCTGGCGCCGGCGAGCGCGGCCGACCATGCCGCGGTCGAGCATGCGATGCGCCAGACGCAGAGCTGGGACTGGCGGGACCGCGCGCTGGGCAGCCTCTCCGGCGGCGAGCGCCAGCGGGTGCTGCTGGCGCGGGCGCTGGCGGTGCATTCCGGCGTGCTGCTGATGGACGAGCCGCTGGCCCACCTGGATCCGCCGCACCAGAGCGACTGGGCGCGCATCGTGCGCGGCCGCGTCGCGGCGGGCGGCGCGGTGGTCAGCGTGCTGCATGAACTCAATGTCGCGCTGCAGGCGGACACGCTGGTCGTCATGGATGGCGGCCGCATCGTCCACCAGGGCCCGCCCCACGACCCCGCCACGCACGACGCGCTGCAGCGCGTCTTCCACCACCGCCTGCTGATCCTGCAGGTGCAAGGCCGATGGGTGGCGCTCAATGCATGAACGACGCGACAACGACGGAGCCGATGCCGCGATGACCGACTGCCCCGCCTTCCTGATCAGCGCGCCGGCTTCTGGCCAGGGCAAGACCAGCGTCACCGCGGCCATTGCGCGCTCGGCGCGCCGGCGCGGCCTGCGCGTGCGCGTCTTCAAGACCGGCCCGGACTACCTGGACCCGATGGTGCTCGCCCGCGCCAGCGGCCACACCGTCTACCAGCTCGACCTCTTCATGGGCGGCGAGGCGCACTGCCGCGAGTTGCTGGCGCAGGCGTCGCGCGAATCGGACCTGGTACTGGTCGAGGGCGTGATGGGCCTGTTCGACGGCAAGCCCAGCAGCGCGGACCTGGCGGCGACCTTCGGCTTGCCGGTGATCGCGGTGATGGATGCCTCCGCGATGGCGCAGACCTTCGGCGCGCTGGCCACGGGCCTGGCGCGCTTCCGCGACGACATCCAGGTCGTGGGCGTGATCGCCAACCGGGTGGGCAGCGACGCGCATGCGCGCATGGTCGGCGAGTCCCTGCCTGTCGACCTGCCGCTGATTGCCGCGCTCAAGCGCGACGCCTCGCTCTCGCTCCCCGAGCGCCACCTGGGCCTGGTGCAGGCGCTGGAGCTCCCCGACATCGACGCGCAACTGGACGCCTGGGCCGATGCCTGGGACGCAGGCACCGTCCTGGCCGCCCCCGCGGCTGCCGCCCGCACATCGACATCCCTGCCCGAAGCCGCACCGCCCCACGCACCTGCCACGTTGACCGGCGAAGACCTCGATGGTGGTGGGACGGGCGACCGGGGGCCCCTTTTCGGAACTCAAGGGAGGAATTTGCTTGCCGGTAGGCAAGCAAAGGTAGGAGATGGAGAAAAGGGGCCCCCGGTCGTCCGTCCGGCGCTCGGTCCCGTGCAGGCCGGACTGCCGCTCACCGGACGGCGGATCGCCGTGGCGAGCGACGCGTGTTTTTCCTTCATCTACCCCGCCAATCTCGACCTCCTTCGCGCGCTTGGCGCGGAGGTCCTGACGTTCAGCCCGATCGCCGGCGAGCCCTTGCCCGCGTGCGAGGCCGTGTGGCTGCCGGGCGGTTACCCCGAGCTGCACGCCGCGGCGCTGCGTGCGCATGCTGGCTTCTTCAGCGACCTGGCCGCGCACCTGGCGGCGGGCAAGCCGCTGCTCGCCGAGTGCGGCGGGATGCTGGTGTTGCTGGATGAGCTGGCCGATGCCGACGGCGTGGCCCATCCGATGGCGGGCCTGATGCCGGGTCGTGCCTCGATGCAGAAGCGGTTGGCTGCGCTGGGCTTGCAGTCGCTCGACTGGCCGGAGGGCGAGTTGCGGGGCCACACCTTCCATTACTCGACGATGGCGACGCCGTGGTCGCCGGTGGCCACCGCGCGCAATCCCAACGNCGCCGGCCGCGCGGCCGAGGCGCTCTACATCGCGGGCTCGCTGCGGGCGAGCTACGTGCATCACTACTTCCCTTCGAACCCGGCCGCCGTCGCCGCGTTCTTCGGCGGCGCCACCGCGACCGCCGCCAAAACCACCGCCACCGCTGACGCCCACGCGGCCATCGCAACCGCTGCCGTCACCGCGACCGCCGCCACCGCCGAAGCGGCCCCCGCCCACCCCCATTCCACTGCCACGAACTGAGTTCCCCATGCTGCTCGAATCCGGATTCGCCCACATCGCGCAGGCCCTGCTGTGGCCGGTGCTGATCCTCGTCGCCCTGGGCTTCGTCTATGCGCTGTGGAGCGCCGGCGCCACGCTGATGGAAGCCGTGCAGCGGCGCCGTCCCGGCTACCGGCTGCTGCAGGTGCCGGCCGGCAGCTCGCTCGAGACGCTGGAGCTGCAAGTCGTGCGCCGCCTGGAGGCACCGCGCCTGCTGGGCCGCGTCGCCCCGCTGCTGGGCCTGATCGCGACCATGGTCCCGCTGGGCCCGGCGCTGCAGAGCGTCGCGGCCGGCCAGGGCCAGCAGGCGCTGGCGGTGTTCAGCTCGGCCTTCTCGGGCGTCGTGCTCGCGCTGGCCGCGGCGGCGATCGCGCTGGTCGTCTACTCGATCCGCCGCCGCTGGCTGCTGGCCGAGCTGCTGGCGATCAAGACCGAACAGGGCTGGGCATGAGCACCGGCCGCCGCCTGTCCATCCTCGCCGAGGAGGACGACGACCCGATGCTGTCCGCGGTGAACCTGGTGGACGTGTTCCTGGTGCTGGTCGTCGCGCTGCTGACGGCGGTCGCGCTGCAGCAGCAATCGCATGCGAACGAAACGGTGATCCGCAACCCCGGTCAACCGGGCATGGAGATCGTCGTCCGCAAGGACGGGCAGGAGATCAAGTACCGCGGCAACGGCGGCAGCGCCGAAGGTCAGGGGGAGCGCGCCGGCGTCGTCTACAAGATGAAGGACGGCTCCATCATCTACGTGCCCGAAGCCGGTGAGGCTGGCGCGGCCGGAACGCCGGGCGGCTCGCCCGCGGCCACGCCGGCCGGTCCCACGAGCCCTGCTGCGGGCGGCGGTCGCGGCGCCGCGGCGGCCCCCGCGCCGACGACGGCCGGAACGCCACAACCATGAGCGTCCGCGCCCTGCTGGCCCGCTGCCTCGCGGCCGCGGCCCTGAGCTTCTGCGCGGCGGCGTCATGCGCGTCGGCGGGCGCCGGAGGCGCGGCCGCCGGCACTCCGGTGCTCTTCCTCAGCGTCGACATCACGCCAGCGGCCAAGCACGCGCTGCTCGAGCGCGAGGGAAAGGCCGCCGGCTTCGCAGTCCGGCAGATCGAATACCCGCTGCGCGGCGCGCCCATCGAGCAGGATCCCGCGCTCGACCGCGCGCTGCGCGAGGCCGCGCTGGTCTGGGTCGACATCCCGCATGCGACCGCCGAGGCGCGGCTGCGCCCGATCGTCGACGCCGCGCTGCGGCGCGTCGGCAGGCCGGAGACACAAGTGCTGTGGATCCCCGCCGGCGAGCCCACCCCTAGCGACCGCAGCCTGCGCGCCTACCTGCAGGCCGGCGGACCGACCAACACGCGCATCGCCTTCGCGCTCGCGCGGGCGCAGCTCGCGGGCGCGCCCGCACCCGAGCTCGGCCCGCCGCAACTGATCCCGCAGCGCGGCATCCACTACCCCGGCGCGCCGCGGCTCTTCGCCGACGCCGCCGAGTTCCGCGCCTGGGCCGCGCAGCAGGGCCTGCGCGGCGAGCCCGTGGCGCTGCTGCTGCACCGCTACCACTTCGTCCAAGGCAACACCGCCTGGCTGGACCGCTGGCTCGCGATGTTCCGCGAGCGCGGCCTGCTCGCCTACGCCGCCTTCAGCGGCCAGCTCAGCGACCAGCCGCTGTCGGCGCTGCTGGAGCGCGACGGCCAGGTCCAGGCCCGCGTGATCGTCAACCACAGCCTGCTGCCGCAGGGCGCCAGCCTGCAGCCCACCTTCGAGCGCTGGGGCGTGCCGGTGCTGCAGACGCAGCCCTACCGGCAGGACCAGGCCGCAGCCTGGGAAGGCAGCGAGACCGGCCTCTCGCAAGCCGACATTCCGTTCTACTTCGCGCAGCCGGAGGCGGCGGGCCTGATCGATCCGGTCGTCGTCGTCGCCCATCCGAAACGGGGCGAGCCCGAACTCATCGACCGCCAGGCCGCCAGCGTCGCCGGCAAGGCGGCGCGCTGGATCGCGCTGCAGACCCGGGCCAACGCCGACAAGCGGCTGGTGGCCTTCGTCTACAACTATCCGCCCGGCGGCAGCAACTTCGGCGCCTCCTTCCTCAACGTGCCGCGCAGCCTCGCGCGCGTCAGCGAGGGGCTGAAGGACGCCGGCTACGCCGTCACGCCGAAGGCAGAGGCGGACTGGATCGCCGGCCTCAAGCCGCTGCTCTCGGCCTACTACCCCGGCACCGACCTGCAGGCCCTGCTCGACGCCGACCAGGCCGAGGCCTTGCCGCTCGCGCGCTACACCGCCTGGTTCGACGCGCTGCCCGCCGCGGTGCGCGAGCCCATCGTCGCGAAGTGGGGCCCGCCCGCGAGCAGCCGCTATGTCGTGCGGCAGCGCGGCGAGCCGGTCTTCGTCATCCCGCGCCTGACGCTCGGCGCGCTGACCGTGCTGCCGCAGCCGCCGCGCGAGGAGACCCTGCGCAACGGCCAGGATCCTTTCATGCATCGCAGCCGCACGCCGCTGTCGCATCACTACCTCGCCACCTACCTGTGGGCGCGGCAGGCCGACGCGATCCTCCATTTCGGCACGCACGGCACGCAGGAGTGGGCGCCGGGCAAGCTGCGCGGTCCCGACGTGTGGGACCCGGTCTGGCTGCCGCTGGGCGACACGCCGGTGATCTATCCCTACATCGTCGACAACCTCGGCGAGGCGCTCACCGCCAAGCGCCGCGGCCGCGCGCTGATGGTGAGCCACCGCACGCCGAGCTTCGCGCCGGCGGGCTTCAACGCGGGCATGGCCCACATGCATGAGCTGATGCACGAGTGGGAGACGGTCGATCCCGGCCCGACGCGCCAAGGGCTGGAGCGCCGCATGCTGCAGCAGTTCGTCGAGCACAACCTGCACCGCGACCTGGGCTGGAGCGCCGAGCGGATCGCGGCCGACTTCAGCGGTTTCCTGGAGCTGCTGCATCCCTACCTGGACCGCCTGGCGCAGAGCTCGCAGCCCAAGGGGCTGGCGGTCTTCGGCGTGGTCCCCGACGAGGACCAGCGCCGCGGCTCGATCCTGCAGCTGCTGCGCGTGCCCTTGATCGAGGCGCTGGGCGAGGACATCGACGAGGCCTTCCTGATCAACCACGAGGGCGTCGCGCAGGCGCGGCCGGCCCGCTGGCTCGATGTCGCGCTGAAGGACGCGCAGGCGGCGAGCCAGCTCGACCTGCGGCCTTCCGCCTGCGTGGCCGTGGGCACACCGGCGGCGGCGTCGGCGGCATCGGCCGTGGCGGCCGAGGCGAAACACGCGGCAGCTGCGTCGGCGTCCGCGTCTGCGGGTGCGACGTCCGCGGCGTCGACGCCGGCGGGCAGCGCCAGCGCCGCGCACGCCCTGCCGGTAACCTGCGGCGACGGCTTCGTGCCCAACCGCGCGGCGCGCAAGCCGATCGACCAGGCGGCGCTGTACCAGCTCGCGCTGCGGGCGCAGGAGATGGCCACGCGGCTGTCGACCGAAGGCGAGATGCCCGGCCTGCTGCGCGCGCTCGATGGGCGCTTCATCCCCGCGGCCTACGGCGGCGACCTGCTGCGCAATCCGGAAAGCCTGCCGACCGGCCGCAACCTCACCGGCCTCGACCCCGCGCGGCTGCCCACGCGCCAGGCCTTCGAGGCGGCGCAGGCGCTGTTCAAGCGCTGGTACGAGGAGCAGGCCCGGGCCGGCGCGGCGCCGACGCGGCTGGCGCTGTCGCTGTGGGCCGGCGAGACCTTGCGCCATCAGGGCGTGATGGAGGCGCAGGCACTGGTGGCGCTGGGCGCGACGCCGGTGTGGGACGCCACCGGCCGTCCGACCTCGATCCGGCTGCTGAGCCTCGCCGAGCTGGGCCGGCCTCGGGTGGACGTGCTGCTGTCGATCACCGGCTCCTACCGCGACCAGTTCCCGGCGCTGATGAAGCTGGTGGACCAGGCGGTCGCCGCGGCCGGCGAGGCCGAGGCGGACAACGCCATCGCCGCCAACAACCGCGTCATCGCGGCCGAGCTGCGCCAGGCTGGCCTGCCGGCGGCGCAGGCCCGGACGCTGGCGCAGGCCCGCGTCTTCGGCAATCCGGCCGGCGACTACGGCACCGGCATCGCCGACGCGGTGCAGGACAACGGCCTGCAGGGCGGCGACGGCCGACCCGATCCGCGACTGGGCCAGCTGTTCCTCTCGACGATGAGCCAGCCCTATGTCGACGGCGAGCCGCTCGCCGTGCCCGCGGGGCAGGCGCGCCAGGCGCTGGGCGCGCACCTGCGCCACACCGACGCGGCGTTGATGTCGCGCAGCAGCCACCTCTACGCGATGGTCAGCAGCGACGATCCGTTCCAGTACCTCGGCGGGCTGGCCGCGGCCGCGCGGGTCGCCGGCAACACGAAGGGCCTGGCCCTGCACGTGAGCCAGCTGCAGGACGCCGCCGAGGCGCACACCGAGACCGCCACACAGGCGATCGCGCTGGAGATGCAGAGCCGCTACCTGCATCCCGGCTGGCTGAAGGCACAGCAGGCCGAGGGCTGGGCGGGCGCGCTGCAGGTGCTCAAGGCGGTGCAGTACAGCTTCGGCTGGCAGAGCATCGCGCCGGGCACGGTACGCGCCGACCACTGGCAGAGCTTCTACGACGTGCTGGTGAAGGACAAGCACCAGCTCGGCGTGCCCGCGTGGCTCAAGCAGAACCCGCAGGCCTACGCGCAGGCGCTGGAGCGGCTGGTGCAGGCCGAGCGCATGGGCTACTGGCAGCCGGACGCGCAGACGAAGCAGGGGCTCGCCGCGCTGTACCGGGAGCTGACGAAGGACGCGCCGCTGAGCAACGAGCTGGCGGCCGTGCGGCGCTGGACGGCGGATCAACTGCCGCAGGCGGTGCCCGCGCTACCGGTCGTGCCGGCGGCCGCGCCTCGCCCCGCGGCGAAGGCACCCGACCGTGCCCCCGCGGCCGTGCCGCCAGTGCCGACCGTGCGCGGCCTCGCGCTGCAGCGCGTGCCCGACGCGCCGAAGCCCGAGCCGCGCGCGGCGACGCAGCGCTCGCTCGAGCAGGCGCTCGCGTGGGTCGCGATGGCGCTGCTGATGAGCGCCGGCGCGATGTGGCAGGCGCGACGGGCGACGAACAACGACAACAACTTGAGCCCACAGGGGACTGCATGAACGCCAACGACTCCCACACACTGCGGGCACATCGCCCGACCGCCGTGGCCATCGCCATCGCGATGGCAACAACGGCGACGGGCGCCATCGCGCAGGGCGCCTCCGGCCCTCAGGCCGCGCCGATCGGCGCGTCGGCATCGGCACAGGCGTCTGCATCGGTATCGACTTCAGCCGAGACGCCCGCCGCCGGCTCATCGCCATCGGGCACGCTGGACACCGTCCGCATCAGCAGCCGCGCGCAGCTCGGCGAAGCGGGCAGCGCCTCCGAGGGCGAGGTCGGCGTCGAGCGCCTGGCGCTGCGCCCGCTGCTGCGCCCGGCCGAGCTGCTGGAGGCGATGCCCGGCATGACCGTCACCCAGCACAGCGGCGACGGCAAGGCCAACCAGTACTTCCTGCGCGGCTACAACCTCGACCACGGCAGCGACTTCGCCACCTTCGTCCTGGGCATGCCGGTGAACATGGCCAGCCACGCGCACGGCCAGGGCTACATGGACCTGAACTTCCTGATCCCCGAGCTGGTCGAGAGCCTGCGCTACCGCAAGGGCGCGTTCGCCGCCGAGGACGGCGACTTCGCCACCACCGGCGCCTCGCGCATCGGCTACCTGGGCGAGATCGAGCGCCCCTATGCGCAGCTCACCGCCGGCCCCTACGGCTACCAGCGCGCGCTGGCGGCCGGCAGCACGCGGGTGGGCGGCGGCTGGACGCTGCTGGGCGCCGTCGAGGGCAGCCGGTACGACGGCCCCTGGGACCAGCCCGAGGACCTGCACCGCCGCAACGCGGTGCTGCGGCTGACGCGCGGCGACGAGCGCAACGGCGCGCAGGTCGACCTGCTGAGCTACAGCGCCGGCTGGCGCGCCAGCGAGCACGTGCCCGAGCGCGCCATCGACAGCGGCGAGATCGGCCGCTACGGCACGCTCTCGCCCGACGACGGCGGCCGCACCCACCGCCACAGCCTGAGCGGCGCGCTCGCCTACAACCAGGGCGGCGGCCAGTGGACCGCGCAGGCCTGGGTGATCGATTACGCGCTCAACCTGTTCTCCGCGCCGTCGGGCTTCATCAACGGCCCGGACGGCGACCAGCACGAGCAGGCGGACCACCGCCGGCTCTGGGGCGGATCGCTCAAGCACCAGTTGCCGGCCGCCTGGCTGCCCGCCGACCAGAGCCTGACCTGGGGCCTGCAATGGCGCCATGACCGGATCGGCACGCTCGGCCTGTACGACACCGTCGGCCGGGTCCGCACGCACACCGTGCGCGAGGACCGCGTCACGCAGGACAGCACCGGCGCCTTCGTCGAATGGGGCAGCCGCTGGACCGGCTGGCTGCGCAGCACCGTCGGCGCGCGCTGGGACACGATGCGGGCGACGGTCACGCCCACCGGCGGCGAGTTCAACCTCGGCAATGGCGGCAAGGCGAGCCAGTCGCAGTTCAGCCCGAAGCTGGGCCTGATCGCGCGGGTCGCCTCGGACACCGAGCTCTACCTGCACTGGGCCCGCGCCTTCCGCTCCAACGACGCGCGCGGCGCGACGATGACGACCAATCCCGCCGACGGCAGCCCGGCCGACACGCTGCCGCTGCTGGCCCGCACGCAAAGCACCGAGCTGGGCCTGCGCACCCGGCCGGCGGCCGGCTGGACCACCAGCCTGGCGCTGTGGCAGGCCCGGCTGGCGTCGGAGCTGGTCTTCGTCGGCGACGAGGGCGTGACCGAGGCGCGCGGTGCGTCGCGGCGCCTCGGCCTGGAGTGGTCCAACGACGTGCAGGTCGGCCGCGACTGGCTGATCGACGCGGACCTCGCCTGGTCGCGGGCGCGCTTCGTCGAGGCGACCTCGAATGAATTCGGCAGCGGCCGGCGCGTGCCCAACGCGGTGCCGGTCTCGGCCTCGCTGTCGGCCAACTGGGCGCCGGCGGGGCGATGGTCCAGCGGCGTCAAGCTGCGCTACCTGGGCGCCTATGCGCTCGAGGAGACCGGCACGCAGCAGTCCAAGGCGGTGTTCACCGCCAACTGGCGGCTCGGGTACCAGGTCAGCGAGCGCTGGCAGGTGGGGCTGGATGTGCTGAACGTCTTCGATACGAAGGCCAATGACATCGAGTACTGGGGCGCGGCCTGCACGCGGGCTGAAGGCGCGGGTTGCAATGGCGGCGCGGGCATCGATGGCCGGCTCGTCCATCCGATGGAGCCGCGCACCTTCCGCCTCAGCTTGCGGGCGCGGATCTGATCGCTTCAGGAGTCCTCGGCACTGCCACCACCGCTGGCCCTCACCCCTCCCTCTCCCGCAAGCGGGAGAGGGGGTTCACCGAGTGAATCGTCGACGACCTCGTTTCCGGCAAGCGGAGTTGGGGTGACGGTCTCTCTCTTTCGGAGCACGACATGGAAATCGAACAACCGCCCGTCGACCGCGAACGCATCATCCCCAGCGGCGAGCGCCGCGGGCTGGTGCTGGTCCACACCGGCAACGGCAAGGGCAAGAGCACGGCCGCCTTCGGCCTGGCGCTGCGGGCGCATGGCCGCGGCAAGCGGGTCCACATCTACCAGTTCATGAAGGTGCCGAGCGCGCGCTTCGGCGAGCACCGGCTGTTCGAGCAGATCGGCGTGCCGATCGAGGGGCTCGGCGACGGCTTCTCGTGGAAGAGCAAGGACCTGGATCACTCGGCGCAGTTGGCGCGCGACGGCTGGGAGCGCGCGAAGGCGACCATCCTGGGCGGTGAGCACTTCCTGGTCGTGCTGGACGAGATCATGTATCCGCTGCGCTACGGCTGGCTGCCGCTGGAGCCGGTGCTGCAGGCGCTGCGCGAGCGGCCGCCCCACGTGCATGTCTGCCTGACCGGCCGCGGCGCACCGCAGGAGCTGATCGACCTGGCCGACACCGTCACCGAGATGACGATGGTCAAGCACCACTTCAAGGCCGGTGTCCCCGCGCAGCGGGGCATCGAGGATTGACCGCTAAGCTGCGCGCCTGATTTCGCCCGCCCGCGCCAAGATGTCCACGCTTCCCATGCCCTGGCTGCTCGCTCTCGCGATCCCGATCGCCCTGCTGGTCGACCGCTGGTTCGGCGAGCCACCGGCCGCCGTGCATCCCGTGGTCGGCATGGGCCGCTTCCTGGCGCTCTTCGGCGACCGGCTGTGCGCGATGTCGCCCAAGGCCGCCTTCCTCGGCGGCGCGCTCGCCTGGACGATCGGCCTCGTCCTCGCCGCCCTCACCGCCTGGGCCATCGAGCACACCATCATCGCGGGCCTGGAACCGTGGCTCGGCGGCTGGCGCCTGGGCGCCGCGGCGCTGCTGCTGGGACTCGCGCTCAAGCCGATGCTGGCCTGGCGCATGCTGCGCGACGAAGTCGGCGCCGTCGAGACCGCGCTGGCGCGCTCGCTCGACGACGGCCGCACCCGTCTGTCCCGCCTCGTCAGCCGCGACACGCGTGCGCTCTCGCCGGTGCAGGTGCGCGAGACCGCCATCGAGACGCTGGCCGAGAACCTCAACGATTCGGTCGTGGCGCCGCTGTTCTGGTTCATGGTCGCTGGACTGCCCGGCGCGGCCGCCTACCGCTTCGCCAACACCGCCGATGCGATGTGGGGTTATCGCGGTCGCTGGGAATGGGCCGGCAAATGGGCCGCGCGCGCCGACGACCTGCTGTCCTGGATCCCCGCGCGGCTGACCGGCCTGGCCCTCATCGCGCTGCGGCCGGCGCTGCTCGCGTCCCTGCGGCGCGAAGCCGCCCGCACGCCCTCGCCCAACGGCGGCTGGCCCATGGGCGCGATGGCCTTGCGGCTCGACCGGCTGCTGAGCAAACCCGGCCACTACACCCTGAACCCGTCCGGCACGCCGGTGGTCGCCGGCGACATCGGCGCCGCCCAGCGCCTCGCGGCCGGCGCGCTGCTGGGCCTGGCGGCGCTGCTGGCGCTCGGCGCCGCGGCGCTGCGCGGCGCGTTCGCGCCGGGCCTCGGCCTGGTCCTGATCCTCGGAGGCCCGCGATGAGCCGCTTCCCCCTGCCGCTGCACGGCGGCACCGACGCCGGCCCGCCCGTGCGCCACGATTTCTCCACCAACGCCCATCCGCTCGGCCCGCCGCCGGCCGCGCTCGACGTGGTGCTGCGCGCGGACCGGCTGCGTTATCCCGATCCCGCCTACACGGCGCTACGCGCGCGCCTGGGCGACTGGCACGGCGTCGACGCCGACCGCGTGCTGCCGGCCTCCGGCGGCTCGGAAGCGATCCGCCGCCTGACGCTGGCCGCGATGCTGTCCGGCGTGACCCGCGTGTGCGTGCCGCAGCCCGGCTTCGGCGACTACGCCGCCGCCGCGCACGCGCTGGGCCTGCAGGTGTGCGGCTACGAGGACGCCTTCCAGCTTGCCGACACGCTGACCCTGCCGTCGCTGGTCTGGGTCTGCGATCCCAACAACCCCACCGGCGCCAGCTTCGGCGCGGCCGAATGGACCGCGGTCGCGCTCGCGCTCGGCCACAGCGGCTCGCAACTCGTCGTCGACCAAGCCTACGGCGCGCTGCGCCTGGGGGACGGCTGCGCCCTGCCGCAGGCCATCGCCGACGGCGCCTGGCGCCTGGTCTGTCCCAACAAGGCGCTGGGCATGACCGGCGTGCGCGGCGCCTACCTGCTCGGGCCGCGCGACGGCCTCTGGGTCGACCGCGTCGCGGAGCTGGCGCCCAGCTGGGTGCTGTCGGCCGAAGGCCAGGCGCTGCTCGAGGCCTGGACCACGCCGGCGATCCGCGACGAGCTCGAGGCCTCGCTGCCGCTGCTGCGCGAGTGGCGCGCCGCGCAGTGGGACCGGATGGCGGCGCTGGGCTTCGACCAGATCGACGGCGGCGTCGCCAACTTCTGGCTCGCGGCGCTGCCGGCGCCCTGGCTTGCGACGCCGGAGCCGCTGCTCGAAGGCCTGCGGGCGCTGGGGATCAAGCTCCGCGACGCCAGCTCCTTCGGCCTGCCGGGCCTGGTGCGGGTGTCGGTGCAGGCGCCGGAGGCCGTCGACGCGCTGGCGGCGGCGATGCAGACCTTCGGCGGACATCGGGCGCGGCCCGCGGCGCCCTCGGTGCACGGCGCGTTCGACACGACCGTGCCGGTGGAGACCTCGCAATGAGCAGCAGCGACAACGATCGCCCCCGCGCGACCACCGGCCGCGGCCGCGCGGTGATGGTGCTGGGCACCACCAGCGGCGCCGGCAAGAGCTTCCTCACCACCGCGCTGTGCCGCTGGTATGCGCGCCAGGGGCTGCGCGTCGCGCCGTACAAGGCGCAGAACATGAGCAACAACGCGCGCGTCGTGCCCGGCCTCGGCGGCCGGCAGGGCGAGATCGGCGCCGCGCAGTACTTCCAGGCGCTGGCCGCCCGCGCGCGGCCGGAGGTGCGCATGAATCCGGTGCTGCTCAAGCCGGAGAAGGACACGGCCTCGCAGGTGGTGGTGCTGGGGGAGGTCGACGAGGCGCTGAGCCGCGCGCCCTGGCGCGAGCGCAGCGAGGCGCTCTGGCTCCGCGCGCGCGGCGCGTTGCACGCGCTGCTGGACGAGAACGACGTGGTCGTCATCGAAGGCGCCGGCTCGCCCGCCGAGATCAACCTGCACAGCAGCGACTACGTCAACATGCGCACCGCCCGCGAGGCCGGCGCGGCCTGCCTGCTGGTGACCGACATCGACCGCGGCGGCGCCTTCGCGCACCTGTACGGCACGCACCAGCTGCTGCCGGCCGAGGAGCGGGCGCTGATCCGCGGCTTCGTGCTGAACCGCTTCCGCGGCGATGCCTCGCTGCTGTCGCCGGGACCGGAGATGCTGGCGCAGCTGACCGGCGTGCCGACGCTCGCGACGCTGCCGATGTGGCGCGGCCACGGGCTGCCGGAGGAGGACGGCGTCTTCGACGACCGCGCCACCGGCGGCACTGGC
The DNA here is from genome assembly GCF_052044995.1 of Roseateles sp. 22389. NCBI lineage: Bacteria > Pseudomonadati > Pseudomonadota > Betaproteobacteria > Burkholderiales > Sphaerotilaceae > Roseateles > Roseateles sp. 22389. Next base: position 67,955 of record NZ_JBQEOF010000012.1, read on the forward strand.
GGCGGCCGCGCGCTGCGCATCGCGGTGGTCGCTTATCCGCGCCTGTCCAACCTGGACGAGTTCCAGCCGCTGCGCAACCTCGCCGACGTGCGGCTGAGCTGGGCCCGCTCGCCGGCAGAGCTCGACGGCGTGGACTGGATCGTGCTGCCGGGCTCGAAGGCGGTGGCGGCGGACCTGGCCTGGCTGCGCGCGCAGCGGCTGGACGTGGCGATCGCGGCGCACGCGGCGGCCGGCCGGCCGGTGCTGGGCATCTGCGGCGGCCTGCAGATGCTGGGCGAGGCGCTGGTCGACCCGCATGGCCTGGACGGCAACGCGCCGGGCCTGGGGCTGCTGCCGCTGGTGACGCTGTTCGAGCGCGACAAGCTGCTGCGCGAGAGCAGTTGCCGCTTCGCGCCCGAGTTGGCGGCGCCGTGGTCGGCGCTCGGCGGACAGCCGGCGCGCGGCTACGAGATCCATCACGGCCGCACCGCGCAACACCCGGCCCTGCCCGAGGCGCGGCCGGTGCTGTTCGACGAGCTCGGCGAACCGGTCGGCTGGCAGCACGGGCCGGTGCTCGGCCATTACCTGCACGGCCTCTTCGAGGACGAGCGGGTCCTGGCCGCGCTGTTCGACCGGCCGGTCCGCCCGCTCGACCGCGTCTTCGACGAGCTGGCCGACTACGTCGATCGCCACTTCGAACCCGGCGCGCTGGCGGGGCTGCTGTCGCCGACGCCATCGTCCGCGTCGCCACCCCCGCGCACATCGACGCCGGCGGCGTCATCGTCGCCGTCCTCGTCCACGCTGCCCGACTCGTCGCCCTCGTCGCTCCCGTCGACGCCGCCGCCCGCGGCTTCACGCTGAGCGACGCGCCCCTCTTCCTTGACGTCACAAGAAGTCCGCATGACCACGCAAGACCTGATTCCCACGATCCCTTCGCTGCACGACGACGCGCTGGCCGCGGCGCTGCGCCACCGCATCGACCGCAAGACCAAGCCGCTGGGCTCGCTGGGCCGGCTGGAGGCGCTGATGCTGCGCCTGGGCCTGATCCTGGGCACCGAGCAGCCGCGGCTGGTCGATCCGCAGCTGATGGTCTTCGCGGCCGACCACGGGTTGGCGGCGCACGGCATCTCGGCCTATCCGCCGGACGTGACCTGGCAGATGGTGGAGAACTTCCTGGCGGGCGGCGCGGCGGTGTCGGTGCTGGCGCGCCAGCACGGGCTGCAGCTGAGCATCGTTGACGCCGGCGTGCGCCATGTCTTCGAGCCCCGGCCGGGCCTGCTGATCGCGAAGATCGGCATGGGCAGCCGCGACATGCTGGACGGCCCGGCGATGACGACGGACGAATGCGCCACCGCGATCGCGGCGGGCAAGACGCTGCTGCAGAAGCGCCCAGGCAATGTGCTGCTGCTGGGCGAGATGGGCATCGGCAACACCTCGTCGGCGGCGCTGCTGCTGTCGCGGCTGGGCGGGCATGCGCTGGCGGCCTGCGTCGGTCGCGGCACGGGCCTGGACGACTCGCAGCTACGCCACAAGATGGAGGTGCTGACGCGCGCCCTGGACAAGCATCCGCGCGCGACCGAGCCGCTGACGGCGCTGGCCGCGCTGGGCGGCCTGGAGATCGCGATGATGGTCGGCGCGGTGCTGCAGGCGGCGCAGGAGCGCCGCGTGATCGTGGTGGACGGCTTCATCACCGGCGCGGCGGTGCTGGTGGCCTCGGCGCTGCAGCCGGCGGTGCTGGAGCGCTGCGTCTTCGCGCACCGCTCCAACGAGCAGGGCCATCGGCTGATGCTGGACACGCTGCAGGCCGAGCCGCTGCTGGACCTGGGCCTGCGCCTGGGCGAGGGCTCCGGCGCGGCGCTGGCCTGGCCGCTGCTGGCGTCGGCCTGCCGCCTGCTCGGCGAGATGGCGAGCTTCGACTCGGCGGGGGTGAGTGACAGGGCGTGAGTGACAGGGCATGAGCGCCGCGGCCGGTATCCTCGCCTCTCCGCATCCCGCCCGACGCCCATGCCCGATACCGACCGCTCCCTGCTCGACACCCTCCGCGCGCTGGAGGTCGAGCTGCACCACCCCGGCGTGCGCTGCAGCGCCGAGCGGCTCTCCCAGCTGCTGCATCCCGACTTCCACGAGGTCGGCCGCTCCGGTCGCCAGTACGACCGGCCGACGATCATCGCGTGGCTGGCCGACGACCATGAGCCGCCCAAGGTCGTGCCGGACGACTTCCGCCTCGCGCCGATCTCGCCGGAAGCGGCGCTGCTGACCTACCGCTCGGCGCATCGCCAGGAGGACGGGACGCTGGTCCACCACACGCTGCGGTCCTCGCTGTGGCTGAAGACCGCCGACGGCTGGCAGATGCGCTACCACCAGGGCACGCCGGCGGCGCAGCCCTGGTAAGGGCGCCACTTGGCCGCGAGGCCGCGAGACCCCGAGGCGGCAAAGCCCGAAGGCTCGTGACGACGCCAACTTCCGCGCGCGACACGCCGGCCGCAGGGAGATTGCGGACCTCCCCCGACGCGATGGAATAATCGCCAGCCCCGCCAGCCAACATGAGTGAGCCAGCCGTCGCCTGTCACAAGGACCGCTCCTCATGTCCCGACCGCCCCTGGCGCGCCCCTCGCGGGCGCTGGCGCTGAGCCTGTTCGCCGGCACGTCCGCGTGGGCCGCCGCCGACACCGCGCTCGCCGATCCCCTTTCCCCCCCTCATTCCCTGCTCGCCGCGCCGGGTGCGGCCGCCGTGCTGGCCTCGGTCGTCGGCCTGGCCGCCGCGATCGCGCTCTACCGCGCCAGCAGCCATCAGCGGCTCTGGCCCCGCAGCGCGCGGCCGCGCCGCTGGCGCTGCGCCGCGCTCGCGCTGCTCGTGGTCGCCACGCTGCTGGCCGTCCCCGCGCTCGGCGTCACCGCCGCGTTCTCGGTCGCGCTCAGCGCCGCGATGCTGGGCGCGGTCGCCCTGCCTTTCGTCAACGCGTGGCGCGTCCACGTCCAGGGAGGCAGCGATGTGGGCTAGATCCCTCGCCGCGGGCCTGCTCGGCCTGCCGCTGACCGTCGGCGTGGTGGGCCTGGCCGCGCTGCTGTGGCCCGGCCCGCTGCGCGACCACACCCTGGTGCTGCTGGTCTGCGCCTGCCCGGTCTGGGTCGGCGCGCTGGCCCTGCCCTTCCAGCTGCGCAGCGCGACGCGCGCCTGGATCGTCATGACCGCGATCACCGCGCTGTGCTTCGCGGCGATCCACGGACTCAAGTTCATCGGCTGGGTGCGCATCGCATGAACGCCAAGACCCTCAAGACCTGGCTCTCGGTGCACAGCGGCATCGGCATCGCCGCCGGCCTGCTGCTGTTCATCGCCTTCTACGCCGGCGCGCTGACGCTGTTCCATCACGAGATCGAGGAATGGTCCGCCGCCGCCGAGCCGCCGGCCGGACCGCCGCCCACGCTGGCCGACGCGCAGCGGCTGCTGGACGGCGTGCTCGCGCAGGCGCCGAAGATGGCCGCCGACATCCGCCTGCAGCTGCCCCACGACGGCCACGGCCTGCGCGCCTACGGCCAGGATCCCGCGACGAAGACCTGGCGATCGTTCGAGCTCGGCGCCGACGGCCAGCCCCGCGAGCAGCGGGAGCGCGGCGAGCTCGGCGAGTTCATCTACCGCCTGCACTACACCGTCGGCATTCCCGGCGCCTGGGGCACCTACACGATGGGCGTGGTGTCGCTGCTCTACGGCCTGGCGCTGGTCAGCGGGCTGGTGATCTACCTGCCGGTGCTGGCGCGCGATCTCTTCGCGCTGCGCTGGGGCCGCAACCTGAAGCGGCTCTGGCAGGACGCGCACAACGCCGTCGGGCTGCTCTCCCTGCCTTTCCACATCGTCTTCGCCTGGAGCGGCGCGGTGCTGTGCATCGGCACGCTGCTGCTGGCGCCGTTCCAGTTCCTGGTCTTCGAGGGCAAGCTGCTGGCGCTGATCGGCCCGCAGGCCGGCTTCTCGCGGCCGGTCCAGGCCAGCGGCACGCCGGCATCGCCGCTGAACGTGGAGCAACTGGTCGCCGCGGCCACCCGGGCGGCGCCCGGACTGGAAGTCGAACGCCTGCACATCCGCCATCACGGCGACGCCGCCGCGCAGGTGGAAGCCGACGGCGTCGTGCACGAACGCCACCTCAGCGGGGCCACGCGCGTGGAGCTGTCCGGCACTACTGGCGCGCTGCTGCATCCGGTCCAGCGGCCCACGAGCTACGGCAGCGGCACCGCCCTGCTGCGCGGCTTGCAGACCCTGCATTACGGCGACTTCGGCGGACTGGCGCTGCGCTGGGTGTACTTCGTGCTGGCGCTCGCCGGCGCCTTCCTCTTCTACAGCGGCAACCTGCTGTGGGTCGAATCGCGCCGCAAGCACCAGCAGGCGGCCCAGCCGCGCCGCGCCAGCGTGATGGCGCGGCTGACGCTGGGCGTGGCGCTGGGCTGCATCGCGGGCATCTCGGCGCTGTTCGTCGGCACCCGGGTGCTGGGGCCGGACCGTTTCGCCGACGCGGTGCAGCCGGTCTACTTCGCGGTGCTGGCCCTGTGCGTGCTCTGGGCGCTGGTTCGCCCGCTGCCGAAGGCAGCCTTCGAGCTGTGCGTCGCCGCGGCCGCGCTCACCGGCTGCATCGCGCTGGCGGATGCCGCGATGCTCGGCCCGCGCCTGCTGCACGGCGATCTGCTGCTGTGGACCGTCGACCTGACGGCGCTGCTCGGCGCCGCGCTGCTGCTCCTGCTGGCCCGCGCGACGCGGCATCGCGCCCGCAACGGCGCGCCGCACAGCGTGTGGGCGCTCGGCGCATGAGCGCATGAGCATCTGAGCGCGCGGCCGGCATCGGCATCGGCGTGAGGGCCGGGCCGGGGCCGGGGCCGGCTCGGGCAGCCGACGACCGGGCTACTTCGAGTAGCCCGTGTCCTTGATGAACACCGACCGCCGCTCCGGGCCGCTGAAGGCGAACAGCACGCGCTGCTGCTCGCCGTTGTCGCGCTCGACGACCATCGCCCAGCGCTCGAGCCGGTAGCGTCCGGTGAAATCGGCCCCGTTGCGGCGCTGCGTCGTCCCGCCGCCGGCGCCGGCGCCGACGGCGCTCACCGATGAGGTCCCCGTGCTGCCGCCGCGCGAGTAGGACGTCGTCGCCATGCCGGTCACGCCGGCCGCGGCGGCCATCGAGCCGGTGCCGAACACCGCGCGGCCGCTCTGCTCGAACTGGCCGTCGCCATGGAAGTGGAAGCGGTTCTGCGAGCTGCTGCCGCCCAGGATCGAGTACCACGAGTGGGTGAAGGTGCCGTCCACCCGCTGCCCCGCCTCGGCGGGCTGCGCCGGCCGGCCCTGCACGGTGCGCCAGTCCTTGTCGTCGTGGTCGCGGATCTGCCACTCGCTGCCCTGGCGGCGCCATTGGATGACGCGCTCGGGCTGGAAGCGGCGCGCGCCGGCCATGTCGAGCTCGTCGGGCGGCAGGTCCAGCCGCTGGTAGCCGCTGCCGTCCTTGAGCAGCAGGTGCACGTGCTCGACCAGGCTCTCGCCACTGGGCTGGTACCAGGTCCAGAGCAGGAAGGCGATGTCCTTGTCCGCGACGCCCTTGCCCGGCGCGGCCCGGATCGCGCGCTCGGCGGCGGCGCGGCGTTCCAGCGTGGCGCTGCGCTCCGCCTCCTCGCGCCGGCGGCGGTCGTCGCCGGCCAGCGCGCGCAGCGTCGACCACAGCTCGTTGGACTTGCCCGTGATGGACTTCAGGCCGTCGCCGTAGCGCTGCAGCAGCGCCTCCTCCTGCGAGAACGCGATGCGCAGCCATTCGACCTTGCCGTCGCGCGGCGGGCGCATGTAGACCTGGGTCTCGACGGCGGCGCCCGCCACCGTCACCACGCAGCTCTGCACCACGATGCCGGCGGTCAGCGTCTCGGGCGCGCGGCAGGCGGGCTGGCCGCTCGCGCCCAGCCCGCGCAGCGGCTCACGGATGCGCGCGAAGGCGTCCAGGCCCTGGGCGCGCCCGACCTCCAGCGGCGGCGCCGCCCACAACTGCATCACCTTGCCCGGCGGCAGGTCGGCCGGCTGCAGCAGCAGCCCGTCATCGACCACGCGCATCGTCCAGCCGGTCGGGGCGTCGTACGCGCGGACGGGCGAGGCGAGCACGAGGAACATCAGCCCCACCAATGACAGCGGTGGCGTCGATGGCATCGACTGAACCCGCGGCACTCGCGGTATGCGCGGCATCCACGACATCAGGCAACGGCGGAAGGCATCCAGGCGCATGACGATCCTGCGGCAATGAGGAGCGCGCAGTGTCACGGCGATGCGTCCGTCCGCCTCTCCCCAGCCCTAGGGAGTGCCAGAAATGCAAAGCGGGCCCTGAGGCCCGCCGGAGTTCCTCGAGCGACGCTCGCGGATCAGATGGAGTAACCCAGCAGCATCGCCACGCCGGCTTCCTTGTTGGGACGCTTGAAGCCGTCGCGGGTCAGGCGGTTCATCGGGATCGACAGCGACGAGGTCTGGAACCACTTGGCGTAGAGCTGGTCGATCTCGCCGCTGGCGTAGATGCGGCTCAGCACGCGGTCCACGATCGAGCCGAGGCGGGTGTCGCCCTTGCGCATCATGATCCCGTAGGGCTCGACCGAGAACGCCATGCCGCCCAGGCTCAGGCTGTCCTGCGCCTTCTCCTTCGAGGTCAGGCCCAGCAGCAGCGCGTCGTCCTGCGCGAACGCGCGGGCCTTGCCCTCGCGCAGCGCCTTGAAGGCGTCGCCGTTGCTGGCGTACTGCACCAGCTGCATCTTGGCTTCACCCGACTTGTTCAGCTGGTTGAACAGCTTCTCCGACGTGGTGCCCTTGGTCAGCGCGATCGTCATGCCGTCCAGGTCCTTGGTCGTCTCGACCCGGGTGCCGTTGGGCAGCAGCACCCGCATGCCGGCGACGAAGACGGTGTAGCTGAAGTCGACCTGCTCCTGCCGCGCCTTGGTGTTGGTCGTGGAGCCGCACTCCAGGTCGATGTCGCCCTTCTGCAGCTTGGGGATGCGGTCGGCGCCCGAGACGACGACGTACTCGACCTTCAGCTCGGGCAGCTTGAGTTCCTTCTTGATCTCGTCGACGGCCGCCAGGCACAGCTCGACGGTGTAGCCCTGGCCCTGCTTCTGCTCGTTGACGAAGGAGAACGGACGGGACGTCTCGCGCACGCCCAGCGTGATCGTGCGGGTCTCCTTGATGCGGGCCATCGTGTCGATGGTGGAGCCGGCGGCGCTGGCCGACAGCGACGTCAGCGCGGCGGCGGACATGACAAGGACGCCGCTCAGGCGCCGGATCGCGGAGGACATGGTCGAAGTTCGGGTCGGTGAAAACCCTGAATTCTAGGGATGCGTCCTCACCGAAGCGTCACCAGCCACCGCCGCTCGACCACCGGTTCCCTACCGCCCAGGCGCAAGCCGAACCCTTCCGTGAAATCAATCACGGGTCGATAACCGGACTCACCGTGAAGGCGCCGTCAAGGGCGCGCCGCCTGCCGGCTGGCCGCGCACCAGCTGGCGCATCAGCAGCGCGGCCACCAGCGTCGATCCGATCACGACGTAGCCCACCTGGCCGAAGTCCTGGACGTGGCCGTCCGGCCCGATGTGGACGATGTGGCCCGCCACCAGCGAGGCCACCCCGCCGGCGAGCTGCTGCAGCGCCGAATTGATCGCGTTGAACGAGCCGCGCTGCTCCGGCGCGGGCACGCCGGCGAGGGTCGCCTGGGCCGGGATCATGCGCGAGAAGATGCCCACGAACATCACCACGTTCACCAGGATCAGCAGCCACAGCGGCGACGGGCCCAGGTGGGTGTAGACCGCGACCGTGGCGATGGTGATCGCGCAGCCGGCGTAGAACACCGGCATCGTGCCGACGCGGTCGGCCATGCGGCCGATCAGCGGCGAGAACACCAGCGTGCACAGGCCGGTCACCAGGTAGATCACCGGCAGGTGGTCCAGCGGGATGCCGACGTTGTGCACCACGAAGGCGCTGGCGAAGGGCATCAGCATGAAGCCGCCCGTCGTCAGCAGCGCGGTCAGCGCGAAGGCCAGCTGCTGGCGCGACACCCGCACCGTCTGCAGCAGGTGCCGCCCGGCGCTGTGCCGGCCGGTGCCGGCTGCGCCGAGGTGCGCATTGACCGGCTGCAGCCGGGTCGCGATCACCAGCGCGGCGAGCAGCCCGAACAGCACGATCGCGATGAACGGCGCATGCCAGTCGAAGCGCGAGGCCAGGAAGATCGAGAACGGCAGCCCCAGCACCTGGCTGGCCGCGAAGCCGCCCTGCAGCAGGCCCATCACGCGGCCGCGCTGCGCGGGCGGGAACAGGTCGGCGGTGATGGCCATGACGATGGAGCCGATGACGCCGCCGAACAGGCCGGTGACGATGCGCGCCGCCAGCAGCGACACGAAGCTGGTGGCCAGCCCGCACCACAGCGTGCCCAGCAGGAAGCCGCCGAAGAAGAACAGCAGCAGCCGCTTGCGGTCGAAGCGGTCGGCGAAGCCGGCGGTCAGCAGGCCGGCGATGCCGGCGCTGAAGGCGTAGGCCGAGACGGCCGTGCCGAACTCGCCGGCGCTCATCCGCAGTGCCGGCATGATCATCACGCCCAGCGGGGACATGATCATGAAGTCCAGCACGACGGCGAATTGCAGCAGCGCCATCAGGCCGGCGGCCAGGCGCTGGTAGGGCGTGAAGGGCTGCATCGCGGCGGGTGGGGCCGCGGATGTCGCCGTGGATGTCGCGGCGGGTGTCGCGGCAGGTGTCGCGGCGGGTGTGCCGGCGGGAGCGGATTGGTGGTCGGGCATGGGGCGCGATTCTGCGCACGGCCTGTCCCGACTGCGTAAAGACATGGCGTAAAGACATCGCCGGCATCCGGAGATTGCCGCGGGCCGGCGGACGTCAACCCCCTTTTCACCAGAAACAGGGGATGAATCGCGGTGGCACGAGGTCTAGACTGGCGCCACGCCGGCAAGGTGGTGCCGCGCATCGACGCACGACAGTGCGCGCGCGGCGGCCGGCAGGGCCAGGGAGCGGTTCTCTTCGGGGCGTTCGATGCCGAGCCGGGAAGCGCTTCTCCGCATCATCGAGATCCACAGCCAGGTCGCCCAGCTGGGACTGGACCTGGCGGGCGTGATGTCGCTGTCGGTCCACGGCACGCTGGAGCTCGTCGACGCCGACGGCGCCGCGATCGAACTGGCCGAGGGCGAGGACCTGGTCTACCGCGCCGTCGCCGGCGCCGCCTCCCACCAGCTGGGCGTGCGGGTGCGGCGCGACGGCAGCCTCTCCGGCACCTGCCTGCGCCAGGGCATCCCGCTGATCTGCGAGGACGTCGAATCCGACAGCCGGGTCGACCTCGAGGCCTGCCGCCGCGTCGGCCTGCGCTCGATGGTCGTGCTGCCGCTGTCGCACCAGGGCACGCCGGTGGGCGTACTCAAGGCCTTCTCCGCCCGCACCCGCAACTTCGGCAACCGCGAGGTGGAGGTGCTCTCGCTGATGTCCAAGGTGCTGGGCGCCGCGATGTACTGGGCCACGCGCTACGGCCGCGACGACCTCTTCCACCGCGCCACCCATGACGACATGACCGGCCTGGCCAACCGCTCCCTGTTCATGGACCGGCTGCGGCACGCGACCGCGGAGGTCGAGCGCGGCGATCCGCCGATCGCCGTGCTGCTGCTGGACATGGACGGCCTGAAGCTCATCAACGACAGCCTCGGCCATGCCGCCGGCGACGCCGCGCTGATCGAGTTCAGCCGCCGTCTGGCCATGGCCACGCGGGAGTCGGACACGGTCGCGCGGCTGGGCGGCGACGAGTTCGCCGTGCTGCTGACCCACGCGGGCTCGGCCACGACGCTGGCGACCACGCTGGACCGCATCCAGACGGCCGTCGAGGGGCCCTTCGCCTACCTGGACCGCGTGCTGCGGCTGCGCGCCAGCATGGGGGCCTCGCGCTGCCCGGAGGACTGGCGCGATGCGACGGCGCTGATGGAGTGCGCCGACATGCGGATGTACGAGGCCAAGCGCACCCGCCAGGGCCGCGACCGCACCGGGCCCGTGCCGCTGGACCCGCCCTGCTGACCGCGCGCTGGCGGCGGGGCGCCGCGTCGAGCGCCGAAACCGTGCGGGCGGTCACGCGGCGCGCCGCGCCCGCGTGCATGTCCGCATTCCCTTGTCGCGGCCGCTGCTGATAATGCCGGCACATCAAGAGCCCGCAGGGAGGGACCGATGACCGACATGGTGTTCGCCGACGAGCTGCCGGAACCGGGGGAGGAGAGCCGGACCCGCGTGCTCGATCCGTGGGTGGTGATGATCGTCGACGACGATCCCGCCGTGCACCAGGTCACGCAGCTGGTGATGGCGGACTTCGAGTTCGCCGGGCGCCGGCTCCAGTTCCTGAATGCCTACAGCGGCAGCGAGGCGCGCGAGGTGCTGCGCGACCGCCACGACATCGCGCTGATCCTGCTGGACGTGGTGATGGAGTCGGAGCACGCCGGGCTGGACGTCGCGCGCTTCATCCGCGAGGAGCTGCGCAACACGCAGGTGCGCATCGTGCTGCGCACCGGACAGCCGGGCCAGGCGCCCGAAGAGCATGTCATCAAGACCTACGACATCAACGACTACAAGGAGAAGACGGAGCTGACCAAGCGCAAGCTGATCACCGTCTTCTACTCGGCGCTGCGTTCCTACCGGGACATCGTGATCCTGTCGCAGTCGCGCGCGGCGCTGCGGCGCTCGATCGATGCGATCACGCAGATCCACGACTCGAGCAACCTGCGCCACTTCGCCTCGGCGCTGCTGGAACAGGTCGGCCACATGCTGGGTTACCAGGCGCAGGGCCTGTGCGCGAGCCGCATGTACGCGGCCTCGCATGCCGAGGGCCGGCTGCAGGTGCTGGCCGCCACCTCCGAGTACCAGGGCCTGCTGGCCGGCAACCGCCTCACCGACCTGCCGCCCGACGTGCGCGACGCGCTGGACCAGGCGCTGGTCACGCGCGAGAGCCGCTTCGAGGACGGGCGCTTCATCGGCTACTACCAGACGCACTCGGGCAACGAGAGCCTGCTGTACATGGTGCTGTCGGATCCCATCGACGACGAAGGGCGCGAGATGCTGGACATCTTCTGCGCCAACGTCGCGATCGCCTACGAGGGGCTGCTGGCACGGGATCGGGCGCGCTGAAGCGGCCTATCATCGCGGCCGCTTTCCCGGCATTCCGGGGGTCCGCGGTTCCGTGTCCATGCATCAGCTTCGCCTCTTCTTCATCGCCCTGCAGTTCTTCACCCGCGTGCCGGTGCCGCGCTGGGTCGGCTTCGAGCCGGCCTGGCTGCAGCAGTGCGCGCGCTACTTCCCGCTGGTCGGCGCGGTGGTGGGCGGCTGCTCGGCGCTGGTGCTGTGGGGCGCGATGCAGCTGTTCCCGGCCACGGTGTCGGTGGGGCTGGCGATGGCCGCCAGCGTCTGGCTGACCGGCGGTTTCCATGAGGACGGGCTCGCCGACAGCTGCGACGCGCTCGGCGGCGCGGTGTCGCGGGAGAAGGCGCTGGCCATCATGAAGGACTCGCGCATCGGCAGCTATGGCGCGCTGGGGCTGATCCTGGTGCTGGGCCTGAAGGCGGCGGTGCTGCTGGGCCTGGCGGACACCGATCCGGCGCTGGCGGCGCTGGCGATCGTGTGGGCGCATGTGGCGTCGCGCGCGGCGCCGGTCTGGCTGCTGCATGCGCTGCCCTATGCCGGCGATGCCGACCACGCCAAGGCCAAGCCGCTGGCGACGCAGATCAGCGGCCCGGGCCTGGGCATCGCGCTGGGCCTGGTGGTGCTGGCGACGGCCGTCGGCGCCTGGCTGACGCCGGAGAACGTGCCGCTGATGCTGGGCGCGGTGGTGGTGGCGGCGGGGCTGACCTTCTACATGCAGTCGATGCTCGAGCGCCGCCTGCACGGCTACACCGGCGACACGCTGGGCGCGACGCAGCAGGTCGTGGAGCTGGGCGCGCTGCTGGCCTTCCTGGCGCTGGCGCCGCTGTTCCCGGTGGACTGACGATGGGCGGCGGTGTCGACGCCAACGCCCGTGCTGGCGTCCAGGCGCGTGCGCAGGCGCAAGCCCATGCCTATTCCGATGCCTATTCCCATGCCCAGGCCCGCGCCGACGGGGCCGTCGTTGTCTGGCGGCATCCCCGTCCGGAAGGCGCGAGCGGCCTGTGCGTCGGCGCGCGCTGCGACCTGCCCGTGGCGCGGCGTCGGGCCAAGCGCCTCGCGCGGCGCATCCAGGCCCATGCGCGGCGACACCGGTTGCCGCATGAGGTGTGGACCTCGCCGCTGCGGCGCTGTGCCGACGTCGGTCGATGGCTGAAGCGCTGGGGCTGGCGGCATCGGGTGGATGCGGTGCTCGCGGAACTCGACTTCGGTGAATGGGATGGCCGGCCGTGGGCCGGGATCCCGAAGGCGGAGATCGACGCCTGGGTCGCGGACTTCGCGCGCTACGCGCCGGCAGGCGGCGAGACGCTGGTCGCGCTGCTGGCTCGCGCGTCGGGCTGGTCGGGCGGTGCGCTGGTTGTCAGCCATGGTGGCTGGATGCTGGCGCGGCGCTGGTCCATGGCGCATCCCGGAGCACTGCCGCGTGCCGATCAATGGCCACGACCGCCGGCCTACGGCGAGCGCTGGGCGCTCTGAGCGCCGCGGCCGGTCGACGCGGGCCTCAGGCGGCCTGCTGGGTCAGGCGGATGTACTTCTGCATCAGGGTCTCGCGCGATTCGACGTGCGCCGGATCGACCGGGATGCAGGCGACCGGGCACAGCGTCGCGCACTGCGGCTCGTCGAAGTGGCCGACGCATTCGGTGCACTTGCCCGGATCGATCTGGTAGTACTCCTCGCCCATCGAGATCGCGTGGTTCGGGCACTCGGGCTCGCACACATCGCAATTGATGCATTCATCCGTGATCATCAACGCCATGGCTTTACTGCTCCATGCGGTTCTTGGCGATGCGGTCTTCCAGCCGTTCGCGCACCAGCGGCGAGACGAACTTGGAGACTTCGCCGCCCAGCGTGGCGATCTCCCGGACGAAGGTCGAGGAGATGAACTGGTAATGGTCCGACGGCGTCAGGAACACCGTTTCCACCTCGGGCATCAGCTGCCGGTTCATGCCGGCCATCTGGAATTCGTATTCGAAGTCCGACACCGCCCGCAGGCCGCGCACCACGACCTTGCCGCCGTTCTCCATCACGAAGTCGCGCAGCAGCCCCTTGAAGGCGACCACCTCGACATTCGGATACGGCGCCACCAGCGCGCGGGCCATGTCCAGCCGTTCCTCGACACTGAACATCGTCTTCTTGTGGTGCCCGGCCGCGACGGCCAGCACCAGGCGCTCGAACAGGCGGCTCGCGCGACGCACCAGATCCTCGTGGCCGAGGGTCATCGGGTCGAAGGTGCCGGGGTAGACGGCGGTCAGCAGGGTCTGCGAAGTCATGGGCGCGGATTATCCGCCGCGTCGCAACAGACGGTAATGCACCGCTCCGGCCCGCCCTTCCTTCCACACGGACAAGCCCAGCGCCGCGGGCGCTTCCACCGGATGCGGCGATTCCAGATAGATCAGCCCGCCCTGCGCCAGCAGCGGCACCGCGGCGGCCAGCGCGGGGAGGAACAGGTCCTGCGCGAACGGCGGATCCAGGAACACCAGGTCCAGCGACTCCGGCGCCGCGCGCCGCATCCAGGCCAGCGCATCGGCGTTCTCGATCGCCATCGGCACGGTGCCGTCCTTGTCCAGCCGCTTCAGGTTGGCGCGCAGCGCGCTGGCCAGCGTCGCATCGCGCTCCAGCAGCGTGACCTGCGCCGCGCCGCGCGAGGCGGCCTCGAAGCCCAGCGCCCCGCTGCCGGCGAAGGCATCCAGCACGCGCCAGCCGGCCAGGTCCTGGCCCAGCCAATTGAACAGCGTCTCACGCACCCGGTCGGGCGTGGGCCGCAGCCCCGGGCTGAAGGGCACCGGCAGCTTGGAGCGCTTCCAGACGCCGCCGACGATGCGCACCTCGCCCGGACCGGCGGCCTTGGGCGGACGCGGCTTCACCGCGCCTTCGCCCACCGTCACGCGGGGACCGGGACGGCCGGCGCGGCGCAGGCCGTCGGGCGCAGTCGCCTTGGCGGCGCTCATTGCCGCACCGGGATGCCCTGCGACGCCATCAGCGCCTTGGCCTCGCCGACGGTGTGATCGCCGTAATGGAAGATGCTCGCGGCCAGCACGGCATCGGCGCCGCCCTTCGTGATGCCGTCGGCCAGGTCCTGCAACGAGCCCACGCCGCCCGAGGCGATCACCGGCACGCTCACCGCGTCCGACACCGCGCGCGTCAGCGCCAGGTCGAAACCGCTGCGGGTGCCGTCGCGGTCCATGCTGGTCAGCAGGATCTCGCCCGCGCCGAGCTCGGCCATCTTCGTGGCCCACTCGATCGCGTCCAGGCCGGTGTTCTTGCGGCCGCCATGCGTGTACACGTCCCAGCCGACGCTGCCGTCGGCGTTCTGGCGCCGCTTGGCGTCGATCGCCACGACGATGCACTGCGCGCCGTACTTGTCGGACGCGGCGCGGATCAGCTCGGGATCGGCCACCGCGGCGGAGTTGAAGCTGACCTTGTCCGCGCCGGCGTTCAGCAGCCGCCGCACATCGGCGACCGAGCGCACGCCGCCGCCCACCGTCAGCGGGATGAAGACCTGCGAGGCCACGCGCTCGATGATGGGCAGGATCAGGTCGCGGCCGTCGCTGGTGGCGGTGATGTCCAGGAAGGTCAGCTCGTCCGCGCCCTGCTCGTTGTAGCGGGCGGCGATCTCGACCGGATCGCCCGCATCGCGCAGCTCGACGAAGTTGACACCCTTCACGACGCGACCGCCGGTCACGTCCAGGCACGGGATGATCCGCTTGGCCAGCACCGCTCAGCCCCCGTTCAGCTCGTCGGCGCGACGCTGCGCCGCGGCGAAGTCGAGGTCGCCGGTGTAGATCGCGCGGCCGCAGATCACGCCGCCCACGCCTTCGGACTCGACCGCGCACAGCGCCTCGATGTCGGCGATGTTGGACAGCCCGCCCGAGGCGATCACCGGGATGGACAGCGCCTGCGCCAGCTTCACCGTCGCGTCGATGTTGATGCCGGTGAGCATGCCGTCGCGGCCGATGTCGGTGTAGATCACGCCTTCGATGCCGTAATCCTCGAATTTCTTCGCCAGGTCGATGACCTCGTGGCCGGTCAGCTTGCTCCAGCCGTCGGTGGCGACCTTGCCGTCCTTGGCGTCCAGGCCCACGATGATGTGGCCGCCGAAGGCCGAGGCCGCATCCTTCAGGAAGCCCGGGTTCTTCACCGCCGCGGTGCCGATGATCACGTACGAGAGACCGTCGTCCAGGTAGCGCTCGATCGTGTCCAGGTCGCGGATGCCGCCGCCCAGCTGCACCGGGATGTCGTCGCCGACCTCGCGCAGGATGGCCTTGATCGCGGCCTCGTTGACCGGCTTGCCGGCGAAGGCGCCGTTCAGGTCCACCAGGTGCAGGCGACGCGCGCCGGCGTCGACCCATCGTCGCGCCATCTGCGCCGGGTCTTCACCGAAGGTCGTGGAGTCGTTCATGTCGCCTTGCTTGAGGCGGACGCACTTGCCGTCTTTCAGGTCGATCGCGGGAATCAGCAGCATGGCCCGGGGAGCTAGGGGTGGAGGAAGGGGAAGAGAGGGAGGGACGCTCGAGAAGGTGTCGTGCGACGCAGGACCGGAGGCCAGGCCTCAGGGCGTCCAGTGCAGGAAATTGCGGTACAGGGCGAGCCCGGACGCGGCACTTTTCTCGGGGTGGAATTGGGTGGCAAAAATGTTATCCCGCGCCACCGCACAGGTAAAGCGCAGGCCGTAGTCGCTCTGGCCGGCGCTGTCGCGCGGGTCCGACGTCTCGGCATAGAAGCTGTGGACGAAGTAGAACCAGCTCTCGTCCGGCACCTCGCCCCAGACCGGATGCGCCCGCGTCTGGTGCACGCGGTTCCAGCCCATCTGCGGCACCTTGTAGCGGCTGCCGTCGGGCTGCAGCCGGCCCTCGAGCCGGAAGCGCTTCACGCGGCCGGGGATCAGCCCGAGGCCGGGCGTGTCCTGCTCCTCGCTGTGGTCCAGCAGCATCTGCATGCCGACGCACACGCCCATCAGCGGCTTGCGCGCGGCGGCGTCCAGCACGGCTTCCTTCAAGCCGCTGCCCTCCAGCTCGCGCATGCAGTCGCGCATCGCGCCCTGGCCGGGCAGCACGATGCGCTCGGCGGCGTAGACCTCGTCGGGCTCGGCGGTGATGAGCACGCGCACGCCCTGGTCCTGCGCCGCGGCCATCACCGCCTGCGACACCGAGCGCAGGTTGCCCATGCCGTAATCGACGACGGCGACCGTCCTGGGCATGACGCTCACAGCGTGCCCTTCGTCGACGGGATCACGCCGGCCGAGCGCGGGTCCGGCGTCATCGCCATGCGCAGTGCGCGGCCGAAGGCCTTGAAGATCGTCTCGCACTGGTGATGCGCGTTGTGGCCCTTGAGGTTGTCCACGTGCAGCGACACCAGCGCGTGATTCACGAAGCCCTGGAAGAACTCGTAGGTCAGCTGCGTGTCGAAGGCGCCCACCGAGCCCGCGGTGAACTTGACGTCCATCGCCAGCCCCGGACGGCCGGAGAAGTCCACCACCACGCGCGACAGCGCCTCGTCCAGCGGCACGTAGCTGTGGCCGTAGCGGGTGATGCCCTTCTTGTCGCCGATCGCCTGCGCCACCGCCATGCCCAGCGTGATGCCGACGTCCTCGACGGTGTGGTGGCCGTCGATGTGCAGGTCGCCCTTGGCCTCGATGTCCAGGTCGATCAGCCCGTGGCGGGCGATCTGGTCCAGCATGTGGTCGAAGAAGCCGATGCCGGTGTTCAGCGTGGCCTGGCCGGTGCCGTCCAGGTTCACGCGCACGCGGATCTGCGTTTCCTTGGTGTCGCGGCGGACTTCGGCGATGCGTTCGGAGCTCATGGGGATTCCACAGGGATCAGGAAAACAGGGGACCTGCCGGCAGGCGCCAGTCTGGCATCAGCCGGAAACCAGCGCGGCGAGCGAGGCTTCGAGCGCCGCCAGCATCGCCGCGTTCTCGTCGGCCGTGCCGACCGTCAGCCGCAGGCAGCCCGCCAGCAGCGGATGCATGCCCGAGACATTCTTGACCAGCACGCCGCGCGCCTTCATGTCGGCATGCAGCCGGTCGGCCTCGGGCACGCGCACCAGGATCATGTTGGCCTCGCTCGGATAGGCCCGCACGCCCGGCAGCCGGGCCAGCGCGGCCTGCAGCGCGGCGCGCCCGTCGCGCAGCGCGGCGGCCTGGCGCTCGTAGACCTGCGCATGCTCGAGCGCGAACAGGCCGGCTTCCGCGTTCAGCACGCTGACGTTGTAGGGCGGGCGCAGCTTGTCGATGTGATGGATCAACTCGGCATGGCCCATCAGGTAGCCGATGCGCACGCCGGCCAGGCCGAACTTGCTCATCGTGCGCATGATCAGCACCTGCGGATGACGCGCCATCAGCGCCATCGCGTCGCGCGCGGCGAAGGGCTGGTAGGCCTCGTCGATCACCACCAGCCCCGGCGCGGCCTGGGCGATGCGCTCGATGACGGCCTCGTCCCAGAGGTTGGCGGTCGGGTTGTTCGGATAGGCCAGGTAGACGATGGCGGGCCGGTGCTCGGCGATGGCGGCCAGCATCGCCGCCTCGTCGAGCTCGAAATCCGCCGTCAGCGGCACGCCGACGAAGTCCAGGTGCTGGTAGGCCGAGGACAGTCCGTACATGACGAAACCGGGCAGCGGCGCCAGCACGGCGATCCGCTGGCCCGGCTTGCTGACGGCCATGGCCAGCAGCGAGATCAGTTCGTCCGAGCCGTTGCCCAGCATCAGCGCCTTGCCCTCCGGCAGGCCGGCGTGCGCCGCCAGCGCGCGCGCCAGGTCCTGCGTGCGCTCGCCGGGATAGCGGTTGATCGCGACCGCGCCCAGGCGCTCGCCCAGCGCCCGCTGCAGCTCGGCGGGCAGCCGGAAGGGGTTCTCCATCGCGTCCAGCTTGATCAGGCCGGCGGACGGATGCACCGCGTAGGCGTGCATGGCGCGCAGGTCGTCGCGCAGGACACCGAGGGCTCGATCGAGGGCAGCTTTCATGGGGCGACCGCCAGCGGCGGTGGGGTATCGGAGAGGGGGTCGGGATCGAAGGCCGCGCCCGCCGGCAGCGCGCGCAGCGGGTCGACGATCAGGACGCTGTCGTAGAGCTGGCCGTGCGGCAGCGCCAGGCTGAGCAGCGTCTCGCAGCCCTGCGCTTTGGCGGCGGCGACGATCAGCGCATCGGCATAGGGCAGCGCGAAGCGGCTTTCCAGCGACCAGGCGGACTCGACGGTGGCGTGGTCGGTCGACCACGGCGCCCAGCGCTGGTAGCGGCGCACCTCGGCCCGGGCGTCGCCATTGGGCATGGCGGGCGCGATGCGGGTGGTGACGGCGCGGTAGAAGTCGTTGAGCACCTGGCTGGAGGTGCGGCCCAGGCGCTGCTGCCACAGCACGCGCAGCCAGCGCATGGCCTGCGCGCGGCGCGCCGGGTCGGCGCCGTCCTCGCTCAGGATCAGCACCGAGGTGTCCACGAACACCGGCGCGGTCAGTTCCAGGCCCGCGCTCACAGCAGCTCCCGGCCCGGATAGGGCTGGCCGTCGGAGGACCAGGTGCGCTCGCGGTGCAGCCAGTCCTGCAGGGCGCGTTCATAGGCGTCGTCGTGACGCATCTTCTCGGCGAGCAGCTCGCCGACCAGCCGCGAGACGCTGGTGTTGCGCCGCGCCGCCTCCAGCCTCGCCCACTCGGCGACGCTGTCTTCCATGGTGACGGTGACGTTCTTCATGAAGGCCGCAGGGTAACACGAAGTTCGTGTTCCACGAACTTCGTGTCCCTGCCGACCTTCGGGGCTTGGCGCCGGGATCCGACTAGGAAGGGCGGGTTTCAGCCCTGGAGACGGAACTGCGCGACTACGTGCTGCAGGCTGCCCGCCTGCTCGCGCAGCGATTCCGAGGCGGCCGAGGATTCCTCGACCAGCGCCGCGTTCTGCTGGGTGACCTCGTCCAGGCGCCGCACGGCCTGGCCGACTTCCATCAGGCTGGTGCTCTGCTCCTGCGTGGCCGAGGAGATCTCCTGGATGATGTCGGTCACCCGCTGCACGGCGGCGACGATCTCGCGCATGGTCTCGCCGGCGTCGCTGACCAAGCGGGCGCCGGCCTCGACGCGCTCGACCGAGGAACCGATCAGGCCCTTGATTTCGCGCGCCGCCTCGGCGCTGCGCTGCGCCAGCGAGCGCACCTCGCCCGCCACCACCGCGAAGCCGCGGCCCTGCTCGCCGGCGCGGGCGGCCTCCACCGCCGCATTCAGCGCCAGGATGTTGGTCTGGAAGGCGATGCCGTCGATCGTGCCAATGATGTCGGCGATCTTGCGCGAGGACGCATTGATCTGGTCCATCGTGCTGACCACCTCGGACACCACCACGCCGCCGCGGTCGGCGACCTGGCTGGCGTTCAGCGCCAGTTGGCTGGCCTGGCGCGTGGCGTCGGCGTTCATGCGCACCGTGTCGGTCAGCGCCTGCATCGTGGCCGAGGTCTCCTCCAGGCTGGAGGCCATCTGCTCGGTCCGCGCCGACAGGTCGCTGCTGCCGGCGGCCACCTCGCCGCTGGACATCGCGATGCTCTCAGCGCTGGTGCGCACCGTCGACAGCGAGCGGTTGAGCGCGCCCTGCATCGCCGACAGCGCCTGCGCCAGCTGGCCCAGCTCGTCGCGGCGCGAGGTGTCGATGTCGACGGTCAGGTCGCCCTCGGCGACGCGGCTGGCGACGCCCACCATGTCGGTCAGCGGGCGGACGGTGCTGCGCGTCAGGTAGAAGGCCAGCGCGCCGCCGGCCGCCAGCGCGGCGACGATCAGCACGCCCATCGTCGTGAGCACGGCCTTGTAGACCGCGCGCGACGCTTCGACGTCGGCCTCGGCCCCCTGGGTGTTGATGTCCACCAGCTTCTGCGTCGCGCCGATGACGGCACCGAAGGCCTTGCTGGATTCGCCGCTGACGGTGGCCAGGTACTCGCCGCGGTTGCCGGCCTTGCGCGCCGCGATCAGCCGGTCCTGGACGCCCAGGTAGGCGGCGTACTGCGCCTTGGCGTCCTTCCACTGCTCGGACTCCTGCGGCGTGCTGACCATCGCCTCGTAGGTCTTGGCCAGCTCGGGCAGCGTCTTCTCGCGCAGCGTCTTGATGCGCTCCTGCTGCTCCTCGACCTCGAGGACCACTTCCTTCAGGCACATCGACATCTCGGCGCGCCGCAGCTCGTTGAGCTGCCCGCGCAGCGCGTTGATGGCGTTGATCGACGGGATCCAGTCCCCGCCCATGTCCTCGACGTTCTTCTGAATCGCCTGCATGCGGTTGATCGCCACGATGCCCACGAGCACCGTGGCCAGCAGCACCGCTGCAAACCCCAGGGAGATGCGCACACCGACGCGCAGATCGGAGACCTTCATGCTTCGCCGTCCTCTTGTGGAGATGTCGGCGAATCCTAGAACGTCCGCCCCGGCGGGCGAACCTCAAAACAGCGTCAAAAGTGGCGGCTTATCCGCGAGCCAGGGTTTGCCCGGCGCCGCCGCGTGAAATCTGCGCAGGCGGCGGCCTCAGCGCTTGAGCCGGAACTCCGCCGCCTGCGCATGCGCCTGCAGGCCTTCGCCGTAGGCCAGCGTCGCGGCGATCGGGCCCAGCACCTGCGCGCCGGCCTCGCTGACCTCGATCAGGCTGGAGCGCTTCTGGAAGTCGTAGACGCCCAGCGGCGAGGAGAAACGCGCCGTGCCCGAGGTCGGCAGCACGTGATTGGGGCCGGCGCAGTAGTCGCCCAGCGACTCGCTGGTGTAGGCGCCCAGGAAGATCGCGCCGGCGTGGCGCAGCAGCGGCTCCCAGCGATGCGGGTCGGCGCTGGAGACCTCGAGGTGCTCGGGCGCGATGCGGTTGCTGATCTCGCAGGCCTCCTCCATCGAGCGCGTGTGGATCAGCGCGCCCCGCCCTTCCAGCGACGCGCGGATCACGTCACGCCGCGGCATGCCGGGCAGCAGGCGCTCGATGGCCTCACGCACCTGCGCGATGTAGGCGGCGTCCGGGCACAGGAGGATGCTCTGCGCGAGCTCGTCGTGCTCGGCCTGGCTGAACAGGTCCATCGCGACCCAGTCCGGCGGCGTGGTGCCGTCGGCGAGCACGAGGATCTCGCTCGGCCCCGCGATCATGTCGATGCCGACCTGGCCGAAGACGTGTTTCTTCGCGCTGGCGACGTAGGCGTTGCCCGGTCCGGTGATCTTGTCCACGCGCGGCACGGTGGCCGTGCCGTAGGCCAGCGCCGCCACCGCCTGCGCGCCGCCGATGGTGAAGGCGCGGTGCACGCCGGCCACGTAGGCCGCGGCCAGCACCAGCGGGTTCTTCTCGCCGCGCGGCGTGGGCACGACCATCACGATCTCCGGCACGCCGGCGACCTGCGCGGGGATCGCGTTCATGAGCACGCTCGAGGGATACGCGGCCTTGCCGCCCGGCACGTAGATGCCGACGCGATCCAGCGGCGTGACCTTCTGGCCCAGCAGCGTGCCGTCCTCGTCGCGGTAGCTCCAGCTCTCGCCGCAGGCCTCCTTCTGGCGCTCGTGGTAGCGGCGCACCCGCTCGGCGGCCTGGGTCAGGGCTTTCGCCTGCTCCGCGGGCAGGCCGTCGAAGGCGGCCCGCAGCTCCTCGCGCGTCAGTTCCAGCGCGCCGAGCGTCGCGGCCTCCAGGTGGTCGAAGCGGGCGGTGTACGTCAGCACTGCGGCATCGCCGCGGGCGCGCACGTCGGCCAGGATCTCGGCGACGCGCGACTCGATCGCGGCATCGGTCTCGGCCGACCAGTGCAGCACGCGCTGGAACTGCGCGTCGAAGTCGGCGTCGGTGGTGACGAGGGTGCGAAGTTGAAGGGCTGGGCTCATGGCGGGGCTCCGGGCAGGCGTCGGGGGCGGTCGGACGGACGGTCGATCAGGCGGTCGATCAGGCGTTCGGGATGGCCGATCCGATCGCGTCGATCAGCGGCTTGAGCGCCTCGCGCTTGAGCTTGAGCGCCGCCTGGTTGACGACCAGGCGCGAGGAGATGTCCATGATCCGCTCGACCTCGACCAGCCGGTTCGCCTTGAGCGTGCTGCCGGTGGAGACGAGGTCGACGATAGCGTCGGCCAGCCCGGTCAGCGGCGCCAGCTCCATCGAGCCGTAGAGCTTGATGAGGTCCACGTGCACGCCCTTGTCGGCGAAGTGCTGGCGCGCGATCGAGGTGTACTTGGTCGCCACGCGCAGCCGCGAGCCCTGGTGCACGGCGTTCTCGTAGTCGAAGTCGTCCCGCACCGCGACGCTCATGCGGCACTGCGCGATGCGCAGGTCCAGCGGCTGGTACAGGCCCTGCCCGCCATGCTCGATCAGCACGTCGCGGCCGGCCACGCCCAGGTCGGCGCCGCCGTACTCGACGTAGGTCGGCACGTCGGTCGCGCGCACGAGCACCACGCGCACCTCGGCCTGGTTGGTCGGGAGGATCAGCTTGCGGGAGCTGTCCGGGTCTTCCAGCACGGAGATGCCCGCGGCCGCCAGCAGCGGCAGGGTCTCTTCGAAGATGCGGCCCTTGGAAAGTGCCAGGGTGATCATGCGGTGTCCTCGGTGAACGCGCGCTCCACGCGGAAGCGCTTCGGGCTGTTCAGCGGGACGGCAGCGGGTTCACCGGACGGGCCACACCGCCACCCGCCTCGCAGCCGGGTGGCTTTCAGTGATGGTGATGCGCGCTGCCTTGCTGCGCGAACTCGGCGGGGGTCAGCGTCTTCATCGACAGCGCGTGGATCTGCTCGCGCATGCGATCGCCCAGTGCCTGGTACACGCGCTGGTGGCGCTTGATCCGGCTCAGGCCCTCGAACTCGGCCGACACGATCGTCGCGAAGAAATGGCGTCCATCGCCCTCGACCTGGAGCTCGCTGCAAGCGAGACCCTGGGCGATGTAGCTCTGGACTTCTGCGGGGGTCGGATCGGCCATGATGGGGCGGGATTCTACTCGGGCGCCTCGCGCGGGCGCTTTCGTGCTTGGAGAGGCCCGGCTTGCGAGGGCCGGGCCGGCGCGGTCGTCGCGACGGTTCAGTGGCGGATCTTGTAGCCGCGGCGCAGCAGCTCCAGCGCGACCGCGGCCACCGCGGCGAAGGCGATCGCCACGACGCCCAGGCTCACCCACGGCGAGGCGTCGCTGACGCCGAAGAAGCCGTGACGGAAGCCGTCGATCATGTAGAAGAACGGGTTCAGGTGGCTGACGCCCTGCCAGAACGCGGGCAGCGAATGCACCGAATAGAACACGCCCGACAGGAAGGTCATCGGCATCACGATGAAGTTCTGGAAAGCGGCCATCTGGTCGAACTTCTCCGCCCACAGGCCGGCGATCAGGCCGAGCGAGCCCATCAGCCCCGCGCCCAGGATCGCGAAGGCCAGCACCCACAGCGGCTTGGCCATGCCCGGCGGCGCGAACCACACGGTGGCGACGAACACGCCCGCGCCGACCATCAGCCCGCGGATCACCGACGCGCCGACATAAGCCAGGAACCAGGCCCAGTGCGACAGCGGCGTGACCAGCAGGAACACCAGGTTGCCGGTGATCTTGCTCTGGATCAGCGACGAGGAGCTGTTGGCGAACGCGTTCTGCAGCACGCTCATCATCACCAGGCCCGGAATCAGGAAGCTGGTGTAGCCCACGGTGCCGTAGACCTTGACGTGGTCCTCCAGCACATGGCCGAAGACCAGCAGGTAGAGCACCGCGGTCAGCACCGGCGCGCCCACGGTCTGGAAGCCGACCTTCCAGAAGCGCAGCACCTCTTTATAGAAGAGCGGACGGGCGCCCTCGAGGCGGATCGGGAAATGGCTGGCGCTCATGCGCGGCCCCCTTGCATGATTTCCAGGAAGACGTCCTCGAGGTCGGCGCGGCCGATCTCCAGGTCCTCGATGGGCACGGCGGCCTGGCGCAAGGTGGCCAGGATCTGCTCGACCTCGGCCGCGTCGTGCGCGGTGAGCTGGACGATGCGGCCGGTGACGCGGGCGCGCTCGGCCAGCGCCAGCGGCAGCGCGGAGTCGGTCTTGAACTGCAGCATCGTCGAGGCGGTGCCGGCGAGCAGTTCGGAGGTGCGGTTGAGCGCCACGATCCGGCCTTGCTTGAGCATCGCGATGCGGTGGCATAGCGCCTCGGCCTCCTCGAGGTAATGCGTCGTGAGCAGGACGGTGTGGCCCTCGCGGTTCAGGCGCGCGATGAACTGCCACAGCGTCTGGCGCAGCTCGACGTCGACGCCGGCGGTGGGCTCGTCCAGCACGATGACCGGCGGCCGGTGCACCAGCGCCTGCGCCACCAGCACGCGGCGCTTCATGCCGCCGGAGAGCTGGCGCATGTTGTTGTGGGCCTTGTCGGCCAGGCCGAGGTTGAGCAGCAGCTCGTCGATCCAGTCGTCGTTGTGGCGCACGCCGAAGTAGCCGGACTGGATGCGCAGCGTCTCGCGCACGCTGAAGAACGGGTCGAAGACCAGTTCCTGCGGCACGATGCCCAGCTTCTTGCGGGCCTCGGCGTAGTCGTCGACGACGTCATGGCCCAGCACCGACACCTGTCCGCCGCTGGCGCGCGACAGGCCCGCCAGGATGCTGATCAGGCTGGTCTTGCCGGCGCCGTTGGGGCCGAGCAGGCCGAAGAACTCGCCGGGCTGGATGTCGAAGCTGACGCCGTCCAGCGCGCGGAACTGGCCGGCCCGGTAGGTCTTGCTGACATTGCTGAATCGCAGGGCGGGCGGACCGCCGGCCGGCGCGGGCATGGCGGCCGGCTGTTGTTGGGGGCTTGCGGGCATGGGCGCGGATTGTAGGGAGCGGGGCCGTCCCGTGCCCGCCTGGGGTCATGACAGAATGCGCCCACCTCCCCCCACCACGCCCACGGGCCCATGGCCACCAAGAAGCCGCGCCGCACCGCCGAACGCATCCTCGAAGTCACGCTGGACCTCTTCAATCGCTTCGGCGAGCCGAACGTCTCGACCACGCTGATTTCGGCGGAGCTCGGCATCTCGCCCGGCAACCTGTACTACCACTACCCGGCCAAGGACGAGTTGATCAACGCGCTGTTCAACCGCTACGACAAGTCGCTGTCGGAGCTGCTGGGCGCGGTGGGCAACGTGCGCAACGTGGAGGACGCCTGGCTGTTCTTCCACATGCTGTTCGAGCTGATCTGGCAGCACCGCTTCCTGTACCGCGACCTCAACGACCTGCTGTCCAAGAACCGCAAGCTGGAGACGCACTTCCAGCATGTGCTGGAGCAGAAGACGCAGGCGATGGTGGGCCTGCTGGGCGGGCTGCAGGCCAGCGGCGCGCTGACCATGCAGGTGCGCGAGGCCGTGCCCACCGCCAACGCGATGGTGGTGCTGCTGAGCTACTGGCTGAGCTACGAATACGTGCGCGATCCGCGCAACGCGCTGGAGCCCGACCGCGCCGGCGAGGCGCTGATGCGCGGCGCCTTCCACGTGCTGGGGCTGCTGCTGCCCTACCTGGAGCCGACCTCGCGGGACCATCTGTTCCAGCTGGCGGGCAAGTACCAGGCGCCCGCGGACGGCACGGCCTGACCCCCGGGAGGCGCCCTTGCGCTTTGGCGGACTAGCATCCGGTCCCGTGGCGGTCCTCCGAGGAAACCCTGGCATCGTGCGCAGCCGGCCCCCCTGGTCGCGGTTGGCGTCGAAAAACGACACCCTATAAATTAGGGATATCGCATTCAACGACCTCTAGGGACCGACTCCATGACGCGCATCCTGATCTCCGCCGCCCTGCTGGCCCTGGCTGCCCCGATGGCGCATGCCGCCGCCTCTGCCGAGAACGCCGACGCCAAGGCCCTGCGCGCCGAGTGCGCCAGCCAGCACGCGGTGCGCTTCGAGCAGCCGGCCGCCGCCAACGAGTACCGCTTCGTCTACAACCGCGGCGAGTACCGCGGCGAGGCCACTTCCGGTCATCCGGTCGCCTGCGCCCAGACGCAGTACGCCGAGTACCTGGCCAGCGCCGACCCGGTCAAGGTGATGTCCGCCTACCCGACCGCCGCCGGCCTTCCGCAGCCGGCGAAGAAGGCCGCCAAATAAGGCGTCCTGCCCCAGCGACGAACGCCGCCCCCGGGCGGCGTTCTGCATGGCGCGGACGGCGGGCCGGCGCTCAGTCCTTCGTCTCCCACGGGAGCATCAGCGCCAGCGTGAGCAGGTGCTGGAACTCGGGCTCGAAGTGGGCCACGATGGCCTGCGGATCGGGGCACAGGCCGGCGTCGGCGATGAGGCCGAACTGCACTTGGCCGGCGTAGGTCAGGATGCTGATGCCCAGGCTCATGTCGCCGGCCTGCGGCGCCCAGAACATGACGCGCTCGACCGCCGAGTCGCACAGCCGCAGCGTCTGCGCCGGGCCCGGCACGTGGGTCATCAGCGCCGTCGCCTTGCGCGACAGGGTCTTGAGCATCGCCCGCTGCGCCGCCTTCTCGACCGTGCCGGAGGTCGCCATCAGCCCCAGCGACAGCGCCGGCCGCAGGCTGTTCTTGAGCGCCTGCGTCTGCGCGTGCACCGCGTAGAGCCGCTTGACCGGATTCGTGATGCCCACCGGCATCGGCAGCGGGACCATGCCGAAGCGGTTGCCCAGTTGCCAGGCCGTCTCCAGCGGCCGCAGGTTGACCGGCACCAGCGCGCGGATCTCCTGGCCCTCGGTGTCGTCGCCGTGACCGCGCAGATAGAGCCCGATCGCGCCGGCGACGCAGCTCAGCAGCACGTCGTTCACCGACACGTTCATCGACTTGCCCACCGCCTTGACCGCGTCCAGCGCCAGCGGCGCACCCCAGGCCACCCGCTTGGCGCGGCCGGCCTTGCCCTTGAGGCGGGTCTTGGCGTCATCGGGCGCCTCGGTCAGCGCCGCCGCGTCGTCCAGCACCTGGCGGCCGAGCCGCTCCGCCGGCGAGGCGGCCGCGGCGCCCGAGCGGTCCAAGCCGGCGCGTTCCTGGATCTCGCGCACCGTCCAGGCATGGATCGGCTTGACCATCGCGTCGGCGAGCCATTCGGGCTCGGCCTCGTCGGCGCTCGCGACCGAGCCGGCCTTCGCTTTCGCCGCCTTCGCCGTCTTCCCCGCCGGGGCCTTCTTCGGTCCCGCCACGGCCTGCGCCGGCGGCGCCGCGCCGCCATCGGTGATCGACAGCAGCACCGCGATCAGCGCGATGCCGTCGGCGATGCAGTGATGCACGCGCGCGATCAGCGCGCTGCTGCCGTCGTAATGTTCGATCAGGTGCAGCTGCCACAGCGGCCGCGACGGATCGAGCGGCTCGGCGGCCAGCTCGGCCAGGCGGTCCTGCAGCGCGCCTTCCAGCGGTCGGCCGCGGCGGCGCGGCAGCGTCTCGGGCACCACGTGGCGGGCGATGTCGACCTCGGCGTCCTCCACCCACCAGGCGCTGTCGCCGGTTTCGACGACGCGCTGCCGGAAGCGCGGGAAGCGCAGCAGCCGCTCGGCCACGCGGCGGCGCAGGTCCTCCAGCGCGATGGCCGGCTTCAGCAGCAGCACGCCGTGGATGACCATGCGGTTGGCCTCGGTATCCAGGCGCAGCCAGGCGGTGTCGACCTTGGACATCGGCTCCGCGTCGCGCGGGAGGCCGGCGGGCTTCGCGGCCCTCGCGGACGACGCCGACCGCGCGGGCGGTGCGGCCGTCTTCGACGGCGTGGACTTGGCGCTCCGGCGGGAGGGCGACGGGCGCGACGCGGCGGAAGTGGGCAATGCGGTCTCCTGGCGGAAGGGGTTCTGGCGGCGGACGATGCGCTCCCGATGATGCGTCATCTAGAGAGGCGGCCCCAGTCCGCGCCGGGAGGTGGGCTGGGTAACATCGCGGCCGTCCGTCCCGATTGTCGCCAACGGGACGCCCTGCTCATCGCCAAGGGAGACACACATGAGCCTCAAGGACCAGTTCGACGCGGCCGTCGCCGATTCCAAGACCCTGCCCGAGCGGCCGGACAACCAGACCCTGCTGAAGCTGTACGCGCTGTTCAAGCAGGCCACCGCCGGCGATGTCGAGGGCGATCGCCCCGGCATGACGGACTTCGTCAACCGCGCCAAGTGGGACGCCTGGAAGACGCTGGAAGGCAAGACCAGCGACGAGGCGATGCAGGACTACATCGACCTGGTCGAAGGCCTGAAGTAAGCCGGCTTCAGCCTCAGCGGGACAGCGCCGCCCGGCGCTCGTCCTTGGGCAGCTTGGCCAGGCGCTGGACTTCCGCGTAGAAGCGCGGCCAGTCCCGGTCCAAGCGCTCGAACAGCCGCAGGAACTCCGGCACCAGGTCCGTGTAGCTGCCCTGGATCGCCAGCGCCGGCGTGTTCAGGCCCGAGACCCAGCGATCGAAGCGCGTGTCGCCGCCCCAGCGGTCCCGCTTCATCGCCTCGTAGTCGGCGCGCAGCCGCGCGAAGGCCGCGGCCTTGCCGGCGCGCTTCTCGTCGTCGCTGGCGGTGCTGCGGAAGACCTCGCGCAACTGCTCGCGCGTCGCCTTGAGCAGCGCCTGGACCTCGTCCTGCCGGCGGCGCGACTGCTCGTCCTCCCGCAAGGCGTCCGGGCGGTCCTTCAGCCAGCGCGCGACGCCGATCTGCTCGACCGCGGTCGCGAAGCTCTCGTTGAAGGTGGTGTCGTCATTCGCGTAGGCCACCTGGTGCGCCAGCTCGTGGAAGATCATCCGCGCGAGCTGCCCCTCCGGATACCGGATGAAGGTGTTGAGCAGCGGATCGCCACCCAGCCAGTTGCTCCAGCCCAGCGAGGAATAGGCCGGCACGCCGTACACGTAGGGCTCGTAGCCGTCCTGGCGCAGCTGCTGCGCGAGCGCGCGCGCGGCCTGCGGATCGAAGTAGCCGCGGTAACCGGCGCAGCCCATGATCGGGTAGCACCAGGTCTTCAGCTGCAGGCTCAGCTCCGGCGTCGCGACGACGTTCCACACGGCGGCGCCGCGCTTGAGGTCGGCGTAGCGGCGGTAGCTGTCGTTGTCCGGCAGCTTCAGCTCCGACGACGCATAGGCGCGCAGCGCCTGCGACAGCACCAGTTGCTGGCGGATTTCCGGATCCAGGTCGGGCTGCGCGAGCCAGTCGTCGACCGGCTTGGCCGCGCGCACCAGCGACAGGTGGCCCGACAGCGACTGCCCGTAATAGGACAGCTGCGCGCAACCGCCCAGCGCGAACAGCGCCAGCAGCAGCGGCGCGAGGCACAGCGCCTTCAGTCCGCGAGGGATCCCCGTCGTGATCGGCGGCGTCGTCATCGCATCCCCATCGGCTGCGTCATCGGCGTCGCCGTCCGTGCGCGGCACTCAGGCCGCGGCGACCTCGACCAGGCAGTCGTAGAAGCACGGCGCGCGGCCCATGTCGGTGAGCCGCTGGTGCGTCACCTCGTTGACGTTGCGGCCGTCGGCGCCGAGCTTGCGCCACCAGATGCCCAGCCCGTGCACGACGCCCTCGCGGGCGCGGGCGCTGACGTCCAGCCGGCAGGCATAGCTGCCGCGGTCGTTGAAGACCCGCACCAGCTGTCCATCGGCCAGGCCGCGCGCGGCGGCGTCACCGGCGCTCATCTCGAGCACCTGCTCGCCTTCGATGTCGCGCAGGCTCTTCACGTTCACGAAGGTGCTGTTCAGGTGGTTGCGCGCCGGCGGCGAGATCATCGCCAGCGGATACCGCGCCGCCAGCGCCGGCGCGCTGGACCGGCTCTCGTAGTTGGCCACGTAGTCCGCGCCGCGCGCATCGGCCTTGCCGCTGGCCGAGGGGAAGCCGCCCTCGGCGAACGGCGCCTCCTTGAGCGGCAGCTTGAACCAGCCGCGCTCGCGCAGCTGGGCCAGGTCGATGTCGTCGCGGAAGGCCTGGCGCAGCAGCGCCTCGTCGTCATCGTGGAAGGCCGGCTCGTCGAAGCCCATCGCCGCGGCGAGCTCGCGGAAGATCCGCGTGTTGGACCGCGACTCGCCCAGCGGCGCGACCGCCGGCTCGTTGACCAGCACGTCGGTGTGGCCGTAGCTGGTGTGGATGTCCAGGTGCTCGAGCTGCGTAGTCGCCGGCAGCACGTAGTCGGCCAGGTCGGCGGTGTCGGTCAGGAAGTGCTCCAGCACCACGGTGAACAGGTCGGGCCGCTGGAAGCCCGCCACCACCTTGGGCGACTCCGGCGCCACCGCCACCGGGTTGCTGTTGTAGACGACCAGCGCCTCGATCCGCGGCCCGAAGTCGGGCGAGGCCTCGCGCAGCAGGTCGTCGCCGATGGTGCTCATGTTGATCGTGCGGGAGGGCCGGCCGGCGCGCAGCTCGGGACGCTCCAGCGCCGGGTTCTTGAAGGGCGCGAACCAGCCCGAGCTCGACAGCAGCAGCCCGCCCGCACGGTGGCGCCAGGCGCCGGTCAGGCAGGGCAGCAGCGCGATCAGGCGCACCGCGTTGCCGCCGCCGCGCACGCGCTGCATGCCGTAGTTCAGCCGGATCGCCGCCGGCGCCAGCGTCGCGTAGTCGCGCGCCAGGCCGCGCACCTCGTCCGCGCTCAGGCCGCATTCGGCGGCCGTGCGCTCGGGGGGCCAGGCCAGCGCCTTCGCGCGCAGCTCCTCCCAGCCGTCGACATGCCGGGCGATGTAGTCGTGGTCCAGCCAGTCCTGGGCGATCAGCTCGTGCATCAGGCCCAGCGCCAGCGCGCCGTCGGTCCCGGGCAGCAGCGCCAGGTGCTGGTGGCACTTGTCCGCGGTCTCGGTCTTGCGCGGGTCGATGCAGACCAGCTTCGCGCCCTCGCGCTTGGCCTGGTTGGCGAAGGTCCAGAAATGCAGGTTGGAAGCGATCGAATTGCTGCCCCAGATGAGGATCAGCTTCGATTCGGCGAAGTGCGGCAGGTGCATGCCGACCTTGTGGCCGTAGGTGGTCGTCAGCGCCGCGCCGCCCGCCGAGGCGCAGATCGTGCGGTCCAGGCAGGACGCGCCCAGCCGGTTGAAGAAGCGGCCCGCCATGGCCTCGCCCTGCAGCAGGCCCATCGTGCCGGCATAGCTGTAGGGGAGGATGGCCTGCGGGTCGCGCGCCGCGATCGCCTTCAGGCGGCCGGCGATCTCGGCGATCGCCTGGTCCCAGCCGATGCGCTCGAAGCGCGGCGGCTCGTGCTTGGCGTTGACGCGCTTGAGCGGGTGCAGCACGCGCTCCGCGTGGTAGGTCCGCTCCGGGTAGCGCGAGACCTTGGTGCACAGCGCGCCGTGGGTGCTGGGATGCTCCGGCTGACCCTGCACCTTGACCACCTTGCCGTCCTCGACGGTGATGCGCAGGGCGCAGGTGTCGGGGCAGTCATGCGGGCAGGCGCCCTTCACCACCCGCGACGGCGATGCGGGCGTCCGGGCGAGGGCCGGATCGTCGTGGTGATGGGCCGGTGGCGGAAGATTCACGGTCGGTTCTTGGAGAGCGGGCAAGGAACGTCAACTATTGCACAGGCGCCACACGCTTTCGCTTTCTTACCGAACATGGTGACGACGCTTGGCGCACGAACCGCTAAGCTCGCTTGCTGGGGGCCGAAATAGGTCGTGTCGAGCCTCCTGGCGTCAGTCGCTCAGGCAGGCGCCACAACATCTATCGCACCCCCTGGGAGCCTCTCTTGGATCGCCGCCAACTCCTCGCCTCCGCCAGCGCCCTGGGCGCGCTCGCCACCCTGCCCATCCCGACGGCCGTCCGCGCGCAAGGCAAACGCCTCGTGCTGGGCCAGTCGGCGCCGCTGACGGGCGCGGCCTCGCAGCTGGGCCTGCAGATGCAGGCCGGCGCGAAGCTCTTCTTCGACGCGCAGAACGCCGCCGGCGGCATCAACGGCACCCTGATCGAGCTGCGCACGCTGGACGACGGCTATGAGCCGGACCGCTGCAAGGCCAACACCGAGAAGCTGATCGCCGACGACGTCTTCGCGCTGTTCGGCTACGTCGGCACGCCGACCTCGCTGGCTGCGCTGCCGCTGGTCAACCAGGCCAAGATCCCGTTCGTGGCGCCCTTCACCGGCGCCGAGGCGCTGCGCGATCCCTTCAGCCCCTGGGTCTATCACGTGCGCGCCTCGTATTACGACGAGACCGCCCTGATCGTGAAGCAGCTGGCCCACCTGGGCCTGATGCGGATCTCCGTCTTCCACCAGAACGACGCCTACGGCAAGGCCGGCCTGGACGGCGTGCTGCGCGCGATGAAGCCGCTGTCGATCCAGCCGCTGGCCACCTCCACCGTCGAGCGCAACAGCGTCGACGTCGCCAAGGCGGTCAAGGACCTGGTGCAGAACGGCGCGCCGCCCGAGGCCATCGTCATGATCAGCGCCTACAAGAGCTGCGCCGCCTTCATCCGCGCCGCGCGCAAGGCCGGCTACGGCGGCGTGTTCTACAACGTCTCCTTCGTCGGCACCCAGGCGCTGCTGGAGGAACTGGGCAAGGACGCGATGGGCGTGGTGGTCAGCCAGGTCATGCCCTACCCGTTCGGCACCCAGGTCGGCGTGGTCCATGAATACCAGCAGGCCGCCACCAAGGCCGGCCAGAAGTTCAACTACACCGCCATCGAGGGCTACATCGGCGCCAAGGTCATCAGCGAGGGCATCCGCCGCGCGACCCGCCCGACCCGCGAGGGCCTGGTCGCCGGGCTGGACAGCCTGCAGAACTACAACCTCGGCGGCTTCAACGTGAACTTCCGGCCCAACAAGCATGTCGGCTCGAGCTTCGTCGAGATGACCCTGCTGACCAGCGACGGACGCGTGAAGCGCTGATCCGGGCTTGATCCGGCAGTGACGCGGCGCTGATCGCCCGGACGGGCGCGGCGGCGTCGGGCACCTTCGCGGTGCGGCGGGTACACTGGCCCGACACAGCGGCGCCGCCCTGAGCGGCGCCGCGGCCTTTCTGGCTCGCGGCAAGCCCGACGCGCTGTCGCGATGACATCGGAGTGCCCGCCCATGAAGCTGATCGAACCCATCCTGGCCGACGCGCCGGCCATCGCCAAGCTGCGACGCGACCTGCACGCGCATCCCGAACTCTGCTTCCATGAAGACCGCACCTCGGACGTGGTCGCGAAAGCGCTGACCGACTGGGGCATCGAAGTCCACCGCGGCCTGGGCAAGACCGGCGTGGTCGGCATCATCCCCGGCCGCGACGGCGGCAGGAGCGGCCGCACGCTGGGCCTGCGCGCCGACATCGACGCGCTGCCCATCACCGAGCACAACACCTTCGCGCACGCCAGCAAGCACCCCGGCAAGATGCACGCGTGCGGCCATGACGGCCACACCGCGATGCTGCTGGCCGCGGCCAAGCACCTGGCCGCGCATCGCGACTTCGACGGCACCGTCTATGTCGTCTTCCAGCCCGCCGAGGAGGGCGGCGGCGGCGCCCGCGAAATGATCAAGGACGGCCTGTTCCGCAAGTTCCCGATGGAGGCCATGTTCGGCGTCCACAACTGGCCGGGCATGGCCGCCGGGCAGTTCGCGCTCAAGACCGGACCGGTCTTCGCCTCGAGCAACGAATTCAAGATCGTGATCAAGGGCAAGGGCGCGCACGGCGCGATGCCGCACCTGGGCACCGACCCGGTGGTCGTGGCCGCGCACCTGGTGCAGGCCTTCCAGACCATCATCACCCGCAACAAGCGGCCGATCGACGCGGGCGTGATCTCGGTGACGATGATCCACGCCGGCGAGGCGACCAACGTGATCCCCGAGCGCTGCGAGCTGCAGGGCACGGTGCGGACCTTCACGCTGGAGACGCTGGACCTGATCGAGCGCCGCATGCGGCAACTGACCGAGGCCACGGGCACCGCCTTCGAGGTCGAGTGCGAGTTCAGCTTCCACCGCAACTACCCGCCGACGATCAACCACCCGGCCGAGACCGAATTCGCCCGCGGCGTGCTGACCGAGATGCTGGGCGCGGCCAATGTGCAGGAGTTCGAGCCCACCATGGGCGCCGAGGACTTCAGCTACTACCTGCAGGAAGTGCCGGGCTGCTACTTCCTGATCGGCAACGGCGACGGCAGCCACCGCGAGGGCGGCCACGGCCTGGGGCCCTGCATGCTGCACAACCCGAGCTACGACTTCAACGACGAGCTGATCCCGCTGGGCGGCTCGATGTGGGTCCGGCTGGTCGACGCGTGGTTCAAGCGGCCGCGCCCGGCCCAGGCCTGAGGGCCGCCGCCGCCCTCCGCGCCCCGCCCTCTTCTTCGACTCCAGCCCCCCGCCCGATGACCGCCCCGATCGCGCCCGACCAAGAGAAGACCGTCCGCGAGGACACCCAGCGCTGGCTGCAGCGGGCCGTGATCGGCCTGAACCTGTGCCCGTTCGCCAAGAGCGTGGAGGTCAACCAGCGCCTGCGCACCGTGGTCAGCGCGGCGCACACGCCGGAGGAACTGCTCAAGGACCTGGCGCGCGAGCTGCTGGCGCTCAACCGCGCCGATCCCGAGGAGACGGAGACGACGCTGCTGGTCCATCCGTGGGTGCTCAACGACTTCCTGGACTTCAACGACTTCCTGGGCGCGGCCGACGCGCTGGTCGAGGACCTGGACCTGGACGGCGTGCTGCAGGTGGCCAGCTTCCACCCCGACTACCAGTTCGAGGGCACCGACGCGGACGACGTCGACAACTTCAGCAACCGCTCGCCCTACCCGACGCTGCACCTGCTGCGCGAGGAGAGCATCGAGCGGGCCGTCGAGACCATGCCGGACACCGACGCGATCTACGAGGCCAACATCGACACGCTGCGCCGCATCGGCCGCAAGGGCTGGGACGCGCTGGACCTCGAGGCCAAGCTGCCGCTGGCCCAGCGCACCACGCGCGAGGACTGATCGGTCGAGTGGCGAAGCGCTGCGCCGCCGCGTCTTGATGCTCGCTGCCGCGACCGCCCGCCGGTTCGTGCGAGAAGCAGCTGGCCCTCACCCCTGCCCTCTCCCGCAAGCGGGAGAGGGGGTCACACAGACCGCGCTTGGCATGACCTGCCGCACCTATCAACGAAGAGCGCCGCGCCGCCTTGCTCTCTCTCCCGCCTGCCAAGGAAAGCGCCGCTCTGACTTGCTCCCTCTCCCGCTTGCGGGAGAGGGTGGGGGTGAGGGTTGCGGTCGTGGCACACCCGATGTCCTGATTTGACCGCGACTGGTCCTGCGACGGCGCGACGCCGCGCGCGTCCGTCGGCACGATGGCATCCATCACCCACTGCTCGATGGAGCCCCGATGACCGCCGCCACCGCCTTCCGTCCCGACGCCGACACCGCCGTCCTGCTGATCGACGTCCAGGAATCCTTCCGCCACCGCCCCTACTGGGACCCGGCCGGCTTCGAGCCCTACATGGCCCGCACCAACGCGCTGCTGACCGGCGCCGCCGCGCGCGGCCTGCCGATCGTGCGCATCCTCCACACCGACGGCCCGGCCACGCCGGACAACCCCTTCTCGCTGGTCAGCGGCCATGTGCGCCCGATGGCCGAGCTGGCCGACGTGCCCATCGCCGCCGAGTTCCTCAAGCGCCGCCACAGCGCGCTGGCCGGCACCGGCCTGTCGATCTGGCTGACCGAGCACGGCATCCGCCGCCTGATCGTTGCGGGCATCCGTACCGAGCAGTGCTGCGAGACGACGACGCGCCACGCCAGCGACGAGGGCTGGACCGTCGACTACGTGACCGAGGCGACGCTGACCTTCCCGATCCGGCACGCCAGCGGCGTGGTGGTCGGCGTGGACGAGCTCAAGCTGCGCACCGAGGTCGCGCTGCAGGACCGGTTCGCGCAGATCGTCGACGTCGAGGCGGCGCTCGATCGCGCCACCCAGCGCAGCGCCGTCGCGGCCTGATGGCCGGTGGGTCCACGGCGCGGCGCACTCGCCCGCGCCGGGAGCCCGCTCTCCCTTGCACCCTATTCCCGAATGCCCCGGGGGCATACTGCCGCGATGTCCTTTCCTGACTCTCCCCTGGCCGCGCGCCGACCGGACGACGACCCGGTCGACGTCTGGATCCTGGTCGAGCGCCACACGCTGCTGCTGGACCTGGCCGGCGCGGCCGAGGCGCTGCGGCTCGCCAACCAGGCCTTGCGCCGCCGCCGCGAGCCGGAAGCCTTCCGGCTGCGCTACTGCGCCGCGTCGCCGACGGCCTCCAGCTCGGTCGGCCTGACGCTGGCCGCGCTGGAGCCGCTGCCGGCGCTGGGGCCGCGCGACTGGCTGATCCTGAGCGGGCGCCGGCATGCGCATCCGGACGACGCGGCGCCGGGCGCCGTCGAGCGCGAGGAGGAACTGCGCATCGAGCGCTGGCTGCATCGCGAGGGCACGGCGCTGCTGGCTGGCGGCGAAGGCCGGCTGCTGAGCATCTGCGCCGGCGCGCTGCTGGCGGCGCGGGCCGGGCTGCTCGAGGGCCGGCGCTGCACCACCCACCATGAATCGCTCGACGCGCTGCGCGCCGCCGCGCCCGGCGCGGACGTGCAGGCGAACCGGGTGTTCGTGCTCGACGGCCCGCTGGCCAGCAGCGCCGGCATCACGGCCGGCATCGACCTGGTGCTGGCCCTCATCGCCGAGCACTGCGGCGAGGCGCTGGCCGCGTCGGTGGCGCAGGTGATGGTGGTCTACCTGCGGCGCGGCGCGCAGGATCCGGAGCTGTCGCCGATGCTGGCGCACCGCCACCACCTGCATCCCGCGCTGCACCGGGTGCAGGACGCGATCTGCGGCGACCCGCGCGCCGACTGGAGCCTGGCGCGGATGGCCGAGGTCGCCCATGTCACGCCGCGTCACCTCACCCGGCTCTTCACCCAGCACGGCGGCACGACGCCGCTCGACTACCTGCGCGCGATCCGGCTCGAACTGGCCCGGCGCGAACTGGCGCGCGGCCAGCGGCCGGCGCAGGCGGCCCTGGCCGCCGGCTTCAGCTCGGACCAGCAGCTCCGACGCACGCGCCGGCGCCTGAGCGCGCCGGCCTGAGCCGCTTCGCGCACCGGCCCGTGGATTGCCCGCAGCTTGCCGGCGGTTGACGGCCGTTGACCCGCTGAAGGCCGGTCGATCGCCTCACCCCGCTTAGCACAAACCCGAGAAAGCCAATTCAAGCGGGATTCGTGCACATCTGTTAACTTGCGCGCCCACATCGAACGAGGAGCGGGTTTTGAGCGATTGGCTGAAGCGACTGGAGGCCCTGGATCCGGCCCGTCTGGCGGGCATGCGCCGCGGCGTGGAGAAGGAAAGCCTGCGCGCGCTGCCGACCGCCGCCTCGCTGGCGCTGACGCCGCATCCGACCGCGCTCGGCTCGGCGCTGACCCATGAGACGGTCACCACCGACTTCAGCGAGTCGCAGCTGGAGCTGATCACCGGCGTGCATGCCTCCGCCGAGGCCTGCGTGGCGCAGCTGACCGAGATCCACCAGGCCGTCTACCGCAGCCTGGGCGAGGAACTGATGTGGGCGTCGAGCATGCCCTGCCTGCTGCCCGCGGATGAAACCATCCCCATCGGCCGCTACGGCGCCTCCAACATCGGCCGCGCCAAGAGCGTCTACCGCATGGGCCTGGGCCACCGCTACGGGCGGCGCATGCAGACCATCTCCGGCATCCACTACAACTGGTCGATGCCGGGCCTGGACAACGCCGACCACTTCGCGCTGATCCGCAACTTCCGCCGCCATTCCTTCCTGCTGCTGACGCTGTTCGGCGCATCACCGGCGCTGTGCGCCAGCTTCGTCGCCGGCCGCGAGCACGGCCTGCAGCCGCTGACCGACGGCACGCTGCACATGCCCCACGGCACCTCGCTGCGCATGGGCCGCCTCGGCTACCAGAGCGACGCGCAGGCCTCGCTGGCCGTCAGCTACAACAGCCTGGACGGCTACGCCGCCTCGCTGCAGGACGCGCTGACCCGCCCCTACCCCGCCTACGAGAAGGTCGGCGTGGTCAATCCGGGCGGCGAATACAACCAGCTGTCGACCACGCTGCTGCAGATCGAGAACGAGTTCTACGGCACGATCCGCCCCAAGCGCACCATTCGCTCGGGCGAGCGTCCGCTGCATGCGCTGCGCGAGCGCGGCGTCGAATACATCGAGGTCCGCTGCATGGACCTGGATCCGTTCGAGCCGGTCGGCATCGCCGCCAGCACGATGCGTTTCCTGGACATCTTCCTGCTGCACTGCTGGCTGACCGACAGCCCCAACGACACGCCGGACGAACTCGGCGCGCTGGCCCGCAACCAGCACCGCACCGCCTCGGCCGGACGCGAACCCGGCCTGAAGCTGGAGCGCCGCGGCGGCGAGATCGCGCTGCGCGACTGGGGCCGCGAGCTGCTGACCGACTTCGCGCCGATCGCCCGCAAGATCGACGAGGCGCTGGGCGGCTCGCTCTACCGCGAGGCGCTCGCCCAGGCCGTCGAGCGCTGGGACCGGCCGGACGAGCTGCCGTCGGCGCGGGTGCTGGCGGCGATGAGCGCCGGACACCGGTGCTCGCACCTGGACTTCGTCGCGGCCCGCTCCGAGGCCGCCCGCGCCCATGTGCTGGCGCAGCCGATGCCCGAGGGCCTGATGGCCCGCTTCGAGCAGTCGGCGCGGGCCTCGCTGGAGACGCAGGCGGCGATCGAGGCGGCCGACACGGTCGACTTCGAGACCTTCCGCCAGCAGTACCTCGATCCGGCGCAGCTGCGCGGCTGAGGCCGCCGGCTCAGCCCGGCAGGGTGGAGCTGCGCAACTCGTCGTGCCGGCGCTGCAGTTCCTGGCGCAGCTTCTTGCGCTCGATCGCGGCTTCCCAGCGGCGCTTCTCGTCGGGGGAACTCGGCGACAGCGGCGGCACCGGCACCGGCCGGCCGTCCTCGCCGACGGCCACCATCGTGAAGAAGCAGCTGTTGGCATGCCGCACCACCTGGTCGCGGATGTTCTCGGTGACGACCTTGATGCCGATCTCCATCGACGAGGTGCCGGTGTAGTTCACCGAGGCCAGGAAGCTGACCAGCTCGCCGACATGGATCGGCTGTCGGAACATCACCTGGTCCACCGACAGCGTCACCGTGTAGCGACCGGCAAAGCGGCTGGCGCAGGCGTAGGCGACCTGGTCGAGCAGCTTCAGGATGGTCCCGCCGTGCACGTTGCCGGAGAAGTTGGCCATGTCCGGCGTCATCAGCACGGTCATCGTCAGTTGGTGGGAAGGCAGGTCCATGGCGAAGGCTCCGGAACGGATCGTGAAGGAAGGGGCGGCCGCCATGGTGCCAGAGTCGGCGGCGACCCCCCTCCCCCGGAGGCGCAGCGGCCGTCCGTCCCCCGCCCGGCGCCGCGCGCCGCGCTCTCCCGTCCGGCGCTTGCCGCTGGCTCGCCCGTCGGTTAGGGTGCGCGCCAGGAGGTCCCATGGCCCAGGTCCAGCAGCCCAGCATCGCCGACACGCGCGGTGCCCAGATGTTTCCCACGCTCGGCGTCGCCGACATCGCGCGCGTCGCGCGCTTCGGCCGGTTCCGGCGCTATTCCCAAGGCGAGTGGGTCGTGCGTGCCGGCGATGCCGGCATGGGCATGACCCTGATCCTCAGCGGCGAGATCACCGTCTCCCAGCGTGACAGCCTCGGCCACGTGACGCCGATCCACCGGCACGGCCCGGGCGGTTTCCTGGGCGAGGTTGGCCAGCTCAGCGGCCGGCCCTCGTTCATCGACGCGATCGCGGAAACCGAGGTCGAGGCGGTCGAGGTCAGCCCGCCGCAGCTGCGCGCGCTGCTGATCGCCGAGGCCGACCTGGGCGAACGTCTCACCCGCGCCTTCATCCTGCGCCGCGTCGGCCTGATCGAGGCCGGCGCCAGCGGCGCGACGCTGATCGGGCGGGCCAAGGCCGCGCCGGTGATGCGGCTGCGCAGCTTCCTGGGCCGCAACGGTTATCCGCACCAACAGCTCGAGCCCGACCAGAACGACGACGCCAAGGCGCTCGCCGACCAGTACATGACCGAGGGCGTGCAGATGCTGGTCATCTGCCCCGGCGGCGACGTGCTGATCGACCCGACCGACGAGGAGGTCGCCCGCTGCATGGGCATCGTCGACATGCGCGAGCGCCCCGAGCTCTACGACGTGGCCATCGTCGGCGCCGGCCCGGCGGGCCTGTCGGCCGCGGTGTACGCGGCGTCGGAGGGGCTGTCGGTGCTGGTGATGGACTGCCGCTCGTTCGGCGGCCAGGCCGGTGCGAGCTCGCGCATCGAGAACTACCTCGGCTTCCCGACCGGCATCTCGGGCCAGGCGCTGGCGGGCCGGGCCTTCGTC
Source organism: Roseateles sp. 22389 (assembly GCF_052044995.1). Classification (NCBI taxonomy): domain Bacteria; kingdom Pseudomonadati; phylum Pseudomonadota; class Betaproteobacteria; order Burkholderiales; family Sphaerotilaceae; genus Roseateles; species Roseateles sp. 22389. The sequence goes on from NZ_JBQEOF010000012.1 coordinate 108,141, forward strand.
CAGGCCCAGAAGTTCGGCGCCGACATGCTGATCCCGGCCAAGGTCACCGAGATGAGCTGCGAGCGCCACGGCGAGGACGACGAGCTGCGCCTGGCGCTGGAGGACGGCCGCACGGTGCGGGCCCGCACCGCGGTGATCGCCACCGGCGCGCGCTACCGCCGTCCCGACCTCGACGCGCTGGCGCGCTTCGAGGGCCGGGGCGTCTGGTACTGGGCCTCGCCGATCGAGGCCCGCATCTGCAGCCGGCAGACGGTCGTGATCGTCGGCGGCGGCAACTCGGCGGGCCAGGCGGCGGTGTTCCTGGCCAACCACGCGGCCAAGGTGATCATGCTGGTCCGCGGCCCGGGGCTGGCGGCAACGATGTCGCGCTACCTGATCGACCGCATCCAGGGCACCGCCAACATCGAGCTGCTGGCGCACCAGGAGCTGTGCGAGCTCGAAGGCGGCGACGCGCTGGAGGCCGTCTGCTGGCGCGACCGCCGCAACGGCCAGCAGCGCCGGCTGGCGCTGCAGCACCTGTTCATGTTCATCGGCGCGGAACCCGAGACCGGCCTGATCTCGCAGTGCGGCCTCGAACTGGACCAGGCCGGCTTCATCATCACCGGCCGCGCCTGCGCCTGCCCGCTGTCGCAGTACAAGCCGGAGCTGCTCGAATCGAGCATCCCGGGCGTCTTCGCGGTCGGCGACGTGCGCTCGGGCTCGGTCAAGCGGGTCGGCGGCGCGATCGGCGAAGGCGCGCAGGTGGTGGCCAGCATCCACCAGTACCTCGCCCGCCAGGACGCCGAGCGCGCCGAACGCACCAGCCCGGCGGCGGTGGCCCGCGCGACCGTCTAGCGCCCGCCCGTCCCTGGCCGGCGGCGCCCGCCCCGACCTCCGCCTCCCCTTGCCGCCCCCAACAGGGGCGGCAGCGCTTTCAGCCTCCGCTTTCCCTGCGCCCAGACAGGCGATCCCGCCATCCAGCCGGGCCTCGCTTCGCTCTAGAATGCGAATAATTGTTATTTGCAAGCTTAGCGTCCGCCGATGTGGTCTCCCGAATCCCGCCGTCTCTGGACCTGGCCGATCGCGCTGGGCGTGCTGAGCACCTCCGGCCTGCTGTCGGCGCTGGTGTCGGACGCCTGGGGCGACGTCTGGTCGTGGATCGGCCTGGGCGTGCCGGTGGCGGTGATCGCCTGGTTTGCCTGGCGGCCCCGCAAGGCGGCCTGACGCCCGTCACCCATACCGTGCCGGCCCGGCGCCGGCCGCTGTCCCTCCCCGAAGAAGAACTCCCTCCAGGTCCCCGTCCCATGAATCACTTCCCGAAGCGCCCGCTGGCGCTCGCCATCGCCCTGGGCCTGTGCGCCCTCGCCGCCCCTGCCGCCTTCGCGCAGGACGCTCCCAAGGACAAGGACAAGGACGGCGACGCGCCGTCCCAGTTGCCGGTGGTGACCGTCAGCGCCACCGCGGACAAGCAAGGCCTGTCCAAGGCCTATGCCGGCGGCCAGGTGGCACGCGGCGGGCGCGCCGGGATCCTCGGCACCAAGGACAACCTCGAGACCCCGTTCTCCATCACCGCCTACACCAACGAGCTGATCCAGGACCGCCAGGCCAAGAGCGTCGCCGAGGTGCTGCAGAACGATCCCGGCATCCGTGCCGCGCGCGGCTTCGGCAACTTCCAGGAGGCCTACTTCATCCGCGGCTTCATCCTGAATTCGGACGACGTCGCCTACAACGGCCTCTACAGCCTGCTGCCGCGCCAGTACATCGCCTCGGAGCTGTTCGAGCGCGTCGAGGTGCTGCGCGGCGCCTCCGCCTTCCTGATGGGCGCGAGCCCCAACGGCAGCGGCATCGGCGGCAACATCAGCCTGCTGCCCAAGCGCGCGCCGGTCGAGCCGCTGACGCGCCTCACGGTGAACGCCGGCAGCGGCGGCGCCGGCGGCGCGGCGCTGGACGTGGCGCGGCGCTTCGGCCCGGACAAGGCCACCGGCGTGCGCTTCAACGCCGCCTACCGCGACGGCGGCACCGCGGTCAACGACGAGAAGGCGCGGACCAGCGTCGTCGCGCTGGGCGTGGACTGGCGCAGCCGCGACGTCCGCCTGAGCGCCGACCTGGGCTGGCAGGACAACCAGCTCACCCGCACGCGCCCCAGCGTCACCGTCAACGGCCTGAGCGCGATGCCGGCGCTGCCGGACAACAAGGCCAACTACGCCCAGCCCTGGACCTATTCCAACGAGCGCGACACCTTCGGCACGCTGCGCGGCGAATGGGACCTCAACGACGCCGTCACCGCCTGGGCCGCCTACGGCGCGCGCCGCAGCAAGGAAGCGAACCGGCTGGGCAACCTCACGGTCACCGACGCCGCGACCGGCGACGGCACCTTCTACCGCTTCGAGAACGGCCGCAAGGACAGCGTCGACACCGGCGAGGCCGGCCTGCGCGGCAAGCTGCGCACCGGCTCGGTCGGTCATGAATGGGTGGTCTCGGCCGCCGTGTTCTCGCTGGACACGAAGAACGGCTACGCGATGGACTTCCTGAACACGCAGCCGACCAACCTCTACACGCCGGCCCGGAGCGCGCTGCCCGCGTTCTCGGACAGCGTGTACGTCGGCAACACCGTCGACGACCCGCGGCTCAACACCCGCATCCGCAACCGCAGCGTCGCCATCGGCGACACGCTGTCGTTGCTGGACGACTCGCTGCTGATCACGCTGGGCCTGCGTCACCAGACGCTCAAGGTCGACTCGATCAGCGCCACGGTCCGCTTCCTGGACACGATCACGCCGGGCGGCGTCGTCACCACCTACGACCGGAGCAAGACCAGCCCGGTCGCCGGCGTCGTCTATCGCCTGTCCAGGCAGCTGTCGGTCTACGGCAACTACATCGAGGGCCTGAACAAGGGCGACAGCCTGGCCGCGCAGAACGGCCTGCCGGCGCGCGACCTGGCGCCCTACGCCTCCAAGCAGAAGGAAGTCGGCCTGAAGTACGACGGCGGACGCCTGGGCTTCGGCGCCTCCTACTTCACCACCGACAAGCCGCGCGCGGTGCTGGCGCAGGACACCGCCCAGGGCGAGGACCGCCATCGCGGCGTCGAGCTCACCGCCTTCGGCATGGCCACGCGCGAGCTCAAGGTGCTGGGCGGCCTGACCTGGCTGGACGCCAGGCAGCACGGCACCGGCGTGGCCGCCACCGAAGGCAAGCGCACGCTGGGCATCGCGCGGGTGCAGGCCAACCTGGGCGCCGAATGGGAAGTCCCCGCGCTGCAGGGGCTGGCGCTGGACGCACGCGTCGTGCACACCGGCAAGGTCTTCGCCGACAGCGCCAACACGCTGCGCGTGCCGGCTTGGACCCGCCTGGACGCGGGCGCGCGCTATCTGTTCGAGGTGCAGGGCACGCTGCTCACGCTGCGTGCGCGGATCGACAACCTCACCAACCGCAAGTACTGGGCGTCCGCGGGCGGCTATCCGGACCAGAGCTACCTGGTCGTCGGCCAGCCGCGCAGCGTCAACCTGAGCCTGGCGGCCGACTTCTGAGGACACGACGATGCTGAGCTCGCGCGCCATCCGCGTCTGGAGCTGGTTCCACAAGTGGACCAGCCTGGTCTGCACGCTGTTCATGCTGCTGCTGTGCCTGACCGGGCTTCCGCTGATCTTCCATCACGAGATCGGCCACCTGCTCGGCGACGAGATCGAGGCCCCCGTGCTGCCCGCCGCCATGGACGCGCAGCGGGTCTCGCTGGATGTCATGGCCAAGGCCGCGAACGCGGTGCATCCGACCCGCGTCATCCAGTACGCCGGCGAGAACGAGGACGACCCGCGCCTGTGGTGGTTCACGCTCGCCCCGACGCCGGCGCCGACCGAGGACTTCAAGTCCGTCGCCGTCGACGCCCGCACCGGCCTGGTGGTGCGCGAGTACCGCGTCGGCGAGGGCTTCATGGACCTGATGCTGCGCCTGCACGTGGACATGTTCGCGGGCCTGCCGGGCAAGCTCTTCCTCGGCTTCATGGGCCTGCTGCTGCTGATCGCGCTGGTCAGCGGCGTGGTGCTGTATGCGCCGTTCATGCGCAAGCTGGACTTCGGCGCGGTGCGCAAGGACCGCTCCACCCGCGTCAAGTGGCTGGACCTGCACAACCTCGTGGGCATCGTCACGCTGGTGTGGTGCTTCGTCGTCGGCGCGACCGGGATGATCAACACCTGGGCCGACCTGCTGGTGAAGTACTGGCAGTACACCGAGGTCTCCACGCTGCTCGCCCCCTATCAGGGCCAGCCGCTGCTCCAGGCCAGGGACCGCGGTCCGCTGCAGGCCTCGCTCGACACCGCGATGCATCACGGCCAGCAGCGCAAGGTCTCGTTCATCGCCTTCCCCGGCACGGCCTTTTCCAGCCCGCACCACAACACGATCTTCCTGAAGGGCACCACGCCGCTGACCTCGCGGCTGCTGCAGCCGCTGCTGGTGGACGCCCGGACGGCGCAGCTGACGGCGGCGCCGGAACTGCCCTGGTACCTCACCGCGCTGCTGGTCTCGCAGCCGCTGCACTTCGGCGACTACGGCGGCATGCCGATGAAGATCCTGTGGGCGCTGCTGGACGTGGCGACCATCGTCGTGCTGGGCAGCGGCCTCTACCTGTGGCTGCGCAAGCCGCAAGGCGCCCGCAAGGGCGCCCCGGACGACGCCCGGAACCCCGAAACCGCGGCCGCCTGATCGCCAGTCCGCACCTGACCTGCCCGCCCATGCCCGACTCGCACAAGCCCGACTCCCCCAAGCACCAGATCGAGAGCCTGCAATCCAGCGGCCTGAAGGCGACGCTGCCCCGCATCAAGGTGCTGCAGATCTTCGAGCAGTCGAACCAACGCCACCTCAGCGCCGAGGACGTCTACCGCCAGCTGCTGCTGGAGGAGGCCGACATCGGCCTGGCGACGGTGTACCGGGTGCTGATGCAGTTCGTCGAGGCGGGGCTGCTGGCGCGGCAGCACTTCGAGTCCGGCAAGGCGGTGTTCGAGCTCAATTCCGAACAGCACCACGACCACATGGTCTGCCTGGCCTGTGGCCGGGTGGAGGAGTTCTACGACGCCGGCATCGAGCAGCGCCAGCGCGAGATCGCCGAGGAGCGCGGCTACGAGCTGGTGGAGCATGCGCTGGCGCTGTACGGCCTGTGCTCCAACCCGGCGTGCCGGGCCCGGCGCCAACGGTGACAGGCGCGTCGGTCGGCGGGTCGCCGTGGCGCGAGGCGCACAATCCGGCGATTCCCTGTTGAATACTGTATGGGCATACAGTACATTGCCATCCATCGCAGCCACTTCCGGCTGCAGCAGGAGATGGCAATGCAGATGCTCAAGCAAACGGTCTGGACCTCGTTGAACAACGCGGATGCCTGGGTGGTCTGCATCGGCGTCATGTCCTGCCTGGGATTGGCGACCGGTCTGCTGGGTTGACAGCCTAGCGCCCGCCGCCGCCTTCGTTCCGTCCGCGGAGCCGGTGTCCCCTGTCGAGGGGACCTTTCTTTTCAGTTCTCAAGTCTTCGTCCGCCGCCCCCTGGGGCCGCGGACTTTTTTTTGGCGGCTTCAAAGCGGCGTCAGCACGGCTTCGCCCGCCTCCCAGCGCCGGGCGTTCTCGAGGAACAGGTCGACGGTCGCCTGCACCGACTCGGGCGACCATCCGGCGATGTGCGGCGTGAGGATCACGTTGGGGAAGCCGAGCAGGGCCTCGGGCGGTTTCGGTTCCGATTCATAGACATCGAGCGCCGCGCCGCCGAGCTCGCCGGCCGCGAGCGCCGCGGCCAGCGCGGCGGTGTCGACCAGGCTGCCGCGCGCGATGTTGACGACGTGCCCCTGCGGACCGAGCGCCTTCAGCACCTCGGCGTTGACGATGTGCCGGGTGGCGGGGCCACCGGGCGCGGCGACCACGAGGAAGTCGGCCCACCCGGCCAGCGCCAGCGCCGAGTCGAAGTAGCGTGAGCCCAGCGCGTCATGGCGTTCCCGGCGGTTGTGATAACCGACCTCCATGTCGAAGGCCAGCGCCCGTCTGGCGATGCGCAGCCCGATGGTGCCCAGGCCCAGGATGCCCAGCTTGCGCCCGTTGACGCTGGGGCGCAGCGGCAGCGCGTCGCGCCAGAGGCCGGCGCGCAGCGCGCCCTCCTGCTGCGGGAGCGCGCGCACCGAGGCCAGCAGCAGCGCCATCGCATGGTCCGCGACGCAGGAATCGTTGGTGCCCGCGCCGTTCCACAGGGTGAGGCCGCGGGCCCGGGCGGCCGCCAGGTCGATGGCCTCGTAGCCGGCGCCCTGCGCCGCGACGGCGCCCAGCCGGGGCATCGCCGCCATCTCGTCGGCGCGCAGGCCGACCGCGCCGATGGTCACGACCAGCTCGATCTCCGCGCCCTGCCCGGCGACCGCCTGGGCGCGCGCCTCGGCGGTCGGCGCATGGATCACGTCATAACGCTGGCGGAACTGGGCCAGATGCTCCTCCGCCGTCGGCATCAGCACCAGCAGCTTGCGGCGCGAGGACGTGGGAGCAGGCATCGAGGGATTGGCGGACACGGCGACCTCATGGGGCTGGAAGTTCGCCGGCCATGATAGGAGCGCCCTCCCCCTGCGCCGTCTGAGCACGGACGCGTTTCGCACGCGGGGCGCCGGGTCCGCCCCTTCGGGAGGGATCAGGGCTGCTCGCCGCGCGCCATCCGGGCCTCGATCTCCGCGAGCGCCCGCGGCAGCTGCGCGACCGAGTCGATCACCAGGTGCGCGCCCGAGGCCGTCAGCCGCCGCGCCGCGGCGTCACGGCGCGCGGCGAGCTCCGCGTCGGGCAGCGCCCGCAGCTGATCGAGCGTCAAGCCGGTCTCGTTGCCCGACAGGCTCAGGCCCACCGTCCACATGCCGGCCCGCCGGCCTTCCTCGATGCCGGGCGTCGTGTCGTCGACCTTCACGCAGGCGCGCACGTCGCCGATGCCCAGCGCCAGCACGTTGGCCAGGGCCATGAACGGGCCCGGGCGGCCGC
>NZ_JBQEOF010000012.1:115120-192115 GCF_052044995.1 Roseateles sp. 22389
GGCGACGACGTGGTCCGCCCAGACGCCATCGGCCTTGGCCCGCGGCAGCAGCACGTCCATCACCTGGCGCGGATAACCCGAACACGAGCCGATCTTCAGCCCCGCGCCGCGCAGCGCGGCGAGCACCTCCACCGCGCCCGGGATCGGCGCCGAGTAACGACCGACATGCGCGATCTGCATCGGCATGAAGCGCTCATAGATCGCGTCGATGTCCGCGTCGCTCGATGCGCGGCCGAAACGCGCGCGCCATTGCGCCTGCAAGCCGTCGTCCTCCAGCAGCGTGCGGATGTGGTCGCGCTTGGACAGCCCCATCGGGCCGCGCGCCTCGTCCAGCGTCAGCGCGATCCCGAAGGTCGCGAACGCGTCGACGAAGATCTGCGTCGGCGCCAGCGAGCCGTGATCGACCAGCGTGCCGGCCCAGTCGAAGATCACCGCCTGCAGGCGCGGGTGGCGCCGGACCTCGGCGGTCGTGGTGCTCGACGCGGCGTGGCTCGTCGAGTGCGTCTGAACAGGAGTGGCAATCGAAACGTCTTTCATGCGAGGGCCTGGATGAAGTTGCGTCCGCGAGGGCCGCGCAGCGCTTGCGCGACGCGTGCGTCCCAGTCGCCGGGGGAGATGCCGTAGTCGGCGGGATCGGTGGACACGCCAAGCGCGGCCAGGAAACGTTCCAGCGCGGCGACCGCGCCGTCCGCATCGGCCGCGTCGAAGATCGACAGCAGCCGCGCGTCCAGCGCCGCGTCGCGCCCGAAGGCCAGGCGCATCACACGCGGCAGGCTGAACGAGCAGGCGATGCCGTGCGCCGTGCCGCGCGTCAAGGTGATGTCGTAGGACAGCGAATGCGCCAGCGCGGTCCTGGTGTTGGAGAAGGCCATGCCGGCCTGCAGCGCCGCGACGGCCAGCGCCTCCCGCAGGTCGAGCCGGCGCGGCTCGCGCAGCAGCGCCGGCAGCGTCGCGACGATCGCCCGCGCGGCGCTCGCGGCCAGGCTGGAGGACACCGGATTGCGATGCACGTTCCACAGCGCCTCCAGCGCATGCGACAGCGCGTCCAGTCCGCTCGCGAGGGTGGCGCCCAGCGGCAGGCTCACCATCAGCGACGGATCGACGATCGCCGCCTCCGGCCAGGTCCAGGGCAGGTGCAGCGAATGCTTGCGGCCGCGCGCGGCGTCCCACAGCGTCGCCCAGGGCGTGACCTCGCTGCCGGTGCCGGCGGTGGTCGGCACCGCGATCAGCGCGCGATGCGGCGCATCGGCCGACAGCGGCGCCGCCTTCGGATCGACGAGGTGATCGAGCAGTTCATCGAAGCGGCCCGACGGCGTCGCCGTCAGCATCGCCTTGGCGCAGTCGATGCTGCTGCCGCCGCCCAGCGCGACCACGCAGCGCGCGCCGCGGTGCTCGCGCCAGAGTCGCTCGTACAGCGGCGCGAGCCAGCACAGGTCGGGATTGGGGCGGATGTCGGTCTCGACCGCGACGAGGCGGTCGCCGAGCAGCTCGCGCATCCGGCCGACGAGCCCGAGCGCCTCGGCCTCCGGGAAGGCGATCAGCAGCGCGTCGCGCGCGCCGACCAGGCGCGGCAGTTGCGCCAGCGCGCCGTTGCCGGCCCGCACGTCGACGGGGTTGTGGAAGGTCCAGGGGGTCATGGGCGGGTCCTCGCGCTCGATGACGGTCAATGCCGGTTCAATGCCGGCCGGCATCCTGGATCGCGCGGCGCAGCCGGCTCGACACCAGGTCGGCGCTGACGACCATCGCCGTGATCACGAGGATGCAGGTCGCGGTCTCGGGATACTTGAAGAGCTTGAGGCTGCCCACCAGCTCGAAGCCCAGCCCGCCCGCGCCCACCATGCCCAGCACCGTCGCCGAGCGCAGGTTGACCTCGAAGCGATACAGCACCACCGCGATCCAGGCGGTGATCACCTGCGGCAGCACGCCGAAGGCGATCACCTGCAGCGGCCGGGCGCCGGTGGCGCGCAGCGCCTCGAGCGGACCGTCGTCGATCTCCTCGATAGCCTCGGCGAAGAACTTGCCCAGCATGCCCGCGCCATGCACCGCCAACGCCAGCACGCCGGGGAACGGTCCCAGCCCCACGGCCGACACGAACACCAGCGCCAGGATCAGTTCATTGATGCTGCGCGTCACGTTCAGGCCCTGGCGCGTCAGGTGATACAGCCAGCGGGGTCCGTGCAGGTTGCGCGCCGCGAGGAAGGACACCGGGATCGCGCCGATCACGCCCAGCAGCGTGCCCCACACGGCGATCTGGACCGTCTCCAGCGCCGGCGCCCACAGCCGCTCCAAGATGCGCCAGTCCGGCGGCCAGGTGCGGCCGAGGAAATCGGCGATCTGCGGCAGGCCGCTCGCCAGCTCGGCCGGGCTCAGCTGCGCGCCCCGGGCGCTCCACTGCAGCGCCCACAGGCCCGCGACCATCAGCGCCAGCAGCTTCGTCCAGCCGCCCGGCGTCGTGGGCAAAGCCACCAGCCAGCGGGTGCGATCGCGGGCGGCGCGGTCGACAGCGGTCATCGTCGTCATGCGGTCCTCCAGGTCGGGGCGGTGGCGGCCGGCGGCGCCGACGCTGCCATCGAGGCAATGCGCTCCGGGTCATTCGCTGGCTCATTCGCTGGCTCATTTGCTGGCGCATTCACCGGCGCGATCAGTTGCAGGCCGGCCTGCGCGCTGCCCGCGTAGAGCGCGTCAAGTTCCGCCTCGGAGAGCTCCCGCGGCAGCCGGTCGAAAAGCACGCGTCCCTGCGAGAGCCCGACGATGCGATCGCCGAATTCGCGCGCGTAGTCGACCTGGTGCAGGTTGCAGACCACGGTGATGCCGAGCTCGCGGCAGGCCTGCTTCAGGTAACCGAGCGCCTGGCGCGCGGTGTGCGGGTCCAGGCTCGCGACCGGCTCGTCGGCCAGGATCACCTGCGGCTGCTGCGCCAGCGCGCGGGCGATGCCCACGCGCTGCATCTGCCCGCCCGACAGCGCGTCGGTGCGCGACGCCGCCTTGTGGGCGAGGCCGACGCGGTCCAGGCAGGCCATGGCCAGCGCGATGTCGGACGCGCGGAACAGCTGCAGCACCGAGCGCCAGACGGCCATCGCGCCGAGCCGCCCGCTGAGCACGTTCTTCAGCACGCTGAGCCGCGGCACGACCTGGTGGTGCTGGAACACCATCGCCACGCGCCGACGCAGCTCGCGCAGCTCCGTGGCGCGTTCGGCGCCGCGCGCGTCCAGGCCGGCGATCGTCATCGTCCCGCCGTCGGCCTGGACCAGGCGGTTCATGCAGCGCAGCAAGGTGGACTTGCCGGCGCCGGACGGGCCGAGCACGACCAGGAACTCGCCGGGCCGCACGTCCAGGTCGACGCCGCGCAGCACGGCGTTGTCGCCGAAGCGCTTGGTGACGCCACGCAGCGCGATCACTTCATGCCCCGCAGGTCGAGCTTGAGCACCTTGGCGGTGTCGCGGACCACGTCGTAGGCGGCGTCGCTGGTCGGCTGGAAGCCGTTGAGCACGCCCTGGTCGCCCCACTTCACGTCCTTGAGGTTGGCCAGCGCCTTGGCGAGCTTCTCCTTGAGCGCCGGGTCGAGGTCCTTGCGCCAGACCATCGGCGATTCGGGAATCGGCCTGGAGGACCACAGCACGACGAAGTCGTCCTGCTTGACCGTCCCCTTCGCGACGGCGCTGTTGAAGATGCGGTCCGCGACGGCGGCCGCGTCGACCTTCCTGTTGGCCACCGCCAGGATGCTGGCGTCGTGCGAGCCCGAGAACACGACGCGGCCGAAGTAGGCGTCCGGGTCCAGGCCCGTCTGCTGCAGCCCTGCCTTGGGGAACAGGTGGCCGGAGGCGGAACTCGGATCCACGAAGGCGAAGTTGCGGCCCTTGAGCTCGGCGACGCTACGCAGGCCGCTGTCCTTGCGGGCGAGGATGACGCTCCGGTAGGCGCTCTGGCCGGTCTTCTTCGTCACCGCGACGGAGAAGGCCTCGACCTCGGCCACCGAGCTCGCCAGCACGTAGGAGAAGGGGCCGAGGTAGGCCACGTCCAGCTTCTTCGCGCGCAGCGCCTCGATGACGCCGTTGTAGTCGGTGGCCACGAAGGGCTTCACCGGCATGCCCAGCTGCTGCTGCAGCGCGTCCAGCACCTGCCGGCTGGACTCGATCATGGCCTGGGAGTCCTCGGCGGGGATCAGGCCGATGGTCAGCGCCCGCTGCTGGGCCGATGCGTGCTGCGGCAGTCCCGCGCAGACGGTCAGGACCAGGGCGGCACCCAGCGCGGTGCGGCGCGCGGCGGAGAAGCGGGGATGGGACATGGCGGCATCCAGGAGTGGTGAGCGGATGCCGGCACTCTATGAATCCAACATGACAGCAGATCCATCGATCCCATGTTGATTTCTCGACCGAAGCATTCATGCAATCTATGGATCGTCCGCTCGGTCTCTCCGGACGGCACCGCAGGGCCGGAGCGTTGAAGGACCGGAGGGGCCGCGCCGCCTCCGGCCCTCCATCAGCTTGCCTTCAGCCGGCGCCTTCAGTGGCTGCCGCAAGCGGGGTGCTTGCTCCCGGCCGTATCGTTGACCAGGCCGAGGAAGTCCAGCACGTGAGGCGTCAGCGCGCCGGTCTGGGGCAGCGGCGTGCCGGTCAGGTCGCCCTGGCAGTAGGCCGGCTTGGTGGGATTGCGGTAGCGGTTGGTCATCACCAGCGCCGCATCGCGCTCGCCAGCGCTCTGGCCGCCATGGCCGCTGCCGGTGCCGCCGTGGTCGGAGACGACGACGATCAGCCACTCCTCCTGCGCATAGGTCGGCCGCGCCGCGAGGGCGTCCAGCACCTGCTGGATCTGCGCGTCCTCGCCGGCGATCTTGGACTGGTAGTACGCGTTGTAGGGGTCGTAGCTGGCGGCGTGGATATCGACGTTGTGCAGGTAATAGAAGATCGCGGTCGGCGGGTTCGTCCACGACAACCAGCCCTTGACCGCATCGGTCGCCTGCTGCGAGTTCTTCGCCGCGTTGGCCACGACGAAGTCCGCCCCCACGGGCTTGAGGTTGCCGGTGATGTTGGCCCAGTCGCCGACCACCGCGATCGTGGCGGTCGGATAGGCCTGCTTGATGCGGTCGAAGACATGCGGCTTGCGCAGCGGCAGGCTGGCGTCGTTGCCGGTGACGCCATGCTGGTCCGCCCAGTAGCCGGTGAACAGCGTGCCCCAACCCGGGCCGCTGTAGGTGGACTGCGAACCGCCGGCCAGCACGTTGCCGTGGAAGGCGCCCACCGCGGCGAGCTGGCTCAGCGCCGGCGTGGTCGCGCAACCGGCGCAGAACAGCGCGTCGCCACGCAGGCCGTCGATGCCGATCACCAGCACATGGCGCCGGCCGTAGGGGCCCACGATCGGGTTGGGCACGCCGGGGCCGGGGATCAGCGCGTAATGGTCATACGGGTTGCCGGCGTAGTCGGTCTTGAGCCCGCCCACGTCGGCCGCGCGCTTGTCGCTGAGGTCGCACTGCTGCGAGGCCTTGTAGTAGTCGAAGCTCACGCACCACGACTTGCGCGCATCGGCCAGGCAGGCTGCGGCGCAGGCCTCGGGCGAGACGCCGTTCAGGTGCTCGCGGTTGTAGCCGGAGATCGCGGCATCGAGCGTGCGCGTGAACGAGGCCAGCGGGCTCGGGGCCGATTGCGCCTGCGCGGGCGGCGGGGCCATGGCGAGCAGCGCCGCGATCGACGCGGTGAACAGGGCGGTGGACAGCGCGGTGGACAGCGCGGCGAAGCGCGCGGGCAGGCGATGCGCCGGTGGGCGCGGGAAACGGGTCCGGGTCATGGGCACTCCAGGTCGGGTTGAGGGGGAACTGCCCGCGCAGCGTAGGAACGTCACGTGACCGTCACTCGATCGAATCAATATGGCCAACCGCAAGAAATCATCGAGAGCGTCTATACATGTCCGCCGCCAAGCTCCGCGCCTTCCTCGCCGTCGCCCGCCATGGCAGCTTCAGCGCGGCGGCGCGGGCGCTCGGGCTCTCGCAGCCGACCCTGACGACGCAGGTGCAGGGCCTGGAGCAGCAGCACAAGGTGGAGCTCTTCCACCGCCGCGGCCATCGCATCGAGCTGACCAGCGTCGGCCACCAGTTGCTGCCGATCGCCCGGCAGCTTGCCGCGCTGGAGGTCGAGGCCTACAACCTGCTGCATGACTGCGGGGAGCTCACCCGCGGGCAGCTCAAGCTCGGCGCGGTGGGCCCCTTCCACGTCATCGAGATGGTCGATGCCTACCGCCAGCGCTATCCCAAGGTGGACGTCTCGATCCGGCTGGGCAATTCGGCGCAGGTCTTCGGCGACCTGGAGAACTATGTGATCGACGTCGGCGTGCTGGCGCGCTTCCACGACGCGCCGGGCTTCGAGACCATGGCCTACGCGCGGCACGCGATCATCCTCTTCGTCCATCTCGACCACCCCTTCGCCGCGCGGGAGCATGTGTCGCTGCGGGAGCTGGCCGAGCAGCCGCTGCTGCAGCGCGAAGCCGGATCGAGCACGCGCCGCGCGCTCGAGTCGGCGCTGCGCCAGGCGGGCATCACGCCGCGCGTCGCGATGGAGATCGGCAGCCGCGAGGCGCTGCGCGAGGCGGCCGCGCGGGGCATCGGCATCGGCGTCGTGTCCGAGGCGGAATTCATCCCCGACGCGCGCTTCCGCCCGGTGCGCATCGAGGGCGACCCGGCCTTCACCGAGACGCACCTGTACTGCCTGAAGGAGCGCCGCGACAGTCTGCTGCTGGGCTCCTTCTTCGAGGTGGCGCAAGGCCTGCGCCGCTGAGGCGCGGGTGGCGCGCGGGTAGCGCGCGGGCCGCGCGCGGCCAGACAGCGGACAGACAGCAGACAGGTTTCTGAAGGCCGCCGCAGGCATCCTGCGGACCTTCGCGCGGGGGGCCCCAGGGGGTCGTCTGTTCCCTGGAATCCATGTAGAGAAGAGAGCGCGCATGGACCGCCGCCAATTCTTCCCCCGCCCCGTGGTCGAGGCGGGCACCAATCGCTGGGACTGGGCGCTGCTGCCGCTGGTGCTGGGCCTGCTCGTGCTGCTGGCCTACGGCGCGGCGCAGATGACGCGTCCCTTCGCGCTGGGCGATCCGCTGCCCTTGTCGCTGGACCCGTCCCACCTGCCCTACTACCTGCTGCGCACCAACCTGCGCATGCTGGCGGCGATGGTGCTGGCGCTGCTCTTCAGCGCGGTCTTCGCGGTGCTCGCGGCCAAGGTGCGCGCCGCCGAGAAGGTGCTGGTGCCGATGCTCGACATCCTGCAGTCCATCCCCATCCTGGGGTTCCTGTCGATCACGGTGACCGGCTTCATCGCGCTGTTCCCCGGCAACCTGCTGGGCGTCGAGTGCGCGGCGATCTTCGCGATCTTCACCTCGCAGGCCTGGAACATGGCCTTCAGCCTCTACCAGTCGCTGCGCACCGTGCCTTCGGAGCTCGACGAAGCGGCGCGGGTGTTCCAGCTCTCCGGCTGGCAACGCTTCTGGCGCCTGGAGCTGCCCTACGCGATGCCCGGGCTGCTCTGGAACATGATGATGTCGATGTCGGGCGGCTGGTTCTTCGTCGTCGCGTCGGAGGCCATCTCGGTGTCCGACCAGAGCATCAAGCTGCCCGGCGTCGGCTCCTACATCGCCATGGCGATCGAGGCGCGCGACCTCGGCGCGATCGGCTGGGCGATCGTGGCAATGCTCGTGGGCATCGTGCTCTACGACCAGCTGGTGTTCCGGCCGCTGGTCGCCTGGGCCGACAAGTTCCGCTTCGAGGACAGCGGCACCGACAACGCGCCCAACTCCTGGATGCTGAACTGGCTGCGCCGCACCGCGTTCACGCGCCGCGCCGCGGCGTGGTTGGTGGACCGGCTCGAGGGCAGCCTGGTCTGGTTCCGCCGGCACCATGACGGCACCTCGATCCGCGCACGCCCGCGCATCGCCGTGGCCGCGTGGCAGCGCGCCTGGGACGCGGTGCTGGCCGCCGCGGTGATGGTGGCGCTGTACCAGCTGGTGCGCTTCGTCCATGCCGAGGTCGGCTGGTCCGAGGCGGGCCATGTGCTCGGCCTGGGCCTGGTGACGCTGGCGCGGGTGCTGGTGCTGATCGCGCTGGCGGCGCTGGTGTGGGTGCCGGTGGGCATCTGGATCGGGATGAACCCGCGCTGGTCCGGTCGCCTGCAGGCGCTGGCGCAGTTCCTGGCCGCCTTCCCCGCCAACCTGCTGTTCCCGGTGGTCGTGGTGCTGATCGTGCGCTGGAAGCTCGATCCGGACGTGTGGCTCTCGCCGCTGATGATCTTCGGCACGCAGTGGTACCTGCTGTTCAACGTCATCGCCGGCGCGTCCAACATCCCGGCCGAGTTGCGGCACGCCGCACGCAACCTGGGCCTGAGCGGCTGGCTGAAATGGCGCCGTTACCTGCTGCCGGCGGTCTTCCCCAGCTTCGTCACCGGGGCGATCACCGCCAGCGGCGGCTCGTGGAACGCCAGCATCGTGGCCGAGTACGTGTCCTGGGGCGACACCACGCTCAAGGCGCATGGCCTGGGCAGCTACATCGCGGAGATGACGGCCAAGGGCGACTTCCCGCGGATCGCGCTGGGCATCGGCGTGATGTGCGTCTTCGTGATGGGCCTGAACCACTTCGTCTGGCGCCGCCTGTACCGGCTGGCCGAGGACCGCATGCATCTGTGAGGAGCACCGCATGACCGCATCCATCATCGAACTCCATGGCGTCGGCAAGCGCTTCCGCTCGGCCGACGGGCATCCGCGGCCGGTGCTCGCGGATGTGGACTTCCACCTGCGCGAGGGCGAGATCGTCGCGCTGCTGGGGCAATCGGGCTCGGGCAAGAGCACGCTGCTGCGCATCATGGCCGGGCTGGTGCCGGCCGATGCCGGCCAGGTCCGTTATCGCGGACAGCCGCTGTCGGGCCCGGCGCGCGGCATCAGCATGGTGTTCCAGTCCTTCGCGCTGTTCCCCTGGCTGACGGTGCAGCAGAACGTCGAGCTGGGCCTGGAGGCGCGCGGCGTGGCCAAGGCCGAACGCGCGGTCAAGGCCGAGGAGGCAATCGCGCTGATCGGCCTGTCCGGCTTCGAGGGCGCCCTGCCGCGCGAGCTGTCGGGCGGCATGCGGCAGCGCGTCGGCATCGCGCGCGCGCTGGTGACGGAACCGGACGTGCTGCTGATGGACGAGGCCTTCTCGGCGCTGGACGTGCTGACCGGCGAGCGGCTGCGGGAGGACATCCTGGAGCTGTGGGATGGCGGGCACATGCCGACGCAGGCGATGCTGGTGGTGTCCCACAACATCGAGGAGGCCGTGATGATGGCCGACCGCGTGCTGATCTTCGCGAGCGATCCCGGGCGCATCCGCTGCCAGCTGTCGGTGCAGCTGCCGCGACCGCGCGATCCCGAGAGCGCCGACGTGCGCGCGCTGATCGACGAGGTCTACGCGCTGATGACCGCCGGCGCGGCGCGCCCGACGCGCGCGGCCGGCACGGTGGATGCGACGGCCGCCCCGGCCCCGCTGGCCGAGCGCCTGCCCGCCGCCGACGTGGCGCGCATGGACGGCCTGCTGGAGCTGCTGGCCGATCCGCCCTTCGACGGCCGCGCGGACCTGCCGCAGCTCTGCGAGGAAGCCGGCCTGCCCGACGCGGAGCTGCTGCCGGTGGCGCACGCGCTGGCGCTGCTGGGGCTGGCGCAGCTCGACAGCGGCGACCTGCAGCTCACCTCGCTGGGCCGGCGCTACGTCGAGGGCTCGCATGGCCTGCGGCGCGATCTCTTCGGTCAGCAGCTGGTCACCCACGTGCCGCTCATCGCGCACATCCGCCACAGCCTGGAGCAGGAGCCCAGCGGCGAGATGCCCGAAAAGCCGGTGCTGCGGCTGCTGAGCGAGCACCTGGACGATGCCGAAGCCGGCGCCGTGCTGCAGACGGCGGTCAGCTGGGCGCGGCATGGCGAGGTGTTCGAGTACGACTACAACACCGGCGCCCTGCGCCTGCCGACCGGCGAAGAGGAGACCGCGACGCGGTGAGCGGCCGCCGGCCTCGTCAGAAGGCCGGCGGTCCTTGCCACCCGGATGGGCGGCAGGCCCGCGGCGCCGGGCTCGGTAGAGTCGGGGCTCCGCGACTGCGAGCCGCCCCGATGAAGCGCACCGCCCGCCCCCGTTGGAAGTCCCTCGGTGTCGATCGCCTGCTGCGCCATGCGCTGCGGCACTGGCACGCCGACGAGGGCTGGCGCGCGATCGAAGCCCTGCAGCGACGCGGATCGCCCGCGCTGCTGGCGCGGGTCGTCGCGCTGTGCGCGAGACCGAACGTCCGGCGACGGGCCGTGGGCGTCTCGATCGCCGCGCAGCTCAGTCGCCGCACACCGGCTGGGCCCGCCCTGTACGCCGAGGAGGAGACGCAGCGCCTGCTGCTGCGCGGCCTGGCCGATCCG
This sequence comes from Roseateles sp. 22389, assembly GCF_052044995.1. Classification (NCBI taxonomy): domain Bacteria; kingdom Pseudomonadati; phylum Pseudomonadota; class Betaproteobacteria; order Burkholderiales; family Sphaerotilaceae; genus Roseateles; species Roseateles sp. 22389. The sequence continues at coordinate 125,516 of NZ_JBQEOF010000012.1, forward strand.
CATCACGACGTGGTCCGCGCAGCGGTGGGCGGGCTGGGGTTGCGGCCGCATGGCGAGAGCGTCCAGGCGCTGCTGCGACTGGCCTCGCATCCCGACGCCAGGATGCGCTGGCAGGTCGCGGTGGCGCTGGGGTCCTACGAGGAACCCGAGACGATCGCGGGGCTCATCCGCCTGAGCGCGGACCCGTCGGACGAGGTGCGCGACTGGGCCACCTTCGCGCTCGGCTCGCTGCGGATGGAGGACTCGCCGGAGATCCGCGCGGCGTTGCGGCGCAACCTCGACGACGCCGACCTCGACGTGCGCGGGGAAGCGCTGGTCGGCCTGGCCCGGCGGCGGGACGACGGGATCGTCGACCGGCTAATCGAGCGGCTCACGCCCGATTGCCATGTCTATGAACTGGATGCCGCGGAGGCGCTGGCCGATCCACGGCTCCTGGCGGCGCTGGTCGCATTGGCCGAGGCGAGCGGTCCCGGCCCCCGGTCTCCCTCGTGGCTCGATCGACTGAAGGACGCCACCGAGGCCTGCCGCGGCAGCGCCTGATCCGCGTTTTCCCGGGCGCCGGGATGGGGGGCGCCTGATCAATCCTGATGATGACGCGGGGCCGGCGGCGCACCGAGCATGAGGCCCTTTTCCAAAACGAAGGACCGCCATGGCCGAGCCGACGACCGGAAGCGCCGCCCAGGATCTGTCCTCGGACGGGCCGGCCCGACCGCCGCCGACCGCGCGCACGGTACGGCAGCTCGACCAGGAAGTGTCCCGGCTCTCGGAGCTGGTCAGGCAGCTGACCGGACGGCTCGAGGACCTCACCTGGAAGCTGGACCGTCACCAGAAGCGCCTCGAGTCGATCGAGGACCATCCGCCCTTTCCGCTCGAGCAACCCACCCGGCACTACGCCACCGAGACCCAGTCGGTCAGCATGGCGCGGCGCAAGCGGCTGGGCCATCTAGGCTGACGGGCGGCGTGCCCGATCGATGCTGCAGGTCCGCTTCTCCATCGAACACGGCTTGGAGAACTACTCCATCGCACCCGTGCCGGCGCCATGCACGCCGGACCAGGTGCTGCGCATGGAGGTGCGCTTCGCCGGGCTGCCGGCGCTGGTGGCGACCTGGCTGCGCATTCATCTGAAGACGGGGCGTCCGAACCAGTTCAGGATCGCGGCCCTCCTTCTGCTGATCCTCGCCATCGTCGGCGGCGCGCATTACCTGGCCCTGAGCCCTCACTTAGCCGCGGCATCGTGGAGCACGCAGGCGGACGCGGCATCGGGCGCGACAGCGCAGGCGCCAACCGCGATGGCGACCGCGACAGCGACAGTGACATCGATGGCCACAGTGACGGCGACAGTGATGGCGACGCCGACGGCCGCGGCACCGTCGGCGAGCCACGGGGCTGCTGCGGTCCTCCAGCATCTGCTGATGATCTGGACGCCGCTGGCAGTGGCGATCGCCGCCATGATGGCCCGCCTGGCGCGCCCCAACCTGACCGACATCTATGTCGTCGCGCTGCGTCCGCACGAGCCCTTCCCGACGATGGAGTACTTTCTTGCGCGATCGCGCGACAAGCAGGTCTACGCGATCCGCTTCCTCAGCGAATCCACCCGCGACCGCTTCTTCGGGCATTTCGCCGACGGGCCGCGCCGTGCGCGCCTCTCGCAGAGTTCGATCAACGTCACGCATGCCCACATCGGGCCGTTCGCGCCGACCGGCCTGGCGGCGGCCATGTCCGGCTACTGGAGTCTGGTGAGGCTCAGCATCGGCCTGATGGTCGAGGAGAACGCCTCGTCCAACACCCGCGCCATGGCCTTCACCTACAAGCAGCACGAATGGCTGTTCATCGGCTACCTCATGCTGCTCGGCGCGGCGGCGCTGCTGGTGGCGCTCGGCGTGACGCCCGGCGACCAGACCTTCCAGTTTCCGGTGCTGATGGCGGGACTGGGCGTCTGCTGGGCGGCGGCCTTCCTGCTGCTGAACCGCGGGCTCTCGGACCATCTGACCGAATGGGAACGTCGTACCGCCACCGCGCCCTTCATGGGCTGCCCGGTGTTCCGCTACTCGGAGCGCGATCAGGCCAGCGGCCGCTGGGAACTGGTCGACCTGCGGCAGATGGAAGCCCCCATCCATCGGATGGGCCTGCCCGGAGACAAGGTGCTCGAGATCGCGCTCGGCGTGATGCTGATCATCTACCTCACCCTGCTGCAGCTCATCAAATGACCGCCAAGCCCGCCGCCGTCAACGACGCGATGCTCCAGTTGCTCTGGGTCCTGTTCTCGGACGCGAACTCGCGCTTCAACACCCTGATCGAGGAATGCGCCCACCTGCAGGACACCGTCATCGGCCTGACCACCGACCCGGCGCTACTGGACCGGATCATCCACGAGTGCGCCGCCGACGACGCGGTGCGCGGCTTCTCCCGCGTCGTGTGCTGCCAGCCCAAGCGCAGCCGGGAGTACTACCGCGTCTGCGTCCGCGACCGCGCGTTCCTGAGCCTGTGGACGCTGCTGGGCGGACTCATCATCGCGCTCGACAAGAACCAGCTCACCCACGAAGAGACCTACCGGCTCGCGGTGGACGCGCTCCTGCGCGGCGAGCATGCCCCCGACGCGGCGGACGACGCGCCGCAGCGACGGCCCTCGGACCGCGTCTTCTGGTACATCCAGACCCGCGGCTACTTCCTGACCGAGGTGTTCCGGCACTACACGACGCAGCTGGAACATGCCCACGAGAAGGTGATCCAGATGCTGGAGAACCAGCCGGGCAAGCTGCCGACGCCCATCCTGCTGCGGCGCTGGAATTCGGCGATGTATGGCGAGTTCCTGTCGGAGTACAGCCGTCACGTGAACTGGGAGGCCCACAAGCTCGTCTCCATCGCCGCCGGCCGGGACCCCGCCGATGCGGACGCCAGCGCCAAGCTGACCGAGGACCTGTCGCTCACCCACACGTGGACCCATCAGCCCACCAGCATGGCGCAGCTCTTCAAGGTCGAGGTCAAAACCGATCGGGGCGATCCCGCCAGGAACTACCCGCACAAGCGCGCCGCGGGCCACCGCTTCGCGACGGTGCGCAGCGCCTACTTCTACATGGAGCAGCCGATCCTGCTGCCGCTGCTGTACCACGAGTGCGCCCACATCGCCTTCTCCAACCGCGCATTCGCCGGCGCGCAGGGAGACGGGCACCACCCGGCCGACGTGGAGACCTTCTTCTCCGCGCGCGCGGCCGCGATGCAGTCGCTGCGCATGATCAAGTTCCCAGACGGGACGGCACAGGCGCACTACGAAAACTTCTGGGACCACTTCACCGAGGAGGTCTGGGCCGACGCGCTGGCGCTGGCGCTGGGGGGGCGCGGCTACCTGGTAGCGCTGGCGCTGCAACTCTTCGGCCTGTCGGGCGAGGAGAGCTTCGACCACTTCGACCTCGACACGGACACTGTCCACGAACTGGGCGGCCTCGGCCGTCCCGCCAAACGCAAGTACCCCGAGCCGCGGCCCCAGGAAGAGGTCTCCTACTTCTGGGAGGCGCGCCTGCAGATCGCCTGCGACCTGCTGGCTCACCGCGGCGACTGCCGCACCCCGGAATGCGACCGTCGCTGGATCTCCGCGATCCGCGACCTGCTCGCCGGCTATGCCCGGAGCGGTGCCCGGGCCCATGCGCGCGAAGGCACCTCGGCCCGCCATGAAGTGCTGTGGGAGTACCGCGCCAAACTCAACGACTGGGTCCGGAACACCACGGGGCGCTACCTGCTCCAGCACTTCGGCGCCCTCTTCGGCAACTCCCCGGTCTGCACCACCTACGAGCTCGCCACCGCGCAGGAGCGCCGGTGCCTGGAATCGCTGGTGCGCGCCTACCGGCAGCGCTACATGCCGCAGTTCCGCGGCCATTCGGAATTCCGGCTGGACGAGCACCACCGCCTCGAGCACCTGCCAGCAGACATCCGATGGCATGTGGCCCGCGACATCACCGCGGCGATGCGGGCCTCCGAGGCCTGCCCACCCATCACCTCCTGGCAGGAGCTGGCGCCGACGGAGCCGTCGTCCTCGGCGCCGCCGCTCATACGGCCCTCGAGCATCGAGGACTGGAGCCAGCGCTACGCCAACTGGATGCGGCATGACGGCGGCGTGGCCTTCCGGGTCGCCCTCGAGGCCAGCCGGCTGCGGCCGTCGCTGCTCGATGCGCTGGCCGACGAGGTGGAGCGGGTGCAGGCCGAGCACCGCCAGCAAGCCGCGGGCGGCCCGGCCGCCAAGTCCGGCGTGGCGTTCCTGCCGCCCTTCCACACGCTCTCCGCGGAGGCCGTCCGCGACAGCGCGAGGTGCGGGGACATCGTGGGGCAGCTGCGCCGCCGCCAGATCACCAACACGCGACGGCAGGATTCGGGCTGGACCAAGGCGGCACTGCGTCTGGTGGAGGACCGCGTCGGCCGGGAGATGGATCGGCTACTGGACTACTTCGTGTCGCTGGACGAGCCGCCGTCGTCAGGGACCGGCGCCGCCCCGGCGCCTCGGGCCGGCCAGGCCCGCGGCGAGGCACCGGTGGGCACCCTCGCGCTGGGGATCATCCGCCCGGACGAGATCGCCCGGCAATCGACGACTGCCGGTGGCTCGCCGTACCTCGCCAGCCTGAACGCGTTGGAGGGGCAGTGGAAATGGTCGCGGGATCGCCATGCCGAAGTGGCCACCGGCGCGGGGCCGCCGTTCCTGCGCAGTCGGCCCTCGATCGGCACGGCCTACGCCAGGTTGCTGGGCGACTATCAGTTCCTCGCTTACGCGAAGGGCACCACGCCGGTGGAGCGCGACTTCCACGCGCACGGCGACGTGGCATCGCTGGCGGGGGACGCCGAACCGCGCCTGATCCGGCGGCTTGTGAAGCCGCGTATGGTGCTGCAATTGGCCGGCACGGAGCTGAAGGCCGCCATCGAAGCCCATGGCGCGTCGCATTGGGGCCGGCTCTCGCTGATCCGGTTCCGATACCGGTGGCAGTGGACGGAGCTCGTCGACCGGCTGGAAGGCGACCTCGCCAACGAACCGCCCCCCGTGGGCGAGCGGCTGCTGGGTTACTCGCTGCTCTCCTCCAGCGCCTGGGAAGACGTCATCCTCATCACCTGGTACGACAGCCAGAAGCCGCTGTGGAAGGCGATGCGGCGGCTCTCTCTCGCTCCCGGGCTCTACAGCGGCATGGACATCCAGTCCACCTTCCTGCCGCCCACCGACTGCTGCGGCAGCGACTGCCCCGCCGTCGCGTTGACGCCGCCGGACCTCGCCCACGCCCGCGAGCGACATGAACGCTCGCAGGCGGCGGACGAGCCCAAGCCCAGCGACTGGGAGATCGCCTTCTTCGAATGGGCCCGCCAATGCGGCGCGGTCGACCGTGTCTATTCACGCTCGGGCCGCTACGACTACACGGTGCTCTGGAAGCAGGATCCGCCCGGCGAGCCGACCGACGTCCTGGGCCACTGCATGCGCGGCCTGGCCTCGATCCCCAAGGAGGTCTGGCAGCAGGTGTCCAGCGTGATCTCGTCCTACGAGGTGCGACGCTGGCACCTCGAGGGGCACGAGCCGGTGATCGATCCGCTGTCCCGGCTCACCAATGAGGCCGTCACGCACTTCGCCATCAAGAACCGCATCTGACCGTGCCGGGGACACAATGGGCCCTCACGCCCCAGCCGACGGTCCCCCATGCTCCCCCGCATCAGCGAAGAGATCACCTTCCGCAAGCTCGAGATCCTGATCACGTTCCTGGAGAGCGGCAGCCTGGCGCGCGCCGCGGAGCGGCTGGGCACGAGCGCGGTCAGCGTGCACCGCGCGCTGCATTCGCTGGAGGCCGGCACGCGCTGCGCGCTGTTCCGGCTGGAGGGCCGCAACCTGCAGCCCACCGACGCGGCCCATGCGCTGGCCGACGTCGGGCGCGAAATCCTGCAGCGCATGGACGAAGGCATCAATGCCACGCGCGCCATCGCCGGCTACGGCGCCGAGCGCATCCGCATCGGCTCGCTGTACTCGCTGACCAGCGGCACCGTGCCGTCGATGATCATGGCGCTCAAGGCCCGCAAGCCCGAGGTGCAGGCCGAGCTGATCCTGGGCTCCAACTCCGACCTCACCCAGCGCCTGCGCGACGGCACGCTCGACGCCGCCGTCATGGGCCTGCCCGAGTCCGCGCCGGAACTCGAGACCCACGCCCTCTTCGACGACGACGTCTTCTTCGCCGCGCCGGCCCAGTCGCCCTACGCCGCGCTCGCCGCCATCGACCTGCGGGACTGCGCCGAGGAGCGCTTCGTCAGCCTGCAGGAAGGCTTCGTCACCTACAGCCGCTTCGTCGACGCCTTCCGCATCGCCGGCTTCGAGCCGCAGATCGTGATGAAGACCAACGACATCTTCTCGTTGATGAACCTGGTCGGCGGCGGCATCGGCTGCACGCTGCTGCCCGGGCGCGTGCGCGCCGTGCTGCCTCCCAGCGTCCGGCTGATCCCGCTCCAGGAACGCTACGCGGTGCGCCAGACCATCGCGCTGTGCTTCCTGCGCGCCCGCGAGCGCGACCCCAACCTGCTGGCCCTGCTCGCCGCCAGCCGCACGCTGCGCCTGGGCGGGCACTGAGCCGTCCCGGACGGCCTCGATCATTCCGCTGCGCGTAATCGTCAGGCGCGGCGGTTGATTGATCGGGCACGGCGGCGCCCGTACCGTCCGTGCCCATGGACCGCATCAACCTGGACACCAAGGCCCGCGACCGCGCCGCGCGCATCGGCGCGGCTCGCGAGGCGCTCGGCACGCGCCTGACCGGCAAGCAGGTCGAGACCGAGGCGATCGTCGACCTGCTGCACGCGGTGCTCAAGCCCGGCGACCGCGTCTGCCTCGAAGGCAACAACCAGAAGCAGGCGGACTTCCTGGCCAAGGCGTTGGTGCGGCTGGACCCGGCCCGCATCCACGACCTGCACATGGTCCAGTCGGTGCTCGCCCTGCCCGAGCACCTGGACGTCTTCGAGCGCGGCATCGCCAGCCAGCTGGACTTCAGTTTCTCCGGCCCGCAGGGCGCGCGGCTCGCCAAGCTGCTGTCCGGCGGGCGCGTGCGCATCGGCGCGATCCACACCTACCTGGAACTGTTCTCGCGCTACTTCGTCGACCTCACGCCCAAGGTCTCGCTGATCGCCGCGCACGCCGCCGACGCGCAGGGCAACCTCTACACCGGCCCCAACACCGAAGACACGCCGGCGATCGTCGAGGCCACCGCGTTCTCCGGGGGCCTGGTCATCGCCCAGGTCAACGAACGGGTGCCCGACGGCACGCCCCTGCCCCGCGTCGACGTGCCGGCGGACTGGGTCGACTTCGTGGTGCAGGCGCCGACCCCCAACTTCATCGAGCCGCTGTTCACCCGCGACCCCGCGCAGATCAGCGAGATCCAGGTCCTGATGGCGATGATGGCCATCAAGGGCATCTACGCCGAGTACGGCGTGCAGCGGCTCAACCACGGCATCGGCTTCGACACGGCCGCGATCGAGCTGCTGCTGCCGACCTACGGCGAATCGCTCGGCCTGAAGGGCAGGATCTGCCGCCACTGGGCGCTGAACCCGCACCCGGCGCTGATCCCGGCGATCGAGGCGGGCTGGGTCGAGTCCATCCATTCCTTCGGGTCCGAGCTCGGCATGGAGGACTACATCCGCGCGCGCTCGGACGTCTTCTTCACCGGGCCCGACGGCAGCCTGCGCAGCAACCGGGCGTTCAGCCAGGCCGCGGGCCATTACGCCTGCGACCTGTTCATCGGCTCGACGCTGCAGATGGACCTTCTGGGCAACAGCTCGACGGCGACGCTGGGCCGCATCGCCGGCTTCGGCGGCGCGCCCAACATGGGCGCCGACGCGCGCGGGCGCCGGCATGCGAGCCCGGCCTGGCTGAAGGCCGGCGAGGAGGCCCGCAGCCATCGCAGCGGCGCGGCCGCGACGCCGCGCGGGCGCAAGCTGGTCGTGCAGATGGTCGAGACCTTCCGCGAGCACATGCAGCCCGCCTTCGTCGAGCGCCTGGACGCCTGGGAACTGCAGCGCCAGGCCGGCATGGACCTGCCGCCGATCATGATCTACGGCGACGACGTCACCCACGTCCTCACCGAGGAGGGCATCGCCAACCTGCTGCTGTGCCGGAGCGACGAAGAGCGCGAACAGGCGATCCGCGGCGTCGCCGGCTACACCGCGGTCGGCCTGGGCCGCGACCGCCGCGCGGTCGAGCAGCTGCGCGAGCGCGGCGTCATCCGGCGCCCCGAGGACCTGGGCATCGATCCGCGCGACGCCACGCGCAACCTGCTGGCCGCGCGCGGCATGCGCGACCTGGTGCGGGCGTCCGGCGGTCTGTACCGACCACCAAAACGCTTCCGCAACTGGTGACACCGCCGGACCGCGCGAGACGCCCCCGACGGCCACGACGCCACGCCCCACGACGAGGACTCCCATGACAGCCATCCCACCGGGTCTCGAGACCCTGGACTTCCGCTTCGCCGGCACGCGCGCCGTACCGGCCTTCGCGCCGGTGCTGGTCGGTGTCGTCGGCTCCGGCAACCTCGAGGTGATGCTCGAGCCCGGGGACGGCGGCGACTGCGCGGTGCATGTGCAGACCTCCGCGCGCGGCTTCGCGCCGGTCTGGCAGGCAGTGCTCGACGACTTCCACCATCGCCACGACCTGGCCGGCGTGCGCGTGTCCATCAACGACATGGGCGCCACACCCGCCGTCGTCAGCCTGCGCCTGGATCAGGCGGTGCGGGAGCTGCGGCCATGACGGCGACGACGCCCATCGCCCGCGCAAACGCCGTGGCCGCGAGCGCCGCGTCCACAAGTACCGTGTCCACAAGCGCCGTGGCCGCGAGCTCCTACGCCGAGTGCAGCGCGCGCGAGCGGCTCGCGCAGCTGCTCGATCCCGGCAGCTTCCACGAATGGCTGCCGCCCGCCGAGCGCGTGATGAGTCCGCACCTGGCGCAGCTCGGCGTGCCGTCCGCCTTCGACGACGGCGTGGCGATCGGTCGCGCGCGTCTCGACGGACGGACCGTCTTCGTCGCCGCGCAGGAAGGCGCCTTCATGGGCGGCGGCGTCGGCGAGGTGCATGGCGCCAAGCTCGTCGGCCTGCTGCGCCGCGCGCTGCGGGAGCGCCCCGCGGCGGTGCTGCTGCTGCTCGATTCCGGCGGCGTGCGACTGCACGAGGCCAACGCGGGCTTGATCGCGGTCTCCGAGGTGATGCGCGCCGTGCTCGACGCGCGCGATGCCGGCATCCCGGTGATCGCGTTGATCGGCGCGGCCAACGGCTGCTTCGGTGGCATGGGGATCGTGGCGCGCTGCACCGACTTCGTCGTCATGAGCGACCTCGGCCGCCTCGCGATGTCGGGGCCGGAGGTCATCGAGGCGTCCCATGGAGTCGAGGAATTCGACGCGCGCGATCGCGCGCTGGTCTGGCGCACCACGGGCGGCAAGCATCGCTGGTTGAGCGGCGACTGTGACGCGCTGGTCGAGGACGAGGTTGCCGCCTTCCGCCGCGCGGCGATCGACGCCATGGACGCGCTGCCCACGGCCCGCGCCGTGACGCTCGAAGCGCTCGAGGCGGAACACGCGCTGCTGGCGCAGCGGTTGGCGCTGCTCGATGCGCCGGTTTCCGGCGACGACGCGCTGGCGCTGTGGCGCCGGCTGGGTGTCGAAGACGCCGTGAGCGTGCCGGACCTCGACGTGGCCGAGGTCCTTGCGCTGCGCACCGGCGCGGCCATCTCCGAGAACCGCTGAGCCGATGTGCCGCTGAACCGCTGAACCGCTGAACCGCAAAGGAGTTCGAACATGGACTGGAAGACCTTGGCCGAGGCGCTGTTCGGCTCGGACCGCGGGCTGACGCTGGACGGCGAACTGCTGCACGGCGAGGCCGCGCTCGACGATGAACCGATGACCGTTGTCGGCACGACCGGGCATGCGCCGATCGGCGTGCGACTCGCGCTGGCGCAGGCGCGCGTGGTGCTGGACACCGTGGCCCGCCATCCGGGCCGGCCGATCCTGCTGTTGATCGACACCCAGGGACAGCAGTTGCGGCGGCGCGATGAGCTGCTGGGCATCAACCGCGCGATGGCCCACCTCGGCATGAGCATCGACCTCGCGCGCCGGCGCGGGCATCGCGTGCTGGGCCTGGTCTACGACCAGGCGCTGTCGGGCGGCTTCATCACGTCGGGCCTGATCGCCGACGCCTGCGATGCGCTGCCGCAGGCGGAGATCCGCGTGATGCGCATTCCGGCGATGTCGCGGGTGACCAAGCTGCCGGAGGCGATGCTGACCGAGCTGTCCCGGACCAACCCGGTCTTCGCGCCGGGCGTCGAGAACTACGTCGCGATGGGCGGTGTGCGGCGCGTGTGGACCGGCGACCTGCGGGCGGCGCTGCGCCAGGCACTGGCCGATGCGCCGACCGAGGACCGCCGTGCGCTCGATGGCGCACAGCGCGGCGGTCGCCGGCTCGCTGCGGCCGTGATGGACCGCGTGCTGGAGGCGCCATGACCCGCCTGCATCGACATCAACTCGTGCATCCGTCGCCCGCGGCCTGGGAGCGCCTGCGCGCGGGCGCTCGCGACGCGGTCGAGCGGGAATGCATGACGCTGTGGGCCGCGCGTGGCCTGCCGCTGGTGGTCACGCAGCAGCGCTGCGACGCCGGCCCGGCCGTCGACTCGACCGCTGGCGGCATCGCGACGGGCCTGTCCGCGCCGCTGCGCTGGGAATCCCGCCGGCTTGGCGTGATGCTCACGCGGAGCGAGGTGCTGTTCTTCGACGAGTTCCCCGTCGCGCGCGCGCTGACCAAACTGCTGCCCGCCGCGGCGCGGCCCGCGTGGGATCGACTGTGCCGGTCCACCGCCGCGGACGGCGTCCAGTCGCGCGTCTACGGCAGCTACGGCTGGCAGGCCTTGACCGGCATGGCGCATGTGCGTGCGGATTCGGATGTGGACCTCTGGGTGGGCGTCCAGGATGCGGCCCAGGCCGACACGATCGCCGCGTTGCTCGCGCGCACCGAGATCCCCGGGCTGAGGCTTGATGGCGAGCTGATCTTCGACGGCGACACCGCGGTGTCGTGGCGCGAGTGGTTGACCTGGCGCGCCGGCGGCAGCCGCTCGATCCTGGTGAAGACCCTCAGCGGCAGTCGACTGGCCAGCGATCTGGGCGAGATCGTCCGCGACTTGAAGGTGGCGGCATGAGCGCGCCAGCGCAGCAGAGGCCGCTGGGCCAGCGCCCACGCGACGCCGACGCGATCCTGGCGCCCGTGGCCCGCGACCTCGGCCGCGCCGCCGCAGCCGCGCTGTACGACGAGCTGGCGCTGTCGCCCAAGCCGGGTCTGGTCACCCTGACCAGCAACGGCAGCCATGACGACATGGACGCGAGAACCTTCTTCCGCAGCATCGCCGCGCTGCGCGGCTACTTCGTCCGGATCGCCGGACTGGGCATGGCCGGCGCAAACTTCGAGGCCCTGGAGCGAGCCGGCATCGAGGCCGAGGCCCGCATGCTCGCGGCGACCGGAGGCATCAACACCCATCGCGGCGCGATCTTCCTGCTGGGGCTGCTGTGCGCGAGTGCTGGCGCGCTCGTCGCCGCCGGCCGACCGCTGACGCCGGCGGCGCTGCGGGCGATGCTCGACGAGCGTTGGAGCGCGGCGCTGCATCGGCGCGCGCAGCGCCCGTCGATGTTGCCCGGCGGCGTAGCCGCGCGGCGGTACGGGCTTCGCAGTGCGTCGGAAGAAGCGGCGCTCGGATTTCCCGCTGTCTTCGACGTGGGCGTGCCCGCGATGCGGTCGGCGCGCACGCGCGGCCTGTCGCACGAGCGCGCACAGCTCGACACCTTCTTCCATTTGATGGCTGCCCTCGACGACAGCAACCTCGCGCATCGCGGCGGCCTGGAGGGTCTGCGATTCGCGCAGCAGGCGGCGCGCGGATTCCTCGCCCACGGCGGCGCCGCGCATCCCCTTGCCAAAGCTCGGGCGGAATCAATCGGTCAGGACTTCGAGGCGCGCCGGCTATCGCCCGGCGGCTCCGCCGACATGCTGGCCGCCGTCTGTTGGATGGTTCGCATCGGCGCGGTTGATGCGGTTGATGCCGGCGGCTCGATCGATACGGGCGGCGCGGTCAGCGCAGTCAATGCGGTCGGCGCGCTCGATGCGATCAGCGCGGTCGATGCGGTCGATGCGGTCGATGCGGTCGATGCGGTCGACGCGGCCGACGGTCGGTGAACACCTCGGGCACTCTTCGTGAGCGTCGCGATCGTCTTCAGCGGGCAAGGCCACCAACATCCGGCGATGCTGCCGTGGTTGCGGCATGACGCGGCGATCGCCGCGATGGCGGCACGGCTTGGCGTCGAGGACTGGCGGGCCGCGCTCACCGACGAGGCATGGGCTCACGCCAACCGACATGCGCAGGTGCTGATCACCGCGACCGCGGTGTCGGCCTGGACTCAACTCCGTGCGGCGTTGCGCGTCGCGTCAATCGAGGTCGACGCCCTCGCCGGCTACAGCGTCGGCGAGCTTGCCGCCTGTGCGGCGGCCGGCGTGTTCAGTCCAGAGCGAGCGGTCGCGCTGGCGACGCGTCGGGCCGCGCTCATGGATGCCGCGGGCAGCACGGAGCGCGGCGGCCTTTGCGGCGTGACCGGCCTCGGCGCGGCCGTGGTGGACGAACTCCTGCACGGCTCAGCGGTGACCGTCGCCATTCGCAATGGCGAGGATTCGGTGGTGATCGGCGGGCCGCTGAGCGACTCGCATGCACACGGGCCTGAGGCAGTGCCTCCGTCGGACGGATCGCTCGACGCGGTCGAAGCCGCGCTGGCTGAACGCGGCGCACGCTGCACGCGCCTGGCGGTCACGGTGGCATCGCACACACCGCTGATGCGGACGGCCGCAGAGGCTTTCGCCGTCGAGCTCGCAGGCGCGGCGATGGACGCGCCCGCGCTGCCAGTGTTCGACAGCGACGGCAATCGCAGCTGGACCGCCGAGCAGGCGCGCGACGGGCTGTCGCGGCAGATCGCCACGACGGTGCGATGGGATGTGGTGATGGACCAGTTGGCGGCGCGCGCGCCGTCGTGTGTGCTGGAGATCGGTGGTGGCCAGGCGCTCGCTCGGCTCTGGCAGCGGCGTCATCCCGCGATCCCCGCGCGGTCGGCGGACGAGTTCCGCACCGTCGACGGCGTGATCGCGTGGATCGAGCGTTGCAACACCTGAACGCGAGCAGCGAACGGCGGCCAGCGGTCGATGGTCAACGGTCGGCAATGCGATATGCGAGCCGTGCGCGGTGGCCGGTGAGCGGCGAGCGGCGCGCGGGTTCACCCTCGATCGTTGCGGCGCGCGTAACGGTCCGCTTGGGAGCTTGATTGAAGCGGGCTCGCGCGCTGGATACCGTGCGACCCGATGAGAAACCGATGAAGAACGGAGCGGCCGGTGCTCGACATGCCGGACCGCCGCAACAGGAGACAGCGATGACCACACACTGGATGTCGATCCTTCCGCTCGGGGCCATGTTCGTGGTGGCCACCGCCCTGCCCATCAACATGGGCGTGCTCGCCTTCGTCGGCGCCTTCCTGGTGGGCACGCTGGTGGCCGGCATGAGCGCGAAGGCGATCATGGCCGGCTTCCCCGCCGAGCTCTTCCTGACGCTCGCCGGCATCACCTACCTCTTCGCCCTCGCGCAGAACAACGGCACGATCGACTGGCTGGTGCGACTGGCCGTGCGCGCGGTGCGGGGCCGCATCGCCGCCATCCCGTGGATCATGTTCCTGGTGGCGGCGCTGCTGACCTCGGTCGGCGCGGTGAGCCCGGCGGCGGTGGCGATCATCGCGCCCATCGCGCTGGGCTTCGCGGCCCGCCACGGCATCCATCCGCTGATGATGGGCCTGATGGTGATCCACGGCGCGCAGGCGGGTGGCTTCTCGCCGATGAGCATCTACGGCGGCATCACCAACAAGATCGTCGCGAAGGCGGGCCTGCCGCTCAGCGAGGTCACCACCATGCTGGCCAGCTTCGGCGTGAACTTCGCGGTCGCGCTGGGGCTGTTCGTCGCGCTGGGCGGTTTGAAGCTGATGCGACGGGGCCGAGTCGAGGAGGAGGGCGAGCTGGCACCGATTCCTCCGGTGGCGCGCCCGCAGGGTGGGCCGCAGGTCTTCGGCGGTGCGGAGGCCGAGTCGTATGGTGAAGGGCGGCGTGTCGCGGCGAGTCGTTCGTCGATGCTGGGCCAGGTGCAGACGCAGACCTTCCAGGCCACGAGCGTGCATCAGGTCATCACGGCGCTGGGTCTGGTGCTGCTGGCGGTGCTGACGCTGGGCTACAAGCTGGACATCGGTTTCGTGTCGATCACGATTGGCCTGGTGCTGAGCCTGATGCAGCCGCGGCTGCAGAAGAGTGCGCTGGGCCAGGTGTCGTGGCCGGAGATCATGTTGATCGTTGGCGTAAGCACGTATGTGGGCGTGATGGAGAAGATGGGAACGATCGACTACGTCGGTCACAGTGTCGCGAACCTGACGTCGCCGCTGATGGCTGCGCTGCTGCTGTGTTTCGTGGGCGCGGTGGTGTCGGCCTTCGCGTCCTCGACGGCGGTGCTGGGCTCGTTGATTCCGCTCGGTGTGCCGTTCCTGACGGGAGACAACGCCGGCATGGCGATTGGTTTCATCGCTGCGATGGCGGTGTCCTCGACGATCGTGGACGTGAGCCCCTTCTCGACGAATGGTGCGCTGGTGCTGGCCAATGCCAAGGGCATGGACCGCGACCGTTTCTTCCGCATGTTGCTGCTCTACGGTGCTGCCGTGACGGTGATTGCCCCGATCGTCGTCTGGTCCCTCTTCGTCCTGCTCTGACCACCGCAGCAGTCCGTCGGGTGCTTGGCCGGGGCCGCCGGTGAAGCCGAAGCTTCGTCATCTGACTGGGGCGCCGTCTGTTTGAGCAGAGCGAGCCGAAGGTGAGCGTCGCGAGTTGGCGCCCTGAGCTTCGGCTTCGCCGGCGGCCCCGGCCAAGCGCCGAGTTCCTCGCGCTGTGCTTCCCGATCAAGCGTCCACAAACGCCGCCGCGATCATTTCCCCTGCGTTGATGGGCGACGGCTCATCGACCCTCGGTGTGTAGATGAGGTCCCCCGCGCGAATGCTGGCGCCGCTGAGCACGCAGATGCCATCGCGTTTGGACGGCACCATGTCCCAGATTTGATAGCCGTAATGGCAGGCGCCTGCGTCGGACCACGAGATGGCGGCGGTGCGTGGCGTGGGTCGGTCGAGGACGTGGATGGTGGGGGGAGGCCGCAGGGAGAGGCTGTTGCTGTCGTGGTTGCGGTTCGAGCGGGACTTGGAGGACGACGGTTGAGGCGTATCGGGCACGCCGCCGTTCCCGAGCCAAGACACCGTGCGCAGCCAACCGTCGCGCGTTGGATCGTTTGCCAGATTGCTGTGCATGCCGCACCGCCTTTCACGTCCGCCGACAATCGGCGTCGAAGCCTGAAATAATTCAACGGGTGATGAATATAACAAAGGCAGCCAGCGCATGAACAAGACCCCAAGGACCGTCGGGGCGCCGCGGCGTCGCGGACGGCCGAGCGCGGATTGCGCCAGCGGCGCCGATGAACTGCTGCGCGTCGCGCGGCGCACCTTCGCGCTGCGGGGATATGAAGCCACCAGCGTCCGGGAGATCGCGCGCCAGGCCGAGGTCGATCCGGCGCTGATCGCCCATCATTTCGGATCGAAGGAAGCGCTGTGGCTCGCGGTGGTGGAGCAGATCAGGGAGCTCCTCGAGCCGATGCTGGAGACGACGGCGGCGCTGCGCGCCGACGCCTCGCTGGGACCGCGGCAGCGGGTCGAGCACTGCCTGCTGGCGTTCATCGACCGCGTCTTCGAGCACCCGGACATCGGCATCTTCTTCTCGACGGCGGCGACCGAGGAAGGCGAGCGGCTCAACGTGCTGGTCGACGTGATGGTGCGGCCTTTCCACGCCGTCTGCCTGCCGCTGTTCAGCGACGCGATGGATGCCGGCGAGCTGCGCCGCTGCGATCCGGCGCTGCTGTTCTCGGTGCTGATGCAAGGCATCAGCAAGACGGTGGCGTATGCGCATGTGCTGCGCGCGGTCTCCCCGCTGCCGGACGACCCGGGCCGCTTCAAGCGCGAGCTCACGGACGTGGCACTGCACCTGCTGCGCTGATCGCTCGAGCGCGGCGATGCGCCGCCATCGCCGGTGCCGCGATGTGTCCTCGCGCATCGGATCGTCTTTCCTTCCCAGGCCGGATACACGGGCATACGAAAGCCGTATCGCCCATCGGCCCGCGCTCGAAGAATCCGCTCCATCGCAGCCTCCCGCTGCTGGCCTGGAAAGGATTCCCCATGCGATCGATCTCCCGACGTTCCCTGCTCCCGCTGGCGCTGGCCGGTGCCGCCGCCGCGGCCGCCGTGGCGCTCTCGCTGCCGACGATGTCCACCGACGCGGCGGCCGCTTCGCTGCTGGGCGGCGGCGGCATGACCGGCAAGCCGGCGCCCGCCTTCGCCGGCATCAACAGCTGGGTCAACAGCCCGCCGCTGAAGATGGAGGAGCTGCGCGGCAAGGTGGTGCTGGTCGACTTCTGGACCTACACCTGCATCAACTGCCTGAACGCCCTGCCCTACGTGAAGGCCTGGCATGAGAAGTACAAGGACCAGGGCCTGGTCGTCGTCGGCGTGCACTCGCCCGAGTACGAGGAAGAGAAATCGCTGGCCGGCTTGAAGGAGGCCATCACGCGGCTGGGCATCACCCATCCGGTGGCGCAGGACAACGACTTCAAGACGTGGAAGAACTACAGCAACCGCTACTGGCCGGCGCTGTATCTCGTCGACAAGCAGGGCAAGGTCGTCTATACCCACTTCGGCGAGGGCGCCTACCAGCAGACCGAAGCGCAGATCCAGGCGCTGCTGAAGCAGCCGGGCTGAGCGTCACAGCCCGCTCCTATACTCGCGCCCCAACAGCGGGCGGGCTGCTTTGATGGACCTCCCCACAAGAATTTTTCAACGGGGAGGTCCCATGGTCTTGAAGACCCACAAACACGTCGTCGCGTTGGCGGCCCTGTCGGCCCTGCTTGCCGCCTGCGGCGGCGGCAGCGACGGCGGAGTTTCGGAGAAGGCGGGTGCCCAGGCGGCGGACACGCCAGTGCTGAGCGCCAATCAACAGGCCTTCGAGAGCCTGATGCTCGCGCCGGCTTCCGGCAGCTACCTGATGCATTGGAACCTGGCCTACGCCGGCAACCAGACCAGCGGCACGCACTACGCCTACTCGGACGCCAGCGTCATGTCGACCTCGCCACTGACGAACGGCCCGCAGATCGTCACGCAAGGCGCGCCGCAGAACCTCGCCACCACGCTGGCGCTGGTCGCGCCGGCGCCGACCCGCGTGCTCAAGAACGGCGTGGTCCTGGTCGTCCCGGAGAACGGCGCGGCCAGCAAGGTGAGCTACGTCGGCAACGACGTGCGCGTGGACTCGCTCGCCGCCGATAACGTGACGGTGGCGTACTCCGTCGTGCGCAGCGACTACGAGACGGTCGCGCTGACCGGCACCGTCGGCACGACGCCGGCCGACCTCGCGCACTTCCTGAATTCGTTCTTCTCGAATCCGTCGGTGCTCGATGCGGCCACCAGCTATGCCGCGGGCGCGAGCTACCTGAAGTTCACGCAGAAGAACCTGGACGACCGCTACAACGTCTTCGACTGCACCACGGCCACCACCACCGCCAACGTCACGCCCTGCCGCACCGGCACGACGCTGAACGCGGTGCTGACCAGCGGCATCGCGTCCAACAGCGACGGCACGACCTACCGCCTGGCCGACGGCGCCACCAGCACCGTGGGCGGCGTGCCGGTCTGGGTCGCCACCAAGCCGCGCCCGCTGTCCGCCACGCTGAGCACGACGGTGCAGTACCGGATCTACTTCGAACTGGGCGGCAACGTCTACACCGGCGCGCTGATCAAGGACGGCACGGCGATGGGCGGCAGCTACTACGTGTCGAATCCGAATGGCGCGACGGTCACCGACCGCCTCACCTTCCTGCCCTTCCACATCCGCATGAACAAGGCCGCGCGCGACAGCCTGGCCGCGGCGATGAAGATCTGACGAGCATCGCCGGCGCTCGCCTGGGAAGGCCGGCGCCGGCCCTTGAAGCCCTCTTTCAGTCCCGCCCCTCGACGGCCATCGACAGCACGTATCCCTCGCTGCGGACCGTCTTGATGTATTTGGGCTCGCGCGCATCGTCGCGCAGCCGCTGGCGGATGCGGCTGACGAGCAGGTCGATCGAGCGCTCGAAGAGCTCGGCCTCGCGCCCCTGCGTGAGGCCGAGCAGCTGGTCGCGGCTCAGCACACGCTGCGGGTGGTCCAGGAACACGCGCAGCAGCCGGTACTCCGCGCCGCTGAGCGGCACCACCGTGCCCTGGGCATCGACCAGATGACGCTCGATCGTGTCCAGCACCCAGTCGCCGAAGGCCAGCCGCGGTGACTCGTCGGACGAGCGCATGTTGGGCGGCAGCATGCGCGCGCGCCGCAGCACCGACTTGATCCGCGCCAGCAGCTCGCGCGCCGCGAAGGGCTTGGCCAGGTAATCGTCCGCGCCCATCTCCAGGCCAAGGATGCGGTCGGCCTCGTCGCCGCGCGCGGTCAGCATGATGACCGGCGTCGCCTTGTGCCGGCCCGCGCGCAGGTCGCGGCACAGCGACAGGCCGTCCTCGCCCGGCAGCATCAGGTCCAGGATCACCAGGTCGAAGGGGCCGCCGGTCTCCATCGCGATGCGCATGTGCCGGCCGGTCGGCACGGCGGTGGCACGCAGGCCGTTGCGGGTCAGGTAGGTGGTGAGCAACTCGCGGATCTCGCGGTCGTCGTCGACGATCAGGACATGGTCCTGGGTGGGCGCGGTCGTCTGCATGGGCGTGGAAGGCGGAACGCTGGGGACGGGATGAGCCGGAATGTAGCGGCCCGCGGCCCATGTGACGTCGGCCGGGGCAATGTTGTGTCTCCGGTGCGGGACGCGGATACACGCCCATACAAAGCCCGCCACAAACCGGAGCCGCGCGCCTATAAACCTGCCTGCGGCGCCGCCGCCGCCCTTCGACCTCATCCCCAGCGTCACCGCATCGGAGATCCCCGTGAGCCGCGTCATCGACTACTTCCTCGCTCCCCACAGCCCCTGGACCTACCTCGGCCACGAGCGCTTCGTCGCCATCGCGCGCGAGGCGGGCGCCACGGTGCGCCCGATCCCGATCGACCTGCTCAAGCTGTTCTCGGTCTCCGGCGGCCTGCCGCTGTCGCAGCGCCCCGCCCAGCGCCAGGCCTATCGTCTGCTGGAGCTGCGGCGCTTCTCGCGCCATCTGGGCATGCCGATGCATGTGGAGCCGACCTTCTTTCCCGTCGTGCCGCATACGGCGGCGCGGCTGATCATCGCGGTCGACGAGGCCGACGGCGCGGAGGCGGCGCTGCGCCTGACCGGCGCGTTGCTGCGTGCGGTCTGGGAGCAGCAACGCGACATCGCCGACGCCGCCACGCTGACCGCCATCCTGGGCGAGCAAGCCCTGCCCGCCGAGCGCCTGGCCCGCTCCGCCGCCGACGACATCGGCGCGCGCTACGACGCCAACACGCAGCGCGCGATCGATGCCAGCCTGTTCGGTGCCCCCAGCTACGTCATCGATGGCGTGCTGTTCTGGGGCCAGGACCGGCTGGACTTCGTGCAGCGCGCGCTGGCCGCCGACCGGACATGAGCGCCCTCCGCGCTCCGGGCGGCGCCAGCGCGAACCCGCCGCCGCGACCGCGCCGCTTCGGGCCCCGCACGCTCTTCGCGCGCGTGTTCTGGATGATGGTGCTGGGCATCGCGATCGCACAGGCGCTGGCCTACGTCGCGATCCGGCAGGAGCGCTCGATGGCGCTGCGCTCGCTGATGATGTCGGGCATCGAGCGCGACATCGCCACCGGTGTCGCCGTCCTCGACCGCCTGCCGCCCGCCGAGCGCGCCACCTGGCTGAACCGCCTGGAGCGGCCCAACTTCCGCTTCGCGCTCGCCAACGAGATCGATGCGCAGGCGGGACCGGTCGATCACACCGAATTCAGCGGTGCGTTCGTCGACGCGTTGACGCAGGCGCTGCGGCCCTTCCGCATCGAGCGCGTGGCGCAGGTCGGCGCGCGGCGCTATCAACTGCTGGTCCGCCTGGGCGACGGCACCGCCGTCACCGTGCACGCGCGCCGCGTCGACATGCCCATCCCCGAGTGGGTCACCTGGGTGCTGGTGGCGCAGTTGGTGGTGTTGACCTTCTGCACCTGGATGGCGGTGCGGCTGGTGACACGACCGCTGAACGCGCTGGCGACGGCGGCCGACGATCTCGGCCCGGACCTCACGCCGCGCCTGATCGCCGAGGACGGCCCGGCCGAGGTGGCCCATGCCGCGCGCGCCTTCAACGCGATGCAGCAGCGCATCGCCGGCTACACCGCCGAGCGGGTGGAGATCCTGGCGGCGATCTCGCACGACCTGCAGACGCCGATCACGCGGATGCGACTGCGCGCGGACCTGATGGCCGACGAGGCGCTGCGCGACAAGTTCCGGCAGGACCTCGACGCGATGCACGCGCTGGTCCGTGAAGGCGTGACCTACGCGCGGACGCTGCACGGGACTTCCGAGCCGACCGCGCGCCTGGACACCGACGCATTGCTGGCGAGCATCGTCGGTGACTACGAAGACGCCGGCGAATCCGTGACGCTCGACGGCGCGGCGGGCGCGCCCATCGTGGCGCCGCCGCAGGCGCTCAAGCGCATCCTGGTCAACCTGATCGACAACGCCCTGGCCTTCGGCGGCGCGGCGGAGATCCAGGTCCGGCGCGACGACGGGCAAGACCCGGCCCCGCGCTTGACGATCGCCGTGCTGGACCGGGGGCCCGGCATCCCGGAAGACCAGCTGGGCGCGGTCTTCAAACCCTTCCACCGGCTGGAAACCTCCCGCAATCGCGAGACCGGCGGCACCGGGCTGGGGTTGGCGATCGCCCAGCAGCTCGCCACCGCGATGGGGGGACAACTCTCCCTCCACAACCGCCCGGGCGGGGGCCTGGAGGCCAGGCTGAGTCTCCCCGCCTCGCCGCCGACGGCACTGTCCACGACTTCTGTGGACAAGTCTGTTGGCTCAACGGGCAGGGATGGTGCAAGCCGTTGATTCATCACGGAATTCATTGCACTGCTGCCAAATGAGGCAGTGATCCGAATGGGCCATACGAAGCGACCTGCGACGGCTTCGCGGCTATCCCCGCGTGCTGTGGACAAGCCTGTTGGCTGCCCCTGCAGGAGCGACGCAAGCTGTTGTCATGCCAGGGAAATCCTTGCTTCGCCTTAAAAACAGGCAGGCCGGCGAACGGGGCGATTGACGAGCGTCAGGTCTTGACGGCCGGGCCGGGAACCTTGAGCAAGCCACGTTCCCGTCCTGGAGTTGCTCACAGTGCCCACCGGTTGTGCACCGGCGGCTCAGTCTGTCCACGGTCGCTGTGGACAACTCTGTTGGCTGCTCGCGCACGGATGTCGCAAGTGCTTGTCACGGCAAGGAAATGATTGCAGTGCTGCGGAATGAGGCAGCCCCCACGACGGGGCGTCGGACGCGCGTCTCCCCGCTCGTCAGGCGGTATCGCCAGTCAGCGACTCGACGATCAGCTGCAGGCCCTTCAGCGCCGGCGCGGGGTCGTCCGCGAACTGGGCCTGCACGATCGCGCCATCGACGGCCAGGGCAAGCGCGGCCGCCAGCTTCCGGCGTTGCCGCGAAGCGGGCAAGCGCCCGGCGATCGCGTCCGTCATGTCCTGCTTGTGGCGCCGCGTGATCTCGACCACCTCGGGCAACGCGGGTCCCATCTCGCCCACCCCGTTGAGGAACGCGCAGCCGCGGTAGTCGCCCAGGGCCTCGCCACGGAACCATTCACCCATCGTCGGCACCAGCGCGAGCGCGCCTGGATGCCGGTCGCCATGGCGGGCGAGCGCCTCGCTGAACCACGCCATCCAGCGCGCGTGCCGCATGTCGAGGTAGGCCACGATCAGATCGTTCTTGCTGGGGAAGTGCCGATAGAAGGTGACCTTGGTGACGCCGGACGCGGCGATCACGCGGTCAATGCCGGTCGCCCGGATGCCCTCGCCATAGAACAGGTCGTGCGCGGTGCGCAGGATGCGGTCGCGGGCGGGCAGCTCGCCGATGTCCACGCTGCCGTCGATGTCGTTCATGCGGCCATTGTAGACAGACCTGTCTACCTTCGACAGAATGCCGACGTAGACAGACCTGTCTACCCGATGTTTCCCAATGAAAGGCCAACGACATGGACTCCCGCCCGCCCCTGCCCCCGTTCACCCGCAACACCGCGATCCAGAAGATCCGCCTGGCCGAGGACGCCTGGAACAGCCGCGACCCGGCGCGCATCGTGCTGGCTTACAGCCCGGACACGCAGTGGCGCAATCGCGCGGAGTTCCCGCGCGGTCGCGCGCAGGCGCAGGCCTTCCTGGAGCGCAAGTGGACGCGTGAACTGGACTACCGCCTGATCAAGGAACTGTGGGCCTTCGAGGGCCACCGCATCGCCGTCCGATTCGCCTACGAATGGCGTGACGACGCTGGCAACTGGTTCCGCAGCCACGGCAACGAGAACTGGGAATTCGACGCGCAGGGGCTGATGACCCACCGCCACGCCAGCATCAACGATCAGCCGATCCAGGCCGCGGACCGCAAGTTCTTCTGGCCGCAGGGCCGCCGCCCCGACGACCATCCCGGCCTGAGCGACCTGGGCCTGTGATCCACCGCGACGGCACGCGTCCGTCATCAGCGGCCGCGGCCGTCAGCGTCCGCCGCCGTGCTCGCGCCATTCGGTCGGCGCGCGCCCGGTGTGCTTCAGGAAGAAGCGCGTGAAGTAGGCCGGGTCGGCGAAGCCCAGGCCGTCGGCGATCTGGCGGACCATCAGGTTGGTGTAGCCCAGCTCGCGCTTGGCCTCCAGCAGCACGCGCTGGTGCAGGACGGCGAGCGCCGAGCAGTGCAGATGGCGGCGGCACAGGCGGTTCAGCTGCGTCGGCGTGATGCCCAACGGCGCCGCCAGCTCGGCCACCGGCGGCTGGCGCCGGTAGTGGCGCTCGACCTGCTCGCGATAGCGGGCCAGGTGCTGCAAGGCGCGGCCCTCGCCGGCCGCATGGGTCGCCGGCTCCGCGGCGCCGAAACGCGCCGCCTGCGTCGCCAGCAGCGCTACTGCGTGGTCCAGCGCCGGACCGCGCCAGGCCGCCGCGCCGGCGTAGTCTTCCCTCAGCCCATGGCCGACCGCGAACAGCGCGCGCGTCACCGTCGCGCCGCGTTCCAGCGGCACCAGCCGCGGCTCGGAAAGGCTCTCCAGCAGGTCCGGCAGGTGATCGAGCAAGTCCCGCAGCCGGCCCTGGTCCAGCGTCACGACCAGCCCTTCCGTCTCCGGCGCGAAGCGGAAGCCGTGCACCGCCAGCGCCGGCACCCACACCAGCGCGGGCGCACGCAGTTCGCGCTCGTCCTCGTCCATGCGGACCACGACCCGGCCGCGCTCGATCAGCAGCAGCTGCACCAGCGCGCCGTGCCGATGCGGCTGGATTTCCCAATTGTGCAAGCGGCTGCGCTCGGCGATCGATTCGAGGTGCAGCCCGTCCAGGGCCGGCGCTTGTCCTTCCTCGCCGTAGAGGGAATACACCGGCGTCGCGCCGGCGCGTGATCGGGAAGAGGACTTTGGGCGCGATTCGGGCATAGGTTCGGATTGTGCAAGCGCGCGTCGGCGCCGTCCATTCACCGCGGATCGTCCGCGCCGTAGGCTGCGCCCATCGGAGACAACGCCACGCGCCTCGCCAGAAGGCCGGATTGCCATGAAGACATTGCGAACCCAGGTGCTGATCGTCGGCGCCGGACCCTCGGGCCTGCTGCTGGGCCAGTTGCTGCACCGCGCCGGCATCGACACGCTGATCGTCGAGCGCCAGACCGCCGACCACGTGCTCTCGCGCATCCGGGCCGGCGTGCTGGAGCAAGGCACCGCCGACCTGATGGACGACGCCGGCGTCGGCGCCCGCATGCATGCCGAGGGGCTGGTCCACGACGGCTTCGAGCTGGCGGTCGGCGGCGTGCGGCATCGCATCGACCTGCGCCAGCTCACCGGCGGGCGTGGGGTGCTGGTCTATGGCCAGACCGAGGTCACCCGCGACCTCATGGCCGCGCGCGACGCCGCCGGGCTGCCCACGCTGTACGAGGCGGCCGAGGTCCGCATCGACGGCTTCGACACCGCGAAGCCCCGCGCGCGATGCACGGTGCGCGGCGAAGCGGTCGAGATCCATGCCGATTTCATCGCCGGTTGCGACGGCTTCCACGGCGTGTGCCGCGCGAGCGTCCCGGCGGACGCGATCCGCCTCTACGAGAAGGTCTATCCCTTCGGCTGGCTGGGCCTGCTCAGCGACACGCCGCCGGTGGCCGACGAGCTGATCTACAGCCGTCATGCGCGCGGCTTCAGCCTGTGCAGCATGCGCTCGCCGACCCGCAGCCGCTACTACCTGCAGGTACCGCTGGGCGAGCGCGTGGAGGACTGGACCGACGCCCGCTTCTGGGACGAGCTGCGCCGGCGGCTGGATCCCGAGGCGGCGGCGGCGCTGGTCACCGGTCCGTCGCTGGAGAAGAGCATCGCGCCGCTGCGCAGCTTCGTCGCCGAGCCGATGCGCTTCGGCCGCCTGTTCCTGGCCGGCGACGCGGCCCACATCGTGCCGCCGACCGGCGCGAAGGGACTGAACCTCGCGGCCTCCGACGTCCGCTACCTGTCGCAGGCCCTGATCGAGCATTACCGCGAGCGCAGCGATGCCGGGCTGGACCACTACTCCGCCCGCTGCCTGGCCCGCGTGTGGAAAGCCGAGCGCTTCTCCTGGTGGCTGACCAGCCTGATGCACAACTTCGACCAGGAACCGGCCTTCCAGGCCAAGCTGCAGGAGGCGGAGCTGGACTACCTCCTCGGGTCGGAGGCGGCCCGCCGCGTGCTGGCCGAGAACTACATCGGCCTGCCGTTCTGACCGGCGCCCCCGATAACCCCCGATCGGCCCCGATCAGTCCTCGATCAGTCCGAGGAAGTGATCGAGGATCACGAAGTGGTCCTCGAACAGGCGCGACTCCATCGCCGCCAACTCATCGCGATGGAACCAGCGCGCCTCCTTCACGTCGTCGCAGCCGACGACCTCCGGCAGCGTGCCCATGGCCGGGAACTTGAAGTGGTGGGCCATCGTGATGAGCCGGCCGCGCGCGCTGCGCAGCGGGTCCTCGAAGGTGGCGACCCCGTGCAGCGCCGCGAGGATGGAGGCCGGCAGCAGGGGAAAGCGCGTCTCCTCGATCAGCTCGCGGATCGCGCAGGCCACCAGCTTCTCGCCGCGGTCGAGGTGGCCGCCGGGCACGGCCCAGAGATCCTCGCCGAAGGGGCCCTTGCGCCGCACCAGCAGCACATGGTCGCCGACGGTCACCACCGCGTCGCCGGTCATGTACGCGACCGCGGTGTACTTCTTCCGATAGCTCGCCACCGCCGCATGCTCGGCCTTGCGCCGCGCGTATTCGGGCAGGCGGCTCCAGGCCTGCAGCCACGCGCGCACCGGCGCGCTGACGTAAGGCGTCATGACGGTCAGCGCCGCGTCCGGATCCTCGGCCTCGAAGAACACCTGCCGCATCGCCGTGGCGTCGACGTCGGCCAGACGGTCCACCAACTGCTGCCGCCAGCGCGGGAAGTTGTTCAGGTAGTAGCTGGTGTGGTCCTTGCGATGACCCACCAGCACGATGTCGGCCTCCTCGCCCGCCAGTGCCCGCACGCCCAGGGTCACGGCGGCGTTCCAGCGCCGGTCGTCGAAGTAGTCGCGCACCGGCAGCACGTGCAGCCGTTGCCGCTGCGCCTCGCTCAGGTTGGCCAGCAGCATCTGGCGACGCTCCTCGTGCACGAAGGGATTGCGCGGATCACGCGCCCTGTACGAGGAGCCCAGCACCGCGATCACCTCATCCGCCAGCCCGAAGGCCGCCTGGAACAGCGCCTCCTGCCCCTGATGCACCAGCTGCCAACGGCCCACCACCACGGCGACGGTCTTGCGGGTCATGCCTTGTCCTTCCTCGCGTTCGATGCGCGCCGATGCGGTCATCGGCGCTTCGGTTCAATAGTGCCGCGCCGCGATCGGCAACTGCCGGCCGCTGCCGAAGGCCCGGGCGCGCAGCCGCACGATCGGCGGCGCCTGGCGGCGCTTGTACTCGTTGCGCGCGATCATGCCCTTGATCCGCGCGAGCAGCGCCTGACCTTCGTCGCTTCCGCGCAGCGCGGCGATGGCCGCCTCCGCCGTGGCGCGTTCGTCGGCGGCCAGTCGCTCGCCCTCGATCAGCAGCTTCAGCACCTCGTCCAGCAGCTCGTAGGGCGGCAGGCTGTCGGTGTCGCACTGGTCGGGCGCCAGCTCGGCGCTCGGCGGCTTGTCCAGGATGGCGGGGGGGATGAGCTCGCGGCCGGCCACCTCGTTGAGGTGGCGGCTCAGCGCGAAGACCTCGGTCTTGTAGAGATCGCCGATCAGGCCGAGGCCGCCGTTGGTGTCGCCGTAGAGCGTGCAGTAGCCGACGGCGATCTCGCTCTTGTTGCCGGTGGTCAGCAGCAGGTGGCCGCGCGCGTTGGACACGGTCATCAGGAGCGTGCCGCGCACACGCGCCTGCAGGTTCTCGAGCGCCAGGCCGGATGGCCGCAGTGCCAGCGTGCTGGCGGCCAGGGTCTCGCCGACCTGGCCGACGATGTCTTCGATCGGGCAGACCTCGAGCGCGATGCCGAGCCGATCGCACAGCGCCTTCGAGTCGTCGACGCTGCCGCTCGACGAGAAACGCGACGGCATGGTGATGGCCATGACCCGGTCCGCGCCCAGCGCCTCGACGGCCAGCGCCAGCGTCAGCGCCGAGTCGATGCCGCCGGACGCGCCGACGACGACGCGCTCGAAGCCGCAGCGCCGCGCGTAGTCCCGCAGTCCCAGCACGATCTGCCGGCGATAGAAGGCCATCGTGTCCAGCCCGGGGGACGCCGGCGGCAGCGCGCCGCCGTCGAGCGACGCGAAGTGGCCGCGGTCGACCTCGAAGCCCAGGGTGACGACCTGCTCCTCGAAGCGCCGGGCCTCGAAGACGACGCCCGGCTCGGGCTCGATCGCGAAGGACGCGCCGTCGTAGACCAGCTGGTCGTGCCCGCCGATCTGGTTGACGAAGACCAGCGGCAGCCGATGCCGCCAGCAGGCAGCGCGGAAGACCTCGTGGCGCAGCTCGCGCTTGCCGACATGGCTGGGGCTGGCGTTGATCGACACGATCAGGTCGGGCGCCGAATCCGCCAGGCGCTGGAACGGATTGACGGTGTAGTCCTTGCCGTCGTCGTTCCAGCCGTCCTCGCAGATCATGAAGCCCACCTGCGCGCCGCCGATGCGCAGCACGCGGGCGACGTCCGGCCCGGGCTCGAAGTGCCGCCGTTCGTCGAAGACGTTGTAGGTGGGCAGCAGCTGCTTGTGATAGTCCAGCAGCAGCTCGCCATCGCGGATCACCAGCAGCGAATTGCGGAAGGCCTTGCCGGCGCCCGGGTTGCGGGTCGGCGCGCCGACGACCCAGTGCAGCGAGCTCACCTCGCGCGTGGCCGCCAGCAGCGCCGCCATCGCGCGGTCGAGGCGCTCGCGGAAGTCTTCATCGTCGAGCAGGTCGGCCGGGTAGTAGCCGGTCAGCGACAGCTCCGGGAAGACGACCAGGTCCGCGCCGTCGTGCCGGGCGCGCCGCGCCGCGTCCAGGTGCAGCGCCAGGTTGCCTTCGAGGTCGCCGATGGTGGGGTTGATTTGCGCGATGGTGATCTTGAGCATGACTTCGCTCCTCAGCTGGCCCTCACTCGAAAGACCTGCCGCAGGTAGTTGAGGAAGGTCTGGTCGTCGCACAACGTCTTGCCGGGCGCATCGGACAGCTTGGCCACCGGCTGGCCGTTGCAGCGCACCAGCTTCATGACGATGTTCAGCGGCTTGGGCCCGAGGTCGTTGGTGAGGTGCGTGCCGATGCCGAATCCGACCGGCACGCGCCGGGCGAAGTGCGCATGCAAGCGGAAGGCCTCGTCGGTGTCGAGCCCGTCGCTGAACACCAGTCGCTTGGTCCGTGCATCGATGCGCAGCGCCGCGTAATGCGCGAGCGCCTTCTCGCCCCATTCGACCGGATCGCCCGAGTCATGCCGCAGGCCATCGAAGAGCTTGGCGAAGTAGAGGTCGAAGTCGGCCAGGAAGGCGTCCATGCCGATCACGTCGGTCAGCGCGATGCCGAGGTCGCCGCGGAACTCCTGCACCCATCCCTCCAGCGCCGCCCGCTGCGACAGCCGCAGCTGCACGCCCACCGCCTGCCAGGTCTGCAGGTACTCGTGGGCCATCGTGCCGATCGGCACCAGCCCGTGACGCCGCGCCAGCGCCACGTTGGAGCAGCCCTTGAAGACCTGCGGGGCCTCGCGCTTGAGCGTGGCGACGACCTCGTCGTGCCAGGCGCCGGAGAAGCGGCGGCGCAAGCCGAAGTCGAAGCACTCGAAGGGATGGGCTTCGGCGCCCAGCGTCGCGGGCACGGCCGCAGCGTAGTCGCGCAGGCGGGCCGCCTTCGTCGCGAGCCGCGCGCGGCCCTCGGCCAGCACCTCGCGCTCGCGGCCCGCGCACAGGCGGCGGAAGTAGAGCTCGTTGACGATCGCCAGCACGAAGATCTCGAAGCCCATCACGTGGACCTGCGGCCCCTTGGCGACGATGACCAGCTGCCCGGCCTCGGCGCCCTCGCCCGGCCGCGCCTCGATGAAGCGCCGCTGGAAACGGAAGATGCGCAGGAAGTCGATGAAGTCGGCCTTCATGAAGCGCAGCCCGCCCAGGTAGGCGAGTTCCTCGTCACTGAAGCCGAGCGTGCAGAGGTGGTCGAGTTCGCGGTTGACCGCCTCGCAGAGCTCGCTCAGCGGGAAGGCGGGCGTGTTGCGGCAGACGAAGCGGTACTCGGCATCGTTGGCCGGGAAGGCATGCAGCAGCGTCTGCCACATCGTGAACTTGTAGAGGTCGGTCTCCAGCAGGGAGCGGATGACAGGCGTGTCGTTCATGAAGCCACCCCGCTCAGGCCGACAGCAGGCCGAGCGCCTGCGCCGCCGTCATCGTCCGCACGCCCAGCGCGCGGGCGCGCTCGACGAAGGCCGAGGCGCCGGCCTCGAAGCCGCCCACCGCGCTCATCGCATCCTCGATCAGCACGACCCGCGCGAGCCGCTCGGGCGTCATCGCCGCGAAGAGGTCTTCCGCCGTCGCAGCGACGCAATGGCTGCTGGCCTCGCCGGCGATGAAGCTCAGGCCGGGGAAGTCGACGATGCGGTCGACCAGCGCCTGATTCGTCTGCGTGCGCGGGTCGTCGTCGACCGGCACCTCGGCGCGCACGGCGCTGTATTGCTCGGTCATCGGATTCAGGCCCTTCAGCACCTTCTCCACCGTGCGCAGGCGCGCCGATTCCCAGCGGCCCAGGGCGTCGGCCAGCGCGCCATGCAGGTTGTGGCCCCAGGTGCCGACGACGCAGTGGGTCGGCCACACCATCAGCACGTACTTCCTCGGGCTGGCTTCGAGCGCGTCGAGGTAGCGCAGCACCGCGTCCCGCAGCGCCGGGTCACGTGGGGCGTGACGGCCCTCGCGCACGTCGGCCGCGCGGATCTGCGTGAATGGCGCGACCGGCTGCGGCACGCCCTCCGCGCCCGGCTGTTGCCAGAAGGCCGGGCGCTCGATCGCGTAGACCGGGTGCGAGTCCAGCGTCACGACGACGTCGCCGATCGCATCGCCGGCCTGGTCCACCAGCGCGGCCAGGCGCTTCATGTCCGCGTCCGCGCCAGTCACCGGCAGCGCGGCGCCGGGGATGTCGCAGAAGTCGTTCTGCGGATCGACGATGAGCAGTTGGGCTTGGCGGTCCATGGGCACTCCGTTTCGGTCTTCGTGATGTCGTGGCGACAGCATACCCCTCTTCGTGCTTGTTTGCACTAAGTCAACATCGCAACACCCGGATCAGAAGCCACGATTTGTATCCGCATATTTCCTGTGTTCCAGGAAACGGTTTGACGTCTGAGGATGTGACCGCCCATAATTCGTGCCCTTTCGCACTAAGCTTGGCGCCGTGGACTTCGAACGCCCCATCGTCACCGTCGACATCGTGCTGCTGACCCTGCTCGACGGCGCGCTGCATGCCGGCCTGGCACGACGCGACAAGACGCCGGCGCTCGGCGCCTGGACGCTGCCCGGCGGCTGGGTGCACACCGACCAGGACCAGGACGCCGACGAGGCCGCGGCGCGCATCCTGCGGGACAAGGCGGGGGTGGTGTCGCCCTACCTGGAGCAGCTCAGGACCTTCTCCGGCATGCATCGCGATGCGCGCGGGTGGTCGCTGTCGGTGAGCTACTACGCGGTCGTGCCGGCGCCGGTGGGCGAGCCGTCGGGCGGGCGCTTCCGCTGGGCGCCGGTCGACGGCCTGCGCTCGCTGCCCTTCGACCATGCGCAGATCCTGCGCACCGCCGTCGATCGCTTGCGGTCGAAGACGCTGTACTCCTCGCTGCCGGTGCACCTGATGCCGGCGCAGTTCACGCTCGGCGAATTGCAGCGCACCTACGAGCAGGTGCTCGGCGCGGTGCTCGACAAGCGCGGATTCCGCCGCCGCATCGAGGAACTCGATGTCATCGAGGAAATCCCCGGCGCCTTCACCAGCGGCGGCAGCCACCGGCCGGCGCAGCTCTACCGCAAGAAGGCCCACGCCCCGGCGCTGAAGACGGCGCCCAGCAACCTGCCGGTCAGCTGAGCAGGCGCGGGCGCCGGGATGTCGGCGTGGCCTCGATCCACTTCCGGGTCGTCATCGGGCCGCGAGTCCCTTCAGCAGGGCCTCGTGGAATTCCTTCGGCGACTCGACCTGCGGCGAGTGGCCCAGCGCCGGGAACTCGACCAGCGCGGCGCCGGGGATCATCTTCGCGGTCGTGCGGCCGAGCGTCGCGTAGTCGCCCAGCTGCTCGGCGATCGCCTTGGGCGCGCGGTTGGCGCCAGGCGCGGTGCGGTCCTTGCCGCCGATCATCAGCAGCGTCCGCACCTGCAGATGGGGCAACTCATGCACCACTGGCTGGGTGAAGATCATCTCGGAGGTCTGGGCCTGGTTCCAGGCGACGAGCTCACGTCCCGGACCGGCATACAGGCCGGCGGCCATCTCGACCCAGCGGTCGTAGGCCGGCTTCCATTGGCCGTTGTAATAGAAACGCAGCTGATAGGCCTTGATGCTCTCGGCCGTCGTCTTCAGTTCCTGCGCGTTCAACTGGTCGATGGTCGCGTACGGCACGCCCGCCGCCTGCCAGTCCTCCAGCCCCAGCGGGTTGACGGCGACGAGCTGCTCGACCTGCGCCGGGTACTGCAACGCGTAGCGCATCGCCAGCATGCCGCCCATCGAGTGGCCGATCACCGTCGCCTTGGCGATGCCCAGTGACTGCAGCAGCGCCTGCGTGTTGGCGGCGAGCTGATTGAAGCTGAACTGGTAACCGACCGGCTTGGTCGAGGCGCAGAAGCCGACCTGGTCCGGCACCACGACGCGGTAGCCCGCACCGGCGAGCGCCGCGATCGTCTCCGCCCAGGTCGCGCCGCAGAAGTTCTTGCCGTGCAGCAGCACCGCGGTGCGGCCGTTGGGCGGCGCCGTCGGCGCGACGTCCATGTAGACCATCTCCAGCGCCTGGCGCTGCGAATTCAGCTTGAAGCGCTGCTGCGGGTACGGGTACTCGAAACCCTCGAGCCTGGCGCCGTAAGCGGGAGCGGCCTGCGCCGACGTGGCGAGGGAGAGCGCCGCGAGCGCGGCGGCGAGAAGCATCTTCATCGGGGACTCCAGTGACGGGGGAACGGGCGCGCCGAAGCGAGCAAGTGTCGTTCCCTCCACCCCGCGCGCCGCCTTCAGCGCGGATCGAGATATCCGAAGGTGCCGCGGTCGCGGATCTCCTCGGCGGCCAGGCGGGCCGCCTTCATCGCATGCCGGAACAGCGACATCGCCAGGCTCACGCGCTTGACGCCCGCCTCGCCCAGTTCGCGCACGCTGAACGAGCGTCCCGGGATGCCGGCCATGAAGTTCACCGGCCTGGACACCGACGCGCAGACCTGGCGCACCGCGTCCAGGTCGGGCAGCAGCGGCGCGAACAGCACGTCGGCGCCGGCGCGCTCGAAGGCCTGCAGGCGGCGGATCGTGTCCTCGAGGTCGTTCACGCCGTGCAGGAAATTCTCCGAGCGCGCCGTGACCAGGAAGGGGACCGGCAACGCCCGCGCGGCCTCGACCGCGGCGGCGACGCGCTCGACGGCCAGGTCGAAGTCGAGGATGGGCGCGCCGCCCTCGCTCGACGCATCCTCGATCGATCCGCCGACCGCGCCCGCTTCCGCCGCCAGGCGGATCGTCAGCGCGCAGTCCTCGGGCCGGTGGCCGAAGCCGTTGCCCAGGTCGGCGCTCAGCGGCAGCGGCGTCGCGCCGGCCAGCTGGCGGATGTGGGCCAGGGTCTCGTCGCGGGTCAGTTGGCCGTCGCGCCGGCCGATGGCCTCGGCGGCCGCGGCACTCGAGGTCGCCAGCGCGGGAAAGCCCGCCGCCTCCAGCATCCGCGCCGACGCGATGTCCCAGGCGTTGGCGATGACGAAGGGACCCGGGCGCTGATGCAACGCGAACAGGGCGGCGGACTTGTCGGCGGCGGTGGGGGATGCGGTGGTCATCTTGAGGGCCTCGTGAAGGGTGTATGGGGCGGTCTTCGGTAAGAAGAACGGCGCATCCTAGGCCCGGACCCCTGCCGCCGTCTGGCAGGATTCGGACGTCTTCCCGACCCCCTCGCTCCCCGCTCCACGCGCGACGACCGGCCCGGAGACCCTCCAAACGGTGGCGCTCCCGCCACGGTTTCGTTGCGATTCCACCCGATCGGGGTGCCCGCGCGCGTCCTGCGCACGAAATCCGGGGACCCGAATGTTGCGAACTATTCGCATTTGATAACGTATCGCGTTAGCTGAGCACGCACGGCCCATCGCCGCGCCGCGGGCCTCCCCGGCCCACCTCCCCCGAATCCCTGATCTCCGGTCCCCCGGTCCACGTCCATGTCGTCCACCGCGTCCCGCGGCGCCTCGCCGCGCCGGTCCCTGATTTCCCTCTCCGTCCTCGCGCTGCTGGCCCCGCTGGCGGCTGCCGCGCAATCCGCAGCGCCATCCGACGCGCCATCCACGGCGACAGACGCGACAGCGTCCGCCCCGGCGCCGGCCAAGCTGCTGGACGAAGTCACCGTCAACGGCGTGCGCAAGAAGACCTTCGCGCCGACGACGGTGCGGGTCGGCGCCTTCCGCGACCAGGACCCGCTGGACGTGCCGCTGACCAACAGCGTGATGTCGCGCGACCTGCTCGACGCGCAAGCCGCGCAGGGCCTGTACGACGCGCTGAAGAACACCGCCGGCGTGACCCGCTCGCAGGTCAGCGGCTCGACCTACGACAACCTGTCGATCCGCGGCATCGTCGTCGAGAACCGCGGCAACTACCGCCTCAACGGCAACCTGCCCATCGTCAACCTGATCGACATCCCGCTCGAGAACAAGGAGCAGGTGGAGGTGCTGAAGGGCGCGTCGTCGATGTACTACGGCATGGTGCCGCCCTCGGGCATCGTCAACTTCGTGACCAAGCGGGCCGGCCCGACGCCGGTCACCTCGCTGACGACCACCTTCAACGACCACGGCGGCATGAAGGCCCACGTCGACATCGGCCGCCGCTTCGGCGCCGACGACAGCATGGGCCTGCGCCTGAACGCCGTCACCAGCAAGGAAGCCACCGGCATCGACCGCTACGAGGGCCACCGCGACCTGGTGTCCGTCGCCTACGACTGGCGTGCGACCTCGTGGGCCAACCTGAAGGTGGACGTCGAGCATTACCGCAAGAACGTCAGCGAGCAGGGCGCGATCACGCTGCCGGCCGCGGTCAACGGCGTGATCACGCTGCCGCGCGTGCCGGACAACACCACCAACATCGCGCCCGAATGGGCCCGCTACGACGCCGAGGCCACCAACGTCCTGGTGCGCGGCGACTTCGCGCTCAGCGACGACTGGGTGCTGAGCGTCGAGTCCGGCCGCGCCAACACCCAGCGCGACCGCAACTACACGACGCTGACCAACTACAACACGCAGACCGGCGCCGGCACCGCCAACATCTCGGTGCTCAAGGGCCAGGAGTACACCAACACCAACCACCGCGTCGAGGCGATCGGCCGCTTCGACACGGCCGGCATCGGCCACGAACTGACGATCGGCGCCACCCACAACCGGCGCGCCTCGGCCGGCTGGTTCAACGGCACGGCGCGCGCGGCGCAGAACCTGTACGACCCGGTCGACATCGCGCCGGTCAGCCCGACGCTGACGCAGACTGGCTTCCCGTCCGAGGTCAACGACCGCGGCCTCTACGTCTTCGACCGGATCAGCTTCGGCGAGCAGTGGCAGCTGCTGGCCGGCCTGCGCAAGACGGTGTACCGCAGCGAGGCGAGCAGTCCCTCGTCGCCGGTGCCGACCTACCGCGCCGACAAGGTGACGCCCAACGTCTCGGTGATGTGGAAGCCGCTGAAGGACCTGAGCGTCTACGCCAGCGCGCTGCGCGGCCTGGAGGAGACCGGTACCGCGCCGCTGAACACCGACAACTTCGGCCAGGTGCTGCCGCCGGCGGTGAGCCGCCAGCACGAACTCGGCGTGAAGGCCCGCCTGGGCGCGGTGCTGCTGCAGACGGCGCTGTTCCAGACGGACCGCCCGCTGGCCACGACGATCAACCGCGTCTACCAGGTCGGCGGCGAGACCCGCTACCGCGGCCTGGAGTTCTCCGCCAGCGGCGAGATCGGCCGCGACTTCGCGCTGGTGGTCTCCGGCGTGGTGCTGGACGCGGAGATCACCAAGGTCGGCACTGGCAACCCGCTGGAGCTGGGCAAGACGCCGGAGAACACGCCGAAGAACACGCTGGGCGTGTTCGGCGAGTACCGGCTGCCGATGGTGCCGGGCCTGGCGCTGAACGCCGGGGTCTATCACGTCGGCAAGCGTGCGGTGAACAACAGCAACCAGGCCTGGGTCGACGGTTACCAGACGCTGTCGCTGGGCGCTCGCTACCAGACGCGGATCTTCGACAAGGCGGTCAACCTGCAGGCCAACCTCGACAACGCGTCCAACAGGAATTACTGGAGCACCGCCGGCAACGGCCTGCTGGGCGTCGGCGCGCCGCGCACGCTGCGCCTCACCGCCAAGGTCGATTTCTGACCGCCGGCCCGGGAGCGAGCACGCCATGGCGCTGATGACCGCCCGCCGCGTCTGGATCTGGCTGCACCGCTGGACCGGGCTGACGCTCGGCCTGCTGCTCACCGCGGCGGCGCTGCTGGGCGCGCTGATGACGGTGCTGCGCCCGCTGGACGAGGCGATGCATCCCGAGCTCTTCCGCGCGCCGGTGGCCGCCGCGACAGCGTCCGGCGCCTCGCCCGTCGGGCCCGTCGCTCAGGCGTCGACCACGCCGCTGGAAACGCTGCGCCGTCGCGTTGCCGATGAATTCGGCCCGAAGTCGACGATGACGATCCGGCCGCCGCGCGAGCCCGGCGAATCGCTGCGCGTGATGGTGCGCGGCCCGGCCTGGGAAGGCTCGCTCTACCTGGACCCGGTCACCGTGGCCGAACTCGGCCGTCGCGGCGAGGCCGAGGGGCTCGCGAACCTGGTGTTCGAGCTGCACAGCGCGCTGCTGCTGGGGGACACCGGCAAGGCGGTGCTCGCGTTCACCGCGCTGGCCTACCTCGCGCTGCTGGTCACCGGGCTGGTCCTGTGGTGGCCGACGACGGCGGCGCAGTGGCGCCACGCCTTCGGGCTCAAGCTCGACAAGGGCACCACCCGCGGCCTCTTCGACCTGCACCGCTTCGGCGGCGCGGCGCTGGGCCTGCTGCTCGCGGTGACCGTGGCCAGCGGCGCGTGGATGGCCTGGCGGCCGATCGGCGGCTGGCTCAATGCGCTGGTCGGCGAGGCGGCGCCCAAGCCGCCCCAGGTCGGCAAGGACCACGGCGAGCGCCGCCCGCTCGACGCCATCGTGGCCGAGGCGCAGGCGGCCTGGCCGGACGGCCGGGTCGGCTTCGTGCAGCTCGGCAGCACGGACACGCGCCCGGTGCGCATCCGCTTCAAGCTGCCCGGCGACCCGCATCCCAACGGGCTGTCCTCGGCCTGGGCCCATCCGGTCGACGGCCATGTGCTGGCGCGCCAGCGCTGGGATGAGCTCGATCTCGCGGGCCGCTCCACCGCGTGGATCTATCCGCTGCACGCGGGCGAGTTGTTCGGCGTGGCCCACCGGGCGATCACCGGCGTGCTCGGGCTCGTGCTTTTCGGCATGGGGGTCACCGGGACCTGGCTGTGGTGGCGTCGGCGGCGCTGAGCGCTTCCGACTGAACGGGACGGCCGACGCCCCGACGGCAGCTTTTTCCGATGGTGCGGCGCCTGGGCAAGACCCGCCCCCGCGTCGCCCGACAGGCGTCCCCCACGACGGCGACGGGCGCGCCCTGCCCCAGGAATCCCACCTGCCCACCAGCGCTCGCGACACCGCTTCTCCACCCCGGTGCGCCTGACCTGATGCCGCTGTACCACCTGCCGCCCTCCCCCGTCCCACCCTCGCTGGTGGGGCTCCCCGATCTTCCGGCCGGCTCCAGGGAGCCCGCCGATTCCCCCTCCCCCCCCGCGCCGCCGCCGGCCGCAGCCCCCGATACCCGCGGCCTGCGGGCCCTGGAGCGACGCTGGGCGCAGTCGGTGGCGGCGCACGCGCTCTGGTCGCGCCAGGCGCCGATCGTGCCGCTGCTGCTGGACTGGCTGCGCGACGCCGAGCCCATCGCGCGCGCGCTCGGTCCGGCGATGTGGCGGCACTTCGCACAGCATCTGTTGCAGCACGCCAGCAGCCGCGACCTGCGCGCGATGGGTCTGGACGAGCGCGTCGCGTCGCGCGTCTGGACCTCCTGGCCCGAATGGCGCACCGCCGGCTTCCGCATCGCCGACGCGCCGGGGCGATTGCACCGCGCCGTCGTCTGGTGGGAGGACGGTCGCCTGCCCGAGTTCCCGCAGGACGGCGCCGTCTTCGAAGCGCCCTACGGCGCCGCGCTGTGGCTGGACGGCCGCCTGCTGCCCTACCCGCAGGAGCTGACCTTCGGCTGCTCGATCGCGGGCTCCGGGGAATGGCTGGACGACCGCTACTTCGTGCTGGACGTCGACGGCCCGCCGGAGCATCCGGACTATGTCGAGGAACTGGCCAACGGCCGCGGGTCGGTGCTGAGCCTGCTGGTGGTGGACGCCCGCCATCGCAGCTGCCACCTGCTGAACCCGCGTGCCCACGAGCCCTGGCTGCGCCCGCGCATCGCCGCGCAAGCCGACGGCCGCTGGCGCATCGACCCCGGCATCGATGCCGACGCCGGCGACCCACGTTATGACGAGGATGCCGACCGGCCCATCGTCGCCTCCCGGCTGATGCTGCCCTCGGACCTGCCGCCGGCCTCGATCGAGGCGGAGATCCCGGACGACGAGGCCGAGCCGCGCTCGCTCGCGCCGGCCTGGCGCCATGTCGTCGACAGCTGGAACGCGGACCGCGACCGGCTGGTCGCGCTGCTCGGCGAGATGAACTACGAGCTGGCCCTGGACAGCTTCCGCGACGCCGCCCTGGGCGGCTGAGCCGCCGCGACCTCCCGGCAGCAGGCCATGAACTGCTCGGCCGCCGGCGTCGCGCGCCGGTTGCGCAGCGTCAGCAGGCCCACCGGCGGCAGCTCGATCGGCACGTCGATGGGCAGCGCCTTCGCCAAGCCCTCGCGCGCCAGGTAACGCGCCACGTTGTCGGCGACGAAGGCGGCCGCGCCGCGCTGGCGCAGGAAGGTCAGCGTCACCAGGAAGGACGCGCTCTCGATGATGTCGCTCGGCGGATCCAGCCGCTGCGCGTAGAACAGCTGGTTCAGCTTGATCCGCGACGAGGCCCACGGCGGCGGCATCACCCACGGCATCCGCGCGAGCTCGGCCCAGGGCGGCTCGCGCCGCTTGCGGCCGCCGACCAGCGGGTGGTCGGGCCGCACGACGATGCGCATCGCCTCCTCCATCAGCGGCTCGGTCGCCAGGTCCGGCGCCGCGTAGCCGGGCTCCAGCCGCGCGACGATCACATCCAGCTCGCCCACCCGCAGGCGCGGCAGCAGCCGCGTCAGGTCGCCCTCCTCCAGGTGCACCGTCGT
This sequence comes from Roseateles sp. 22389, assembly GCF_052044995.1. Classification (NCBI taxonomy): domain Bacteria; kingdom Pseudomonadati; phylum Pseudomonadota; class Betaproteobacteria; order Burkholderiales; family Sphaerotilaceae; genus Roseateles; species Roseateles sp. 22389. The sequence continues at coordinate 163,730 of NZ_JBQEOF010000012.1, forward strand.
CAACGACGAGTGGCGCTTGAGCCGCTCCACCGCGCCGGCCACCAGGCCCGGCATCGCCACCACCATCGCGCCGACGCTGACGCGTCCCGCCGCGCCGCTGGCCACGGCGGCGATCTCGTCGCGGGTGCGGGCGTAGTCCGACAGCACCGAACGCGCGAAGCGCACCACCGCTTCGCCGAACGGCGTCGGCTCGGTGCCGCGCGTGGAGCGGGTGAACAGCGCCAGGCCGAACATGCGCTCGACCTCCGCCAGCGACTTCGACACCGCCGGCTGCGTCTGCGACAGGAACTCCGCCGCGCGGCCCAGGTGACGGAACTGGTCGAGCGCGACCAGCATCTGCAGGTGGCGCAGCTTCAGGTTGGAACGCAGGACGCGGTCGATCTGGCTCATGGGCGTGCATCTTAGGCTTCATGCCGTTTCCGGCATGAAGCCTGTCCAGTTCTTCAATTGAGCCGCATGGACCGGATGCCCACAATGCAACGCAAAGAGCCCACGCGACACGACGCGACAGGCCCGCCTTCGATCCCGAGCCAGACCTCGATCCCGAGCCAGGAGACAACGATGACCTTCCGCATGGACCGCCGCCGCGTCCTGCTCGCCGGCGCCGCCGGCCTGGGCGCCAGCGCCCTGTCGCTGCCGCGCGTCGCGCGCGCCGCCGCCTATCCCTCCGAACGCGCCATCACCTTCATCTGCCCCTGGCCTGCGGGCGGCACCGCCGACGTGACGATGCGCGCGCTGTGCCAGGCCGCGGCCAAGGTGCTGGGACAGACCGTCATCATCGAGAACCGCGCCGGCGCGTCCGGCATGCTCGGCACCAAGGTGCTGTCGACGGCCAAGCCCGATGGCTACACGATCGGCCAGGTGCCGATCTCGGTGACCCGCTTCGCGCAGCTGCGCACGGTGCAGCTGGATCCGCTCAAGGACCTGACCTACCTCGCCCGCGTCAACGGCCAGACCTTCGGCCTGGCGGTGCGGGCCGACTCGCCGTGGAAGACGCTGGCCGAGTTCGTCGCCGCCGCGAAGGCCAAGCCCGGCCTGATCAGCTACGGCAGCGCCGGCATCGGCGGCGCCACCCATGTCGGCATGGAGGAGTTCAACCTGCTCGCCGGCATCCAGCTCAACCACATCCCCTACAAGGGCGGCGCGCCGGCGCTGCAGGACCTGCTCGGCGGCCAGGTGGACGCGGTGGCGGACTCCAGCTCGTGGGCGCCGCACGTCAAGTCCGGCAAGCTGCGCCTGCTCGTCACCTGGGGCGAGACCCGCACCAGGGACTTCCCGGCCGTGCCGACGCTGAAGGAATCCGGCTACGACCTGGTGGTCGACGCGCCCAACGGCATCGGCGCGCCCAAGGGCATGGACCCGGCGATCGTCGCCCGGCTGCGCGACGCCTTCCGCAAGGCGACCGCGGACCCCGAGTTCATCGCCGTCTGCGATCGCATCGATGCGCCGGTGATGTACCTGGACCAACCCGACTACGAGAAGTACATCCAGGCCACCTACCGCAAGGACACGCAGTTGATCGAGCGGCTGAAGCTGCGCGAGCTGCTGGCCAAGGGCTGAGCGTGAGCGACGCCTTTATCGCCCCCGCCTCCGGTGCGGCCGCGCTCGCGATGGCCTCGCCGCTGCTGCGCCTGCATGCCGACGACAACGTGCTGATCGCCCGCCAGGCGCTGGCGCTGGGCCAGGTGCTGCCGGAATTCGGCCTGCGCCTGAAAGCGCAGGTGCCGGCCGGCCACAAGATCGCCGCGCGCCGCATCGCCGCGGGCGAGCCGATCCGCAAGTACAACGCGGTGATCGGCGTGGCCGCGCGCGACATCGAGGCCGGCGACTACGTCCACGCCCACAACATCGCGCTGGTCGAGTTCCACCGCGATCCCGCCTTCGGCGCGGACGTGAAACCGGTCGACTACCTGCCCGAGGCGGAACGCGCGACCTTCCTGGGCATCGTGCGGGCCGACGGCCGCGTCGCGACGCGCAACTTCATTGGGATCCTCGCGTCGGTCAACTGCTCGTCAACGGCGATCAACCGCATCGCCGAGCACTTCACGCCCGAGCGGCTGAAGGACTATCCCAACGTCGACGGCGTCGTCGCCTTCGCGCAGACCACCGGCTGCGGCATGTCCTCGCCCAGCCCCCACTTCGACCTGCTGCGTCGCACGATCGCCGGCTACGTGCGCCACCCCAACCTCGGCGGCGCGCTGATCGTCGGCCTGGGCTGCGAGCGCAACCAGGTCGCCGGCCTGATGGAGTCGCAGCACCTGGTGGCCGGCGAGACGCTGCGCACGCTGGTGATGCAGGAGACCGGCGGCACGCGCGCCACGATCGAGGCCGGCATCCGCGCCGTCGAGGCGATGCTGCCGATCGCCAATAGTGTTGAGCGCCAGCCGGTCAGCGCCGCGCATCTGAAGATCGGGCTGGAATGCGGCGGCTCGGACGGCTTCTCCGGCATCGGCGCGAATCCGGCGCTGGGCGCGGCCATGGACCTGCTGGTGCGCCACGGCGGCACCGCGATCCTGTCGGAGACACCGGAGATCCACGGCGTCGAATACATGCTCACCCGCCGCGCGGTCAGCCCCGAGGTCGGCCAGAAGCTGCTGGACCGGCTGGCCTGGTGGGAGGACTACACCCGCGGCCACAACGGGCAGTTCAACGGCGTCGTCGGCCCCGGCAACCAGGCCGGCGGGCTGGCCAACATCTTCGAGAAGTCGCTGGGCTCCGCGATGAAGGGCGGCACCACGCCGCTGCGGCAGGTCTACGAATACGCGGAGCCGATCGACGAGCACGGCTTCGTGTTCATGGACTCGCCGGGCTATGACCCCGTCGCGGTCACCGGCCAGATCGCCAGCGGCGCCAACCTGATCTGCTTCACCACCGGCCGCGGCTCGATGTTCGGCTCCAAGCCGGCGCCGACGATCAAGCTGGCCAGCAACACCCCGATGTTCACGCGCCTCGAGGAGGACATGGACATCAACTGCGGCCAGGTCATCGACGGCACGCTGAGCATCGAGGAGATGGGCCGGCAGATCTTCGAGCACATCCTGCGCGCCGCGTCCGGCGAGCCGACCAAGAGCGAGCTGCTGGGCCTGGGCGACCACGAGTTCGTGCCCTGGCACCTGGGCATCGTCAGTTGATGGCCGGCCCGCCCGCTTCACGCGCCATCGCGACCGCCGCCCACCCCGCGGCGCCGGCCGCGTCCTGACTTCGCTCCCCCTCCAGGTCCCTTCATGCAGACGCAGAACCACATTGCCGGTCGCTGGTGCGACGCGGCCGCCGGCGACCGTTTCCCGGTCGTCGATCCCGCCGACGACGGCCGCATCGCCGAGGTGCCCGACAGCCGCGCCGAGGACGCGCGCGCCGCGGTCGATGCCGCGCACGCGGCCTTCGCCGGCTGGCGCGCGATGCCGGCCAAGCAGCGCGCCGCCTTGCTCAAGCGCTGGAACGACCTCCTCCTGCGCGACCAGGAGCGCCTGGGCGCGCTGATCTCGCAGGAGCAAGGCAAGCCGCTGGCCGAAGGTCGCGCCGAGATCGCCTACGCGGCGAGCTACGTCGAGTGGTTCGCCGAGGAGGCCACGCGCGCCAACGGCGAGGTCATTCCCGCGCCGGTGGCGGGCCGCCGGATGCTGGCGCTGCGCGAGCCGGTCGGCGTCGTCGCCGCGATCACGCCGTGGAATTTCCCGGCCGCGATGATCGCCCGCAAGATCGCGCCGGCGCTGGCCGCCGGCTGCACCGTCGTGGCCAAGCCGGCCGAGGACACGCCGCTGACCTCGCTGGCGCTGGTCGAGCTGGCCGTCGAGGCCGGCCTGCCGCCGGGCGTGCTCAACATCGTCTGCGCGTCGCGCGAGCGCACGCCGGAGGTCGTGGACGTCTGGCTCGCCGACGATCGCGTGCGCAAGATCACCTTCACCGGCTCGACGCCGGTGGGCAAGCACCTGGCGCGCGAATCGGCCGCCACGCTGAAGAAGCTCTCGCTGGAACTCGGCGGCAATGCGCCCTTCATCGTGTTCGACGATGCCGATGTCGACGCGGCCGTCGAGGGCCTGATGGCGGCCAAGTTCCGCAATGGCGGCCAGACCTGCGTGTGCCCCAACCGCGTGTTCGCGCAGACGGGCATTCATGATCGATTCGTCGAGCGGCTCGCGGCGCGGGTGAGCGCGCTCCGCGTGGGCCCGGCCAGCCGCGCCGACTCGCAGATCGGTCCGATGATCAACGCCCGCGCGGTCGAGAAGATCGAGCGCCACGTGCGGGACGCGCTGGCGCGCGGCGCGACCGCGGTCGCCGGCGGCCGCCGCCTGCGCGATGAGGTCGCCGCCGGCCCGAACTACTTCGCGCCCACCGTGCTCACCGGCGCGACGACCGACATGCTGCTGTGGCAGGAGGAGACCTTCGGGCCGGTGGTGCCGGTGTTCCGATTCGAGCGCGAGGACGAGGTCATCGCCGCCGCCAACGACACGCCCTTCGGCCTGGCCGCCTACTTCTACACGCGCGACATCGCGCGCGCCTGGCGCGTCGCCGACGCGCTGGAGAGCGGCATCGTCGGTCTGAACGAAGGCGCGATCGCCGCCGAGGCGGCGCCCTTCGGTGGCGTCAAGGAATCCGGCTATGGGCGCGAGGGCTCCACGCACGGGCTCGACGACTACCTGCACATCAAGTACGTTTGCCAGGGAGGCCTGTCATGAGCGCCATGCATTTCGCCAATACCTTCAAGCAGGCCCTGGCCGCGCGCCGGCCGCAGATCGGCCTGTGGCTGTCGATGGCGCAGGCCTACAGCGCCGAGGTCTGCGCGACGGCCGGCTTCCAGTGGCTGCTGATCGACGGCGAGCACGCGCCCAATGAGCTGACCAGCACGCTGCAGCAGCTGCAGGCGGTGGCGCCGTATCCGTCGCATCCGGTGGTGCGCGCGGTCAATGCGGACAAGGACGGCATCAAGAAGCTGCTGGACATCGGCGTGCAGACGCTGCTGGTGCCGATGATCGACACCGCCGAGCAGGCGGCCGCGGTGGTGGCCGCGACGCGTTATCCGCCGCACGGCGTGCGCGGCGTCGGCGCGGCGGTGGCGCGCGCGTCGCGCTGGGGCCTGCGTCGGCACTACCTCGACGAGGCCGACGGCGAGACCTGCGTGCTGGTGCAGGCCGAGACGGTCACCGCGCTGCGCCACCTCGCGTCGATCTGTGCGGTGGACGGCGTCGACGGCGTGTTCATCGGGCCGGCGGACCTGGCGGCGTCCATGGGTCATCGCGGCAACCCGACGCATCCGGAGGTGCAGGCGGCCATCGACGCGGCGGTGCGCACCATCGTCGCCAGCGGCAAGGCGGCCGGCACGCTGACCGCTGACGCGGCGCTCGCGCGGCACTACCTGTCGCTGGGCGCGAGCTTCGTCGCGGTGGGCATCGACGTCACGCTGCTCGCACAGGCCACGCGGCGCCTTGCGGCAGACTTCGAGCTCTCGCCGCCGCAACCGGCGCCGACCGGCTCGCCGTACTGATCACGACGGCGGATCGCCCGCGCTGATCGGTCGCCCCTCGCGGCGGCCCGGCGCACCCGGTCCGCTCTTCCGACCTCCGTTGATTTCAAGACCGAAAGCACGACCATGAGCAAGACGTACAGGATCGCCGTCATTCCCGGCGACGGCATCGGCAAGGAAGTGATGCCCGAGGGCCTGCGCGTGCTGGAAGCGGCCGCCCGGCGCTTCGGCATCCGCTTCGAGTTCACCCCCATCGAGTGGGCCAGCTGCGACTACTACCAGCAGACCGGGCAGATGATGCCGGACGACTGGAAGGCGCAGCTGCAAGGCCAGGATGCGATCTTCTTCGGCGCGGTGGGCTGGCCGGCGACCGTGCCGGACCATGTGTCGCTGTGGGGCTCGCTGCTGAAGTTCCGCCGCGAGTTCGACCAGTACATCAACCTGCGGCCGGTGCGGCTCTTCGAGGGCGTGCCCTGCCCGCTGGCCAACCGCAAGCCGGGCGAGATCGATTACCTGGTCGTGCGCGAGAACACGGAGGGCGAGTACACCAACCTCGGCGGCGTGATGTACGCCGGCACCGACCGCGAGATCGTGATCCAGGAGTCGGTCTATTCGCGCTTCGGCGCGGACCGGGTGCTGAAGTACGCGTTCGAGCTGGCGCAGGCGCGTGCGCGCAAGCACCTGACGGTGGCGACCAAGAGCAATGGGATCGCGATCTCGATGCCGTGGTGGGATGGGCGCGCGGACGCGGTCGGCGCGGGTTATCCGTCGGTGACGGTGGACAAGCAGCACATCGACATCCTGTCGGCCCGTTTCGTGCTGCAGCCGGGGCGCTTCGACGTGGTGGTGGCGTCCAACCTGTTCGGCGACATCCTGTCGGACCTCGGGCCCGCGACCACCGGCACGATCGGCCTGGCGCCGTCGGCCAACCTGAATCCGGAGCGGAACTTCCCCTCGCTGTTCGAGCCGGTGCATGGCTCGGCGCCGGACATCTACGGCAGGAACATCGCCAATCCGGTGGCGATGATCTGGTCGGGGGCGCTGATGCTGCAGTTCCTCGGCGAGCAGCAGGCGCATGACGCGATCCTCGCGTCGATCGAGCAGACGCTGGCGTCGGGGCCGCGTACGCGCGATCTCGGCGGCGAGGCCAGCACGACCGAGATGGGACAAGCGATCGCGGCGCTCGTCTGACCGCTGGCCCTCACCCCTGCCCTCTCCCGCAAGCGGGAGAGGGAGTCAAGCAAGTGGCCGCACTTCGTCGGGTGCCGGCCTTCAGCCCTTCCCTCTCCAGCGAGCGAGAGAGAGGGCATCCGAACCGCGCTTGGCATGAACTCCTCTCCAGCGAGCGAGCGAGAGAGAGAGCATCCGAACCGCGCTTGGCATGAACTCCCTCTCCCGCTTGCGGGAGAGGGTCAGGGGTGAGGGTGAGCGGGCTCCCTCTTACAGCCACCCCGCCTTGCGGAATCGCCAGAAGAGCACGCCACAGGTCGCGGCGATGACGCCGAGCGCCGCCGGATAACCCCAGCGCCACTTGAGCTCCGGCATGACCTCGAAGTTCATGCCCCAGATGCCGGCGAAGGCGGTCGCCGCGGCGAAGATGCCGGCCCAGGCCGCGAGGCGCTTGGTGACCTCGGACTCCTCGATCGTGGCCATCGACAGATGGACCTGGATCGCCGTCGTCGCGGTATCGCGCAGGGAGTCCAGCGCGGACTGCATGCGCTCGAGGTGGTCGTAGACATCGCGGAAGTACTCGCGCGTGTCCTCGCAGATCGGCGGCACCCGGCCGCGCACCAGCTTGCCCACCGCGTCCAGCAGCGGCGACACCGCATGCTTGACGGTGGTGATGCGCTGCTTGAGCTCATACACGCGGCGGATGTTCTCGCGGGTGACGCCGGGCTCGAAGATCTGCGCCTCGATCGCGTCGAGCTCCGCCTCCAGCGCCTCGATGACGGGGAAGTAGCGGTCCACCACCGCGTCCATGATCGCGTACATCACGAAGCCGGGACCGCGCTTGAGCATGTGCGGCTCCTTCTCCGCGCGGGCCCGCACGCCCAGCAGGCTCTGCGCGACGCGGTTGCGGATCGACAGCACGAAGTTGCTGCCGGCGAAGATGGACACCTCGCCGGTGCAGAGCTCGTCGGTCGGCGTGAACTGCACCGTCTGCATGACGGCGAACAGGGTGTCGCCGTACTCCTCGACCTTGGGCCGCTGCTGCCCGTGCAACGCATCCTCGACGGCGAGCTCGTGCAGGTCGAACTCCTCCTTCATCGCGAGGACCTCCTCGGTGGAGGCATCGCGCAACGCGACCCAGACGAAGCAGTCGGGCAGCTTCACGTAGTCGCTGATCTCTTCGGGCTGGATATCGGCCAGCCGGCGGCCGTCGCGGTAGGCGACACAGTTGATGAGCATGGGGCGTCTCACTCGTTCTTGCTTGCGGCGAGCGTAGCCCGGATGGCATCAAGGCGGCATCAAGAGAAACCGAGGGGCGGCGCGCGGGATCGCGAAAGCACGACCGCTCGACCGCTCATGGGGCTTCGCGGTTCAGCAGGTCGAGGTAGGCGGTGTAGACGTAAATCGGCTCGCCGGCCGTGCCGAAGACGGTGCGCAGCAGGCCCAGCCCGGTCAGCACCCGCGCGCCCCGGTCGATCGCGGCCGCGTCCTGGCCGTTGAAGGCGGTGATGTCGACCCGGCGTGCCACGGGCCGGCTGAACAGCGCGTGATGCAAGCGCAGCGCGTCCTCGTCGGCCCGCGCCTCGCGGCGGATCCGCGCCCCGTCCACGGTGAAGAGCCGCGTGATCGCCAGGGTCATCTCCACCACCTGCATCGCCGCCACCTGCACCGCGGTCGCGAAGAAGGACAGCCAGGACTCCCAGTCGCCGTGCTTGCGCACCGCCTGGAGCAGGTCGTAGTAGTCGTTCCTGCACGACTTGAAGTAGAGCGACAGGTAGAGCAAGGGCTCGCGCAGCACGCCTTCGCTCACCAGGATCAGCGGGATCAACAACCGGCCCAGCCGGCCGTTGCCGTCCAGGTAGGGATGGATGGTCTCGAACTGCAGGTGGGCCATCGCGGCCTTGACCAGCGAGGGATGCCGCTCCGGCTGGTCGTTGATGAACCTCTCCAGGTCGGACAGGCAGTGCTCGAGCCGATGGGGCGGCGGCGGCACGAACGAGGCCGACGCCGCGGACGCACCGCCGATCCAGTTCTGCGTGCGCCGCAGTTCTCCGGGCGCCTTGCCACGCACCCGGCCCTGGGTCATCAGCCGCCGGTGCATGTCGTTCATCAGGCGCGTGCACAGCGGCATCCCCTGCCGCATGCGGTCCCGGCCATGCTCCAGCGCCGCGACATAACAGGACACCTCCCGCACGTCGTCCAGCGGCGAGCCGGGCGCGCCGTCCGCCTCGTAGATCAAGAGGTCGGCGAGGGACGACTGCGTGCCCTCGATGCGGGAGGACATCACCGCCTCCTTGCGTACGTAGCTGTAGAGCAGCACCGAGGTCTCCGGCATCAGCAGCGAGAGTCCATCCAGTCGCCCCAGAGCCAGATGGGCGGCATTGAGCCGCTCCTGCAGGTCGGCGTCGAGGCTCAGCGCGGGCCGCGGCGGCAAGGGCAGCGGCACGAAGGCCTGGCATGTTTCGCCGCCCGCGATCGAATATTCATAGGTGCCGGTGAGTCCGCGTCGCATCGGGTGCTCCGTGATGAGGGAGCCCGTGATGCTGCGCGACCGCGCGATTTCCGCAATCGCAGCTTTGCGCTATTGGACCGCCGCCGCGCGGGTCGGCCGCCATTCGACCAGCCGCCCGCCGTCCATCACGCCGATCCAGTCGCCGATGGTCTCGGCCTCGTCGGGGTCATGGGTGACCATCAACGCGGTCTGGCCGGCGGCGCGCAGGATGTCGCGCACCTCGCCGGCCAGGCGGTCGCGGGTGGTCGCGTCCAGGCTGGAGAAGGGCTCGTCGAGCAGCAGCAGCCGCGGCGATGGCGCCAGCGCCCGGGCCAGCGCGATCCGCTGCTGCTGGCCGCCGGACAGCTCGTGCGGCATCCGCGCGCCCAGTGACTCCAAGCCCACCATCGCCAGCAGTTCGCGCACGCGCTGGTCGCGCTCGGCGCGCGGCCGGCGCCGCAGGCCGAATCCCACGTTCGCCGCCGCGTCCAGGTGCGGAAACAGCGCGATCTCCTGGAAGAGCAGGCCGACGCCGCGCCGCTCGGGCTCGACGTGCCGGCCCGGGCCGGACAAGACCTGCCCCGCCAACACGATGCGGCCCGCTTCCAGCGGCTCGAAGCCGGCGATCGCGCGCAGCGCCGTGCTCTTGCCGCAGCCCGACGGACCCAGCAGGCAGGCGATGGTCCCCAGCGGCTGGACCAGCGACAGGCCGCGCAGGACTGGCGTGGCCGCGCCGGGATACCGGACCTGGAGGTCCTCGAGGGCCAGGGTGCTCATGTCGCCTCCTTCATCGGCATGAATGCGGGGGACGCGTCGTCCGCGGGCGACGCGGGCGCGGGCTCGCGGCTCAACAGCAGCACCGCCGGCAGCCCCACCGCCACGATCAGCAGCGCCGCGAGCGCGCCGTGCTCATAGCTGCCGCGCGCGGCCTCGGCGTACAGCAGCGTCGGCAGCGTCTCGAAGTTGGCCGGCCGCAGCAGCAGCGAGGCAGGCAGTTCCTTCATCACGTCGATGAACACCAGCAGCGCGCTGGCGGACAGCGCCGGCCTGAGCAGCGGCAGGTGGACGCGTCGCAGCGTGCCCCAGGGCGATTCGCCCAGGCTGCGCGCGACCTGCTCCAGCGGCGCCGGCAGCCGCGCCAGGCCGGCCTCGACGCCGCCGATGGGCAGCGCCAGGAAACGCAGCACGCAGGCCAGGACCAGCACCGCGCCCAGGCCCATCAGCGGCAGGCCGGGCCAGCCCAGCGCGCCGGCGATCCAGCCGTCCATCGCCAGCGCCGGCGGCAGCAGCCCGATCGCCAGCACCGTGCCCGGGATGCCGTAGCCCAGCGCCGCGCTGCCCAGCCACCAGGCGCGACGGCGCCCCGCCCCGCCGGTCGGACGCGAGGCCCAGGCGACGATCAATCCGGCCGCCACCGCGATCGCGGTCACGCCGAGCGCCAGGCCCGCCGAGTGCCTCGCGCCCGCCAGCACCTGGGCGGACAGGCCGTGCCCTTCGGCGGCGCGCTGCCAGGCCAGCACCGCCAGATGGCCGGCCGGCAGCACGAAGCCGATCAGCACCGGCAGCGCCGCCGCCGCCGTCGCGAGCCCCGCTCGCAGGCCGCGCAGCCGGCGCCGCGGCGCGGGCCGCATCGCGTGGACCGTGCCGGCGCGACGCCGCCGCCGGCCCTGGCGTTCCAGCCAGACCAGCAGGGCCACCATCGCCAGCATCGCGCAGGCGATCTGCGCCGCCGCGCCCAGGTCCGAACGCGTGATCCAGGTCGTGTAGACCGTCGTGGTCAGCGTGGCCACGCCGAGGAACTCCGACGCGCCCACGTCGTTCAGCACCTCCAGCAGCACGAGCCCGACGCCGACCGCCAGCGCCGGCCGCGCCATCGGCAGCGCGACGCGCCGGAACGCGCCCCACGGCCCCTCGCCCAGCAGGCGCGCGACCTCCATCAACCGGGCCGGCTGGGTCGCGAACATGGCGCGCATGCTCAGGTAGACGTAGGGATAGAGGACGGCGGACAACACCAGCACCGCGCCCGTCATCGAGCGCGCATCGGGCAGGCGGAACTGGCGCGGCGACTCGACACCCAGCAGCGCGCGCACGGCGCTCTGGAAGGGGCCGATCGGATGCAGCAGGTCGACGTAGCTGTAGGCCGCGATGTAGGTCGGCACCGTCAGCGGCAACAGCAGCGCCCATTGCAGGACGGCCCGGCCGGGGAAGTCGGTGCGCGTCACCAGCCAGGCGCTGCCGGTGCCCACGAGCGCCGTCAGCAGTCCGACCCCGGCCAGCAGGGTCGCCGTCTGCGCCGCCGCGAGCGGCAGCACATGCGCGATCAGATGCTCCCAGTGCGCGGCCCCGGCGCCCAGCGCCGTCCAGGCGAGCGCGACCAGCGGCGCCAGCACCGCCAGCGCGATCGCGGTGGCCGTCGCGTGCCAGAGCGGACCGACCGCACGCGGCCGGCCGAGCACCGTCCTCACGCCGTCACTGGTCGAAGGCGACCTTGTCGATCAGCAGGCTGGCCTGCTTGCGATGACGGGCGATCTCGGTGAGCGGCAGGGTGTCCGCCTTGACCGGCCCGATCGCGGACTGGATCAGCGGATCCAGCGCGACGCCGGCACGCACCGGGTATTCGTAGTTGGTCTGCGCGTAGAGCTGCTGCGCCGGCTCGGACACCAGGAAGGCCAGCAGCGCCCGCGCAGCCGCGGGGTTGGGCGCATGCCTGGCGACTGCGGCGCCGCTGATGTTCACGTGCGTGCCGGCCCCCTTCGCGGCGAAGGTCGGCTTCAGCACCTGGATGCCGTCACCCCACTTGCGGGCGTCGCTGCCCGGCTTGGACGACTTCATCTGGCCCACGTAATAGGAGTTGGCCAGGCCCACGTCGCAGATGCCGCCCAGGATGTCGCGCGCCACGTCGCGGTCGCCGCCGGTCGGCTTGCGGCCGAGGTTGGCCTTCAGACCGCGCAGCCACTGCTCGGTCCGGGCCTCGCCGTCGTGCGCGATCATCGCGGCCACCAGCGCGGTGTTGTAGGGATGCTGGCCGGAGCGCGTGCAGACCTTGCCCTTCCACTTCGGGTCGGCCAGGTCCTCGTAGCGGATCGGGCCGGCCTTGAGCGCCTGGTCGGCATACAGCACGCGGGCGCGCATCGACAGCGCGGTCCATTGCCCGTCCGCGCCGCGCAGGTGGGCGGGCACCGCGGCCTCGACCTCGGCCGACTTCAGCGGCTGGGTCACGCCGCCTTCGACGAGGTCGACCAGGTTGCCCACGTCCACCGTCATCAGTAGGTCGGCCGGCGAGCGCGCGCCCTCGGCCTTGACGCGCTCCAGCAGGCCGTCCTTCACGAACACGGTGTTGACCTGGGTGCCGGTGCGGGCGGTGAAGGCCGACAGCAGCGGCTGGACCAGCGCGACCTCGCGCGTCGTGTAGAGCGTCAGCTCGCCACCGGGTCGGGCCTCGGCTTGCGCGCCCGCCGGCACCATCACCGTCGCGAGGGCCAAGCCGGTCAGCGCCGCGGCGGTCCCGGTCGGGCGGAGGGCGGGTCGGAAGGAGGTCGTCAGTGAGCGCATCGTGGGTCTCTTTCGCTGGTATCCCGGAGGACGGTGGAACCGGAGCCTGTCGATGAGAATTACTCTCATCTGAGGAGTGGCGCACTTTAGGCGCCACCCTCCGTCCCGGCAAGGAGACAAATTCTGGGACGGACGCAGGAATTGACGTATCCCGTACGGCGGAGGTAGGCGCCCCGCCGACGGTGCCCCGCAGCGCGGGCAGGGCCCGTCGCTCAGGCCGGCTCAGCGGGCTCGACCGGCGAGGCCGTCTGAGGCAGCGCCCGCGCGCCGGCGGCGATCACGTCCGAGATCTCGCCGATCACCTGCCGCAGCCAGCGCTGGGCGGGATCGGGCTCGGCGCGGACGTGCCAGACCTGGCTGATGTCGATGCCGCGCAGCGCGAACGGCAGGTGCCGGCAGGCGAGCTGCCCCGCGAAGCCCGTCGCGGGCACGAAGCTGTCGGGCAGCACCGTGATCAGGTCGGACTGCTGCACCGCCATCGTGCCGGTGAAGAAGCTGTTGACCGTCATCGCGACCGTGCGCTTGCGGCCGATCATCGCCAGGGCGTCGTCGACGAAGCCGTGCGCCCGCCCCGCGAAGCTCACCCGCAGGTGCTGCGCCGCGCAGTAGGCGTCCAGCGTGAGCGCGCCCGGCGCGGCCAGCGGATGGTCGGCGCGCATGACGCAGACATAGCGGCTCGCGTAGAGCGCCTCGCGGCGGAAGGCGGCGCTGTCGTCCTCGACCAGCAACTGCTCGGTCAGGTCCGGGAAGAAACCGATCGCGAGGTCGGCCCAGCCCTGCTCCAGCAGCTCGCGCGGGTCGCGCGTGGTCAGCGGCACCACCCGCAGACCGACATGGATCCCTTCGTCCAGGAAACGCCGCGCCAGCTGCGGCACCACCAGGGCGGCGGTGGCGTCGGCCATCGCCAGCGTGAAGCTGACGGTGTTGCCGGCGGCGCGCGGGTCGAAGACCTGCGGCTCCAGCGCCTGCTGCAGGCTGGAGAGCGCGCGCCGCACCACCGGCCACAGCGCCTGGGCATGCGGCGTGGGCTCGACGCCAGTGGAGGACGGGATGAACAGCTCCTCGTGCGTCGCCTCGCGCAGCCGGCGCAGCGCGTTGCTGACCGCCGGCTGGGTGATGGCCAGCCGGTGCGCGGCACGGGTGACATGACGCTCTTCCATCACCACGTCGAAGACGCGCAGCAGGTTCAGGTCCAGCGTCCGGAAGTTGACGGGGCGGGGGGTGCTCATGCGCCGGATGCTAATTCCGTCACGGGTCATTTCCGGCCGTGATGACCCGATTCCGAAGCGCAATTGGCGTGCCCTACGTAAAAACCGCAATATCTCGGCCATGGCGCAAGGCCACCCGCCCAGCGCCCCCAACACCACCTCAAGAAGGGAACCGCCATGATCACCACCACGCTGAATGTCCAAGTGATGGCTGCCGACGCAGCCCGCGTCCGCGCCGCGAGCGCGGCCGGCGAGCGCCTGGTGAGCCTGGCCCTGCGCGCCGGCCATGCGGTCGTCGAGTTCGTCAACGCCGCCGCCGAGCTCCGCCCCCGCGACGCGGTGCTGCAGGCCGCCGCCGAGCAGTCGGCCGAGCGCCCGGACCTGGCCTTCTCGCTGCGTCGCGTCGCCCGCAACGGCTGGATGATGTATTGACCGAGTCTCCTCCGGACGCCTGACCCGCGTCCGCTCCTGCAAGGATTGAGCCGGGCCGCAAGGTCCGGCTTTTTTCTTTGCGCCGGCCGCCGAGTCCGGATCGGTCAAATCCTTCGTTGCTTCCGCGCCTGCGGACCCGGTTTTGGCCGGAAGGCCATCGACGGCCTCTCAACATCGCTGCCTCGTTCCTGTCGAAGGAGGCCAGCCATGCCAGTCGAAAATCTCTACGCCCGAAAGCCGGGAGCCGCTCACGGCGCGCACCCGCCCGCCATCCTGGCGCCCCAGGTGCTGCGCGAGCCGGACGCCAGCTATCTCGCCCCCCGCCCCCGACCACCCGCCTGGTCCGAGCCGTCCCGGCAGATGTTCGACTTCATGGAGATCCCGGTCGACTACCGCGACGCCGTGCCCTACCGGCGAGCGTTCCTCGATGCCTACGAGCCCAACGTCGATTCGCTGCTGCCGCCGGCCCTCGCCGACTCGCTGTACCGCACCGCGCACTGGGAGAACGGTCCCCATCATTTCGAAGGCGCGCTGAGCATCCTGACCGACTTCATGACGGAGTTCTGCTGGTCCTCGTCGGCGCTGGAGGGTTGCCGATACACGCTGGCGGAAACCGACGCCCTGCTGCGGCTCGACCAGCGTCTCCAGGACCATTCGCTCGATCACGGCGAGGATGCCAGGCTCGTCCTGAACCACGCCCGGGCGCTGGAGCTAATGGTGTTCGACGTGCATCCGCACCGGATCACGCCCGGCCTGCTGATGCGGCTGCAAGGCTGCCTGATGCGAGGCCTCCTGCCCGCGGAACGTTGCGGGCAGGCGCGCGACATCAGCGTCTACATCAATGGATCGGCCTACCAACCTGCGGGACCTCGTGTGCTCCTCGAGGAAATGCTCCAGCAGATCGCCACCAAGGCCGCGGCCATCCGCAACCCGGTCGAAGCCGCCTTCTTCCTGTGGATCCACATCGCCTACCTGCAGGCCTTCGCCGACGGCAACAAGCGCACCGGCCGGGTCGCCGCCAACCTCCCGCTGCTCAGCGGGCACTGCGCGCCGCTGAGCTTCGCCGGTGCGGAGAAGCGGGACTACGTGGTGGCCATGCTGGGCGTCTACGAGCGCAACGACGTGTCGGTCGCCGTCGACCTCTTCGAATGGCTGTATCGGCGTTCGATGCAGCGGTACGTCTGGATGCTGGGATGATCGGCCCATGCCCGATCCGACCGTTCTCCAGGCCGTGCGCTTCGCCGGCGCCCACGCGCTGGCGATCTACGCCGCGCTCCTGCTGCTGGTGATGCTCACCGCGGGACTGGTCGCCCGCGGCCTGCTGCCCCTGCGCGGCCCGTCCGCCGCGGCGCCCGAGCCGCTCTCGCCCGTCGCCCTGCTGCTGCGCTTCGCGGCGGGTTTCGCCTGCCTGGTCGGCGGCGCGATGCTCTTCGCCACGATCGCGGAGGAGCTCCACACCGAGCCGACGCTCGGCCAGCTCGACGAGGCCTTCATCGTCGCGATGATCGATCACGTGCCCGAGCTCGCGCTGCGCGCCTTCTACCTGATCACCGTCGTGGGCAACCGGGAGACGCTGATCACGCTGGGCGTGGTGGTCACCGCGGCCCTGCTGGTCCTGCGCCGCCGCGGGCTGGCCCTGGGCTGGGCGCTGGCGATGCTGGGCAACGGCGCCCTCAACCCGACGCTGAAGCAGGTCTTCGAGCGCGCCCGCCCCATCCATCCGACCCACTGGCTCACCGAGGACGGCTTCAGCTTCCCCAGTGGCCACAGCTCGGGCGCGGTGATCGCCATGGGTATGCTCGCCTACCTGGCGGTGCGGCTGCTGCCGCGGCGCTGGCACGTGCCGGCCTGGATCGCGGCCGCGGGGCTGGCCTTCTCGATCGGCGCGAGCCGCGTCTTCCTGCGCGTGCATTTCCCCAGCGACGTCCTCGCCGGCTTCGCCTCCGGCACGGCCTGGCTGACGATCTCGATCGCCAGCATCGAGCTCGCCCGCTGGGCCAAGCGCCGGCGCAGAGCGCCTCAAGTCAGCGGCGTCGAACTCACCCGCTGAAAGAGGCCCACGGTCTCGTCGACATCCCAGCGCTCGACGACCGCCGCCTGCCCCTGCTCGGTCCGGATCAGGTTCACCGAATTGGGAATGCCGCCCCGCACCCGCGTGCTCAGCGCGGTGCCGGCCTGGACGGCCCAGACCGGCCGCGGCAGGTCCGGTCGACGCTCGTGCAGCGGCAGCACGTAGGGCAGGTGGATGTGGCCGCCGACGATCGCGTCCACGCCCGCCTCCGCCCAACGCCGGGCGGCCTTCGCATGACCGCGCAGCAGGTTGGCCAGGTCCGACGCGCGCGTCACCGCCACCGGCTGGTGGACCGCCACCAGCTTCACCTGACCGGCGCGCGCCGCGGCCAGCCGCTGCGCGGTGCGCTCGATCTGGCGCTCGGACAGCTCCCCGTTCTTGTGCCGGTAGCGCCGCGTGGTGTTGAGCGCGATCAGCAGCAGATCGTCGGTCTCGAACTCGTCGTCCCGGACCGGGCCGAAGGCGCGTTCATACCGCTGGTAGGGATGCAGCAGCCGCGTGGGCAGCGCGTAGAGCGGGATGTCGTGGTTGCCGGGAATGACCAGCCGCGCCGGAATGCCGAGCTTGTCGACGAAGGCCCGGGCGCGGGAGAACTCGATCGGCCGCGCGCGCTGGGTGATGTCGCCGGTGATCAGCAGCACATCGGGCCGCAACTCGCCGCACAAGCGCTCCAGCGCCGCCAGCGCCATCGGCCGTTCGGTGCCGAAGTGCGGGTCGGACATCTGCAGCACCAGCGTCATCGCCCGGACTCCGCCTCGGCGAGGTTGGCCTGCGCCTGACGGCGTTCCTCCGCCAGGCCGGGGGGACGGATCAGCATCAGCCGATGGGGCGAAACCTCGAAATGCAGCGGCAGCCGCATCCAGAGGACTTCCCCGTCCGTGGCGACCTTCACCCGCCGCGCGCCGATGCGGCGGTCGCGCACGGTGAGCCGGCGGAAGGCGAAGTTGACGATCTGGTCCGCCTCGGCCAGGCGCCCCATGGCGCCGCGCACCAGCAGCTTCAGCAGTCCCCAGCGGCCCACCGGCTTGAGCATCACGCCGGCCAGCGCGCCTTGGTCGATGGCTTGCGCCTCGGGCAGGCCGACCTGCTCCATCTGCAGCGCGTTGTTGCCGACGAAGACCGTCGGTGTGCGGACCTTGCGCGGCGCGCCCTGCGACTCGATCGTCAGCCCGAGGCTGCGATGACCGCGCAGGATGGTCGCGAGCACCGCGCCGATGGCGATGGCGCGGCTGCGGCCGAACTGCCGCTTCCAGACCTCGCGATCCTCGAGCGACTGCGAGTACAGCCCCAGGCTCGCGTTGACAAGGAAGACCCGGTCGTTGAGCAGGCCGACCTGGACCGGCACCGCGCGCTCCTCGAGCAGCACCCGCAGCGCGGCGTCCAGTTCGGCGGGAATGCCGTGGGTGCGGGCGAAGTAGTTGAAGGTGCCCCGCGGCAGCACGCCGAAGGCGCAGCCGCTGCCGAGCACCGCCTGGGCGACGCAGTTGATGGTCCCGTCGCCGCCCGCGGCCACGACGACGCCGCCGGCCTCCCTCGCGCGCCGCACCGCCTCGCGCGCGGTCTCGACCAGGCAGCCCGGTTCCTCGACGGGCATCAGCTCGCAGACGCGGCCCGCCGCGCGGCAGGCGGCCTCGACGGCCGGACCGAGCTCATCGCGGTCGCCTCGGCCCGAGGCGCGGTTGAACACGACGAAGAGCGGTGCGGAGCGGGGCGCGAGCAGCACAGACATGGGCGTTGGGGCGCGTGGCGGGCGGGAAAGTCGGGACGATACCCGGCTTGGCAAGCGAGGCGCCCGACCGGCGGACGGCGCCGGGCTCAGCGTTCGGCCGGAGGGCGGCGCGAATCGCCGGCCGGGGCGATCGACAGCGCGTCGATCAGGGCCCGCACGCCCGGCAGCGACGGCGCCTGCGCCGTATGACACAGCAGCAGCGTGCGGCGCGCCCAGGCGTCGGCGAGCGCCACCATGCGCAAGCCGGCCGTCATCTGCCGCTTCGCCGCGCTGCGCGGCATGACGGCCACGCCCGCGCCCGCCTCGACCAGGCGCGCGATGGCCTCGAAGCCGGACACCCGCACGCGGTGCTTCGGCACCCGGCCGCCGCGCGCGGCCTGCGCCTGCAGGAAGCGACTCAGTCCGCTCTCGGCGCCGAGGCCGACGAAGGGCTGGTCCAGCAGCTCGACGAACCGGATCGATGCCGCGCGCCGACGCGGACTCGCCGGCAGCAGCGCGACCAGCTCGTCGTCCAGCCAGGCGTGGGCGCTCAGGCCGGCGGTGTCGACATGGTCCGCGACCACCGCCACATCCGCGACGCCGTCGCGCAGCGCCTGCAGCGCGGCGTCGCTGGGCATCTCCTGCAGCTCGAGGTCGATGTCGGGATGCGCGGCCAGGAAGGGCCCCAGGCGCGGCGGCAGCGCCTCGACGATCGCCGCCGTGTTGCCCAGCAGGCGCACCGTGCCGCGCAGGCCGTGCCCGAAGGCCGACATCGCCACATGCAGCGAATCGAGTTCCGCCAGCACCCGGTGGGCCTGCCGCGACAGCGCACGGCCCGCGTCGGTGGCCGCGGCGCCGGTCTTGGCGCGGTCGAGCAGCCGCACGCCGACGCGATGCTCCAGCGCCTTCAAGCGCGCGCTGGCCGCCGCGAGCGACAGGCCCATCGCCGCCGCGCCCGCGGTGATCGACCCCTGCGCCACCACCGCCTCGAAGAGCTGCAGGTCGAAGGGATCGACGCGGTAGTCGATCGGTCGCGCGGCGGCGCGGGAGCGGGTGTTGGCGGCGGTCATCAGGGCCATCCTCTTGCAGACGCGAAGGATATCCGCCGCACATCGAGATCGACAGCGCCACGGCCGGCGCTGAAGATGCGCCGCATGCAGTCGATCTCCTTCGCGGCGCTCGCGCCCTGGCTCGGCATCGGGCTGGTCTTCGTCCTGGCCGGTGGCGTCAAGGGCATCACCGGCATGGGCCTGCCGACGGTCGCCATGAGCCTGCTCGGCCTGTGGATGGCGCCGGCGCAGGCCGCCGCGCTCCTCGTGATGCCCTCGCTGTTGACCAATGTCGCGCAGTGCCGAGGACCGGCGGGACGGGAGCTGGTCGCGACGCTCTGGCCGATGTGGACCGGCCTGGTGCTCACGACCGTCTGGAGTCCGGACCTCGCCTCTCTCGCGCCGATCGACGCCCGGCTCCCGCTGGGCGCGATCCTGGTGGTCTACGGGCTGTGGGGCCTGCGGAAGCCCGTGCTGCCGCGCATCGCACCGGGCGCGTGGTGGATCGGCCTGGCCGCCGGACTGGCGACGGGTGTCGTCACCGCCGCCACCGCCGTCTTCGCGCTGCCGCTGGTGCCCTACCTGCAGGCCCTGCGGCTGGACAAGGACACGATGATCCAGGCGCTGGGCCTGTCCTTCACCGTCGCGACGCTGGCGCTGGCCGCGCGGCTGCAGGCCTTCGACGGCGGCGCGCTGTGGTCGCTGCCGTCCTTCGTCGCGCTGGTTGGCGCCAGCGCCGGACTTGCGCTGGGCGCGGCGCTGCGCGCGCGCATCAGCGCCGCGGCCTTCCAGCGCGGGCTGTTCCTCATGTTCATCGTGCTGGGCGCGGCCAATCTGTGGCGTGGGTTGTGAGCGCCGGGGGGCAACGCGAGCCGGTTCGACGCCGACGGCCGCGCACGGCCGACGATCGCCCGGATCGGGCCAACCGGAACGCCGATGCCAGCTCGTTCATCCGCTTGGCCTGATGGTTGAGCGACGCCGCCGACGCGGCCGCTTCCTCGACCAGCGCGGCGTTCTGCTGCACCAGACGCTTGACGTCCGCCCGATCGCAAGCCCGTCGAGCAGGGCGCGGTAGCGCAGCGACTGGACCTGCAGCGACTGGACCTGCAGCATCTGGTCCTGGCCGTGGAGGACCTTGAACTGGCCACGCAGCGGGTCGCAGTCTCGATCAGCGGATCGGCATGCGACGCGGCGCTAGGCGGCTACGGAAGCCCTGACCGATCCGTGCGGTGGCGGCGTCGCGCGCGGTTGCCAGCTCCGGGTGGCTGGAGGGGGCTCCCGGCGTTCGGTTGGTCCGCCACATCATCACCCGTTCGGGTGAGCGTTATGAATTGCGTGCCGACTAGTAGTAATACGCGCGCCCGCGCACCTGCGATCGCGGATGCCGCCTTCCCACGAGCGCGGCAAGTGGACTTTCCATTAGGGGTTCCAAGCGCTCGCCCGAGGGAGACGCATCGCGTCTAATGAGCCCGCCTCGGTGTGGCGCTTTCGCGCATTTCCGGCGCATCAAGAAACAACAGAGAGTTCCGACAGGGAGGGATCCTCAGCGAGACCGCGCCGCGTGACCGACTCCGGATCACGCGAGGTGGCGCGTTACGCCTGTCCGGACATCGGGAGCAGGCAGCTTTGAAGAGAGAACTCCAGCCCTTGCGCGGCATGCGCGAGGCAGGCCATGCGTCGCGCGGCGATGCATCGAGCGGCCGTCTGGCCATTACCGCCCTGCGCTGGGCCGGTCGAGCGGCCTGTGCCGCGCTGGCCATGGGGACGCTGGCGGTCTGGGCGCAGACCGCAGTGCCCATCACGCCGCCCAACTTGACGGGTGGCGTCGCCGGCTCGCTAAGTGGCCAGGCCGGCGTCTCGAGCGGCGGCGCGGCGACCTACAGCGTCGCGTTGACCCTGCCCCCGGGCACGGCCGGCCTCTCACCGACGCTGTCGCTGGACTACTCGAGCCAGTCGGGCATGTCGTCGATGGGCTTTGGATGGCGGCTGGACGGCCTGTCGCAGATCACACGCTGCCCCAAGACGATCGTGCAGGACGGCGTGCGCCGGGGCGTGACCTTGACGGCCGAGGACCAGTTCTGCCTGGACGGCCAGCGGCTGCTGATGGTGGCGGGCAGCGGCGCGCACGGCGCGGCCGCGGAGTATCGCGTGCAGATCGACAGCCAGAGCCAGGTCAAGTCCTTCGGCAGCGATCCGGCCAAGGGGCCGGACTACTTCGAGGTCCGCAGCAGGAAGGGCCTGGTGTTCACCTACGGCAAGACGGCCGACGCGACGATCGAGGCGCAGGGCACCGGCAAGCCGGTGCTGACCTGGGCGCTGTCGCGGGTGATGGACCGGCGCGGCAACTACTACGACGTGCGCTACAGCGAGAGCAACACCGCGACGCTTGGCGAGGCCTATCCGGAGCGCGTGCTTTACACCGGCCACATCGACCAGGGTGGAGGCGGTGGCAACCAAGCGCCGTACAACGCGGTGCGCTTCATTTACGAGGATCGGCCGGACCTGCAGCTCGCGTACGTGGCGGGCAGCCGGCTGACCAACTCCAAGCGGCTCACGGCGGTGCGGACCTACACCGGCACCGATGTCGACGGCAACGGCGGCACGCTCGCGCGCGACTTCCGCATCGGCTATGTCGTCAACGCGACCAACGGCCGCAGCTTGGTCGACACCCTCAAGGATTGCGATGGCGCCGGCAACTGCCTGCCGGCCACCACTTTCAGCTGGACCAAGTCCGATCCGGCCGGCAGCGCGGGCGCTGACACCGGTAGCGGCAACTGGGGCGGACCACAGGTCGCGCTGACCTCGCTCACCATCGATGGAGATCGAAGCCAGCAGGTGAAGTCGCAGGTCGTCATGGGCGACTTCAACGGCGACGGCATGGTCGACCTCATGCGCGGGGATGGCAGCAACTGGCAAGTCTGCCTGTCCACCGGCAGCGGCTTCAACTGCAGCAACTGGATGCCCTCGAGCGCGCTGACCCGCGACATCGTCACCGGCGACTTCAACGGCGACGGCAAGACCGATGTGGCGGTGTACCCAAAGGTCGATGGGCCAGGGACCTGGACGGTCTGCCTGTCCACCGGTTCGAGCTTCAGCTGCGGCCAGTGGCCGGGCTACGGTGCGAGCAACTACTACGCCAACGGCCAGACCAGCGGCGCACTGGTAGGCGACTTCAACGGTGATGGCCGCGACGACATCGCGATTGCCGGTCCCAACGGCGACAACGAGCGCATCTGCTGGTCGACGGGCTCGGGTTTCCGGGGCGGGACCTGCCAGAACTATCCGGGCTCCTTCCTGTTCATGTACGCGGCCAAGCTCCAGACCGAGGAGAGCGTGCAGTCCTTCCAGACCGGGCAGATGAGCGTGGACATCGACGGCGACGGTCGCGCAGACGTCATCCAGTACTTCGGGACGCGCCGCAACAATCCGTCGATCTATCCGAAGGGCGCGTGGATGGGCATTCGGGCGACCGACGCGGGCTTCGTCAGTTTCTCCGCCGCTTCGACAGGACAGATGCTGCTTGATGGCGTGACGAGTCCCGGC
Source organism: Roseateles sp. 22389 (assembly GCF_052044995.1). NCBI lineage: Bacteria > Pseudomonadati > Pseudomonadota > Betaproteobacteria > Burkholderiales > Sphaerotilaceae > Roseateles > Roseateles sp. 22389. The sequence goes on from NZ_JBQEOF010000012.1 coordinate 186,415, forward strand.
GACTCGCGGGCCGCCGACGTGACCGGTGATTCCTACGGCGGCCTGAGCGATGTGGTCAACGGCTACATCACGGACGGCACCAATCCTGCGCGGATGGAGCTCTGCCGCAGCAATGGCTTGACGCTGGTGAACTGCCTGGCGCTGCCAGGCGCGGGTGGCGCGACCGGACCGGTGTCCTACCTGCGGGACCTCGATGGCGACGGCCGGCCCGACATCGTCGCCGCGGGCCAGGTCTGCCAGCTGCAGCTGAGCGCGTACGGCGCCGGCAACACCGATCAGTACACGCTGGCCTGCGCACCGCGGCCCGCTGGCTCCGGCGCTGGGGACACCAGCCCCGCGCTGGTGTCCTATGCGGGCGACTTCAATGGCGACGGGCGTCCGGACAGCGCGTCCTACATCATGACGTCGAACACGACGGGCTACTGGCGCGTGTATCTGTCGAGCCATGTAGGGTTCGCCGACATGCTCGACACGGTGACCAATGGCGTGGGCCAGCCGATCCGGTTCAGCTACAAGCGCCAGTCCGATTCGAGCATCTACACGCCGGGCGCCGCGGTGAGTTATCCGAAGCGCAACTTGGTCGGTGGCACCGGGGCGCTGGTGTCGTCGATGCAGACGGGCAACGGCGTCGGCGGATGGCTGACGACGGACTACGCCTACGAGGCGGCGCGTGCCGACCTGAGCGGCCGCGGGGCGCTCGGCTTCGAGAAGCGCCGCGTCATCGATCGGACCAAGGGCATCACCACGCAGACCACGGTGAGTCAGGACTTCCCGACGATCGGCATGCCGCTGGAGACGCGCTCGACGCAGACCAACGGCACGGTGCTGAGCCTGTCCTCGGTGAGCTATGGCAGCGTCGCGATGGCGGCCGGCGCGGTGTGCCCGTATCCGACATCGTCGACGCTGCAGACGCGCGACCTCAACGGCACCGCGATCGCGACGACCTCGTCGAGCGTGGCGGCAGGCGGCGTTGATGCCTACTGCAACGTGACCGATGCGAGCGAGACGGTGAGCACTTCGGACGGCGCGTCCTTCGCGACGCGCACGGTCACGAGTTACCTCAACAACCCGGCAGCGTGGCTGATCGGGCTGCCGACGAACGTCGCCGTGACAAAAACAGCGGTACAGCCGTACGCAGCGGCCAACGCGTTGTCGCTGACCGCGTGCGTGAGCTCCGTACCCACCAATGCGGCGGCGACCTTCAGCTGCACGCTGGCCAACGGCGGCCCGGACGCTGCGACTGGCCTGGGCTACTCGAGCGGCAGCGGGACGACGGTGAGCGGCCCGCCCAGCTGCGCTGGCAACTCGGCGAACTGCGGCGTCGTCGTGGTGACGAGCACCGCTTCCCCCGCGACCTACAGTGGGACCCTGCGCGTGACGGCGGGCAACAGTGCAAGCGTTGCGTCGACGACCTACACGCTGACGGTGACCACGCCGCCAGCCCTGGCACTGTCGAACTGCAGCAGCTCCGCGCCGACAACCTCGGCGGCCACGATGAGCTGCCGGCTTTCCAATGGCGGGCAGACCGCAGCAAGCGGCATCGCCTACGCGGCGGGAAGCGGTGTGACGGTGAGCGGGCCGGCGTCCTGTCCGGCGGGATCGGCGGACTGCGGCGTCGTGACGGTGACAAGCTCGGGCGCGCCTGGCGTCTACAACGGCACGATCAGCGCAACGCCGGCCTCTGGCAATGCGGCTTCGGCGGGATATTCGCTGACGGTCTACACCTCGTCGGCGCTGACGCTGTCCGGCTGCAGCAGCTCGTCGCCGACAACCTCCGCGGCGACGATGACCTGCACCCTGGGCAACACCGGCCAGACGGCGGCCGGCAGCATCGTGTATGGCACGGCCTCGGGCGCTTCGGCCAGCGGGCCGTCGTCCTGCGCGGCGGGGACTGCCAACTGCGGCGCGGTCACCGTGTCGACCTCCGGATCGCCTGGCAGCTACAGCGGCACGCTGACCGCGACACCAGCATCCGGCAGCGGCGCGTCCGCAGCGTATTCGCTGACGGTCTACACGCCGCCGGCGCTGACGCTGGCGAGTTGCGTCAGCTCGTCTCCGACGACTGCGGCCGCGACGATGAGTTGCACGCTGGGCAACAGCGGCCAGACGACGGCCAGCGGCATCGCCTACGGCGCCGGCTCGGGTGCGTCCGCTGGCGGACCGTCGACTTGCGCCGCGGGTTCGAGCAATTGCGGCACGGTGACCGTGACCACTTCGGGCAGCGCCGGCAACTACGGCGGCACGCTCACGGCGACGCCGGGCAACGGTGGCAGCGGCGCATCGACGGGCTATTCGCTGGCGGTCTACACGCCGCCGGCCTTGGGTCTGGCGAACTGCGCCAGCACTGCGCCGTCGAGCTCAGTCGGCAGCATGAGCTGCACGCTGATCAACAGCGGCCAGACGAGCGCGAGCGGCGTCAGCTATGGCGCGGGCTCGGGCGTGTCGGTGGGCGGGCCTTCCAGCTGCGCGGCGGGTTCGTCCAACTGCGGCGCGGTGACGGTCACGTCGGCGGCAAACCCCGGCACCTACGCGGGCACGCTCAGCGCCTCGCCAACGAATGGCGGCAGCGGCGCCTCCGCCGGCTACTCGTTGGTGGTATTCACGCCGCCAGCGCTGCGTTTTGCGGGCTGCTCGGCGACTTCGCCGTCCACAGCCGTGCAGACCTTCACCTGCAACCTCGCGAATGACGGGCAGGCCGCCACATCTGTCGGGTACGCGTCGGGCAGCGGCACCTCGGTCAGCGGGCCGGGCGTGTGCGCCGGCAGCAGCGCCAACTGCGGCGCGGTCGTGGTCAGCACCTCGTCGACGCCGGGGCTCTACAGCGGTGCGCTGACCGTCAGCGCGCTCAGCGGTGGCACCGGCGTGGGCACGGGCTATTCGCTACGGGTGTACTCCAACGGCACGACCTTGTCGGCCTCGCCGATGACGCTGGACTGGGGCACGCTGACGGGCGGCTCGCCGACCAAGTCGCTGACCATCCAGAACACCGGCCTGGCGCCGACCACGCTGAGCTGGAGCCTGGCCTACACGGCCGGCTCGATCGGGATGGGCAACTACTCGGTGGTGACGGCGCAGTCGAGCTGCACGTCGGGGCAGTCGCTGGACATCGGGCAGAGCTGCACGGTGACGTGGGCGATGAACACCCAGTGCACGACCAAGGGCGTGCGCAGCGCAAAGATGACCATCAACGGCGGCACATCCGCTGTGGTCGTGTCGATGTCGGCCAACGTGCAGCGCACGACGCTGTGCCAGTGAGGGAGCCGACCATGGAAAACAACAAGATGAAGCATCCGATGGCGCTCGGTGGGGGAACGCGCCCGCTGGCGGCGGCGCTGGCGCTGGCTGGCGCGTTGACCGTCGCGGGCTCCGCGCTGGCACAGATCACGACCGTGACACGCGTGGTGAGCTACGAGTACGACGCGTACGGGCAGCTCAAGAAGGAGACGGTGCAACCCGACGACGCGGCGCTGCGCGTGTCGACGGAGTACACCCGCGCCGCGGTAGGCGGCGTGGACTTTGGCCTGGTCAGCGCCAAGACGCTGACGTGGTTGGACCCGGCGAGCGGGGCGACGAAGACGCGCGTCGTGCAGAGCACCGGCTACGACGCGCAGGGCCGCTTCGCGCTGACGCAGACCAACGCCAAATCGCAGACGGTTGCCAGCACCTACGACGGGGCCACCGGCGCGGTGCTCAGCACCACCGATGCCAACGCACTCACGACGAGCTGGAGCTACGACGGTTGGGGCCGCAAGACGAGCGAGTCGCGCGTGGACGGAACGGCCACGACGTGGTCGTACCGGCAGTGCGTGGACAGCTGCGGCTGGGCGGTGTCGGTCGTCGTGACGCAGCAGTGGGCGGGACTGGGCGGCGCAGGCCAGGCGCAGACGGCGGTGCCCAAGGAGGACTTCACCGACCGGCTGGGCCGCGCGGTGCTGGGGCGCACCTGGGGCTTCGATGGCACGGCGGTGGTGACGGAGACGGCATTCACGGCGCTGGGGTACACGGACTCGGTGGCGCGGCCGCGGTTCCAGGGCGCGGCGCCGGTGTGGACGTATTACGAGCGCGACGAGATCGGGCGGGTCAACAAGATCCGCTCGCCGGCGCCCGACGGCAGCGGATACGCGCAGACGACGTACACCTACGGCGGGCGGGTGACGTCGATGCGCAATGCCAAGGGGCAGACCCGCGTTGAGGAGCGCAACGCGCTGGGCAAGCTCAAGGCGGCCACTGACGCGCTGGGGCACACGACGAGCTACCTGTACGACGGGTACGGGAACCTGGCGCGTACGCAGGATCCGCTGAGCAACGTGATCGGGATCGGGTACGACGCGCTGGGACGCAAGACGTCGCTGAGCGACCCGGACGTGGGGCAGGTGACGTACTGGGTGGACCCGCTGGGGCAGACGTGGAAGCAGCGCGACGCCAAGGGACAGGAGACCACGTTCGAGTTCGATGAGCTCGGCCGCCTGGTGCGGCGGCTGGAGCCGGACCTGGATTCGCGCTGGGAGTACGACACGGCGGCCAAGGGGGTGGGCAAGCTGGCGGAGAGCTACACCTGGGTCAACGGGGCCAAGGACGTGCGCCGGGTCACCACTTACGACGCGCAGGGCCGGCCCAGCATGACGGTGGCAAGCCTCGACTGGGACTACCTGACGCAGACCTCGTACGACGGGTTCGGGCGGGCGAACGTGCAGAGCTACACCAGGCGCGCGCGAGGCGCGGTCAGCGGCGGGGTGAGCACGGCCATCGTCAACGCGTTCAACGCGATGGGGTACATCGACAAGACCTATCGGCGTAGCGACGGTGTGGACACGCTGGTGTGGCAGGGACTGGCCATCGACGCGGAAGGGCGCGACACGAAGCAGCGCATCGGCACGAGCGCGCTGGTGGTGCACGGCTACAACACCAGCACGGGAAGGCTGGAGAGCATCGTCAGCGGGGCGGCGTCAGGCGGCGCGGCCGACGGGACGCTGCAGAACGACGTGTACCAGTACGACGTGCTGGGGAACCTCTCGTACCGGGCGCAGCTCAACGGCGCGGGCACGCTGCTGCAGGAGTCATTCGAGTACGACGAGCTCAACCGGCTCAAGGCCAGCTACCTGGGCAGCCAGACGAATGCCTTCGCGTATGACGCGCTGGGGAACATCACCAGCAAGGCCAATGTGGGGACCTATGCGTATCCCACCTCGGGGTACGGGGCGGTCAGGCCGCATGCGGTCTCAAGCATCACCGGGGCGGTGGCGGGGCTCACCAATCCGAGCTTCAGCTACGACGCCAACGGAAATCTGGTCAATGGGTTGAACCGGGCGTACACGTGGACCGCGGCGGATACGCCGCTGAGCATCGACAAGCTCTCGGGCGGACAAGCTGTGCAGCGCACCGAGTTCGTGTACGGGCCGGATCACGAGCGGGTGCGGCAGGTCGTGAGGACGATGAGCGGCGGACAGCCGCAAGGCACCGTCAACACGGTCATCTACGCGGGGGCGGTGGAGAAGGAGATCGACGCCGAGAAGGGCGTGACGATCATCCGCACGAGCCTGGGGGCCGATGGCTTCGTGGAGGAGCGGATCGCAGGCATGGCGATCAGTGCCGACACGGCGGGAACGAGGAACGCGAGGTTCTTTCTCAAGGACCACCTGGGTTCGACCATCGCGATCATCGATGAGGGCGGGCAGTTGCTCCAGCGCATGAGCTATGACGC
>NZ_JBQEOF010000013.1:0-181111 GCF_052044995.1 Roseateles sp. 22389
GCCACGACGCCCGAGCCGACGGTACGACCGCCTTCACGGATGGCGAAGCGCAGACCTTCTTCCATGGCGATCGGGGCGATCAGCTTCACGGTGATGCTGACGTTGTCGCCCGGCATGACCATTTCCTTGTCCTTCGGCAGCTCCACGGCACCAGTCACGTCCGTCGTGCGGAAGTAGAACTGGGGACGGTAGTTGTTGAAGAACGGGGTGTGACGGCCGCCTTCTTCCTTGCTCAGCACGTAGATCTCAGCAGTGAAGTGCGTGTGCGGCTTGATCGTGCCCGGCTTGGCCAGCACTTGGCCGCGCTCGACGTCCTCGCGCTTGGTGCCGCGCAGCAGGATGCCCACGTTGTCGCCCGCCTGGCCCTGGTCCAGCAGCTTGCGGAACATTTCCACGCCGGTGACGGTGGTCTTCTGCAGATCGCGGATGCCCACGATCTCGATTTCCTCGCCGACCTTGATGATGCCGCGCTCGACGCGACCGGTCACCACCGTGCCACGACCCGAGATCGAGAACACGTCTTCCACCGGCAGCAGGAACGCACCGTCCACCGCGCGCTCAGGCGTGGGGATGTAGCTGTCCAGCGCGTCGGCCAGGCGCATGATCGCCTGCTCGCCCAGGTCGCCCTTGTCGCCTTCCAGCGCCAGCTTGGCCGAACCCTTGATGATCGGGGTGTCGTCGCCCGGGAAGTCGTACTTGCTCAGCAGCTCGCGGACTTCCATTTCCACCAGCTCCAGCAGCTCGGCGTCGTCCACCATGTCGCACTTGTTCAGGAAGACGATGATGTACTTCACGCCAACCTGACGAGCCAGCAGGATGTGCTCGCGGGTCTGGGGCATCGGGCCGTCAGCGGCCGAGCACACCAGGATCGCGCCGTCCATCTGCGCCGCGCCCGTGATCATGTTCTTCACATAGTCGGCGTGGCCCGGGCAGTCAACGTGCGCGTAGTGGCGGTTGGCCGTCTCGTACTCGACGTGCGCGGTGTTGATCGTGATGCCGCGGGCCTTTTCTTCCGGCGCCGCGTCGATCTGGTCGTAGGCCTTGGCTTCGCCGCCGAACTTGGCCGCCAGCACGGTCGCGATCGCGGCCGTCAGCGTCGTCTTGCCGTGGTCAACGTGACCAATCGTGCCCACGTTCACGTGCGGCTTGGTACGTTCAAACTTGCCTTTTGCCATCTTGCGCTCCTGGCGATCAGATCAAGAAACGAGAGAAGAGGGTTGGTGCCCATGACGCGGATCGAACGCGTGACCTCTCCCTTACCAAGGGAGTGCTCTACCACTGAGCCACATGGGCATCGACACAGGATTGATGACCTTATCAGCAAACCTGTGCCGATATCTCGACACGACACCTTCAACTTCCGATGGAGCGGGAAACGGGAATCGAACCCGTGTCATTAGCTTGGAAGGCTAAGGTTCTACCATTGAACTACTCCCGCCCGGGAGTTTTCCAATTCCAGCTGCCTGAACCGCGAAGCGGGTGACGATCACCCGCTTCGTTGCTCTTGCATCCGTTCGCCTTGGTGGAGGAGGCTGGATTCGAACCAGCGTACGCGTTAGCGGGCAGATTTACAGTCTGCTGCCTTTAACCACTCGGCCACCCCTCCGAGGCGAGCCCACGACTATAGCACCGTTCTTTTTTGGCGCAAATACTTTTTGGCTCGCGAGCCTCTGGCGTGCGATTGGCGCTCTCCGCGCGGAACGCGCCCGGGAGACGCCACCAAAGCGCGGGAGCGCACAGTGCAACGCCCGCCGGGGCGGACCACAAGTAATACCAATTCAACGCCAACTGGTCTCATCCCCGAGGCCCCGCCCTCCCCGCAGACCTTCTTGAGCGCCACACCCTCGACACCGCTGTCCATGCGGGTCGCGGCGATGCCACAGCAGGGAAAACACCGGCGTCAAACTGGTAGCAAAGTGGCGTTACCGCTCGTTATAGTGGCATGGCATTGGTTGCATTGAGGTGTATTCGGGGGCGCCAGCTGCATGCCACTCCGCCGATGGGTGTCGTGATTTCAGGTGCCGAGTCTTCATCAAAGGCCAACAACTCCAGGCCATTCGAGGAGCAGTTCATCATGAAGGTCAACAAGACCCCTATCGCAGCGGCGGTGACGCTGACGTTGCTGAGCGCGGCCTTCGCCGTGCAGGCGCAGGAACAGAAAAAGGACGACGGCACCCAGCTGGAACAGGTCGTGGTGACTGGCATCCGCGCGTCGCTGCAGTCGGCCGCCAACATCAAGAAGAACGCCAGCGCCGTCGTGGACGCGGTGAGCGCCGAGGACGTGGGCAAGCTCCCCGACTCCGACGTCGGCCAGGCCCTGGGCCGCATCCCCGGCATCTCGGTGGGCCGGGCGTTCGGCCAGGGCGCCTCGGTGTCGATCCGCGGCACCGACCCGCAGATGACCTACACCACGCTGAACGGCCAGACCGTCGCGTCCACCGGCTGGTATGACCAGATGGACATCGACCGCTCGTTCAACTATTCGCTGCTGCCCGCCGAAATGATCGGCGGCATGGAGGTCTACAAGTCCTCGCAGGCCAACCTGACCGAAGGCGGCATTGGCGGCACGGTGATCGTCAAGACCCGCAAGCCGCTGGACCTGAAGGCCAACACGGTCTTCGGCAGCGTGCGCTACGGCGACGGCACCATCAGCGACTCGGAGAAGGAAGCCTCCGGCCTGTACAGCTGGCGCAACGAAAGCCGCACCTTTGGCGCGCTGATCGCCGCCGGCCTGTCCAAGGGCGACTACATCCGCCGCGGCGTCGAAGCCGACAGCCGCTGGAACAGCGACGTGGCCCCGACCGCCTTCGTGCAGGAGCGCAAGCGCACCTCGCTCAACGTCGCCCTGCAGGCGCGCCCGGTCGAGGGCTTCGAAGTCGGCCTGAACCTGTTGAAGCTGAAGCTGGACGCCGACAGCTCCAACTCCAGCGACTACCTGATGCATGACCAGAATTGCGACCAGCGCAATACCGCGGTCAAGTCGGACTTCAACCCGAACGGCATGTGCCTGCACAGCACGACCACGGCCGCCAACCCGCTGCCGCACAAGTTCTTCCAGGTCTGGGCGCGCGGCGCCAGCATGGACTCGGAAAGTGCCGTGGCCGACGCCCACTACACCCTGGGCAGCGCCAAGTTCGACCTCGTCGTCGGCACGACCAAGGCGGACGGCGGCACCTCGGCCACCACCAACTACCAGACCGCCGCCTTCGATGGCGCCGCCGGCCCGTTCACGCGCCCGAACTGGCAGGGCACGATCGACGCCACCGGCAAGCAGATCAAGGTCAACCCGAGCAACGACCAGTCGTGGGGCGTCGGCTCCCTGCCGGCGCAGATGTCACCGGAAACCTGGGCCACCTCCGCCGGTCCCAACAAGGACAAGGAAAAGTTCGGCCAGCTCGACGCCACCTTCGACCTGGACTGGGGCGTGATCAACGCCTTCAAGACCGGCGTGCGCTTTGCCGACCACACCTTCGAGAAGCGCAGCTACCGCCCGATCTGGAACACGACGATCACGCCGGTGGCCACCTCCGGGCTGTTCGACGGCTCGGTGAACGTCGGCGGATGGACGGTGCCGCGCGCCAACATCGGCGCGATGCTGGACAACACCAACCGGAACATCTCCGGCTGGGTCGAGGACCGCTCCGGTTATGGCGAGCTGAACGAGAAGAACCGCTCGGTCTACGGCATGTTCGAGTTCGAGACCAAGGGCATGCGCGGCAACTTCGGCGTGCGCTACGTCTCCACCAAGGCCACCAGCACCGGTTACCTGTTCGACGGCGTGACGCCGGCCGACCAGTACGCCGGCAACCAGAACTGGGCCAAGACCACCACGTCGACCAAGTCGACCTACAACGACGTGCTGCCCAGCATCAACCTGGCCTTCGACCTGAGAAGCGACCTGGTGCTGCGGGCGACCGCCTCGCAGGCCATCACGCGCCCGAACTTCGCCAACATGTTCGGCGTGACGGTGTCCGGCTACAACGACGACCGCAACGGCAACGAGACCTGGACCATCGGCAACATCGGGCTCAAGCCGATGAAGTCGAGCCAGGCTGACCTCGGCCTGGAGTACTACTACGGCCGCGGCAACATGATGTCGGCGACCTACTTCATCAAGGACATCTCCAATTTCGTCGTCGCCATCGCCACGCCGAACCAGAAGGTCGGCCTGGTCGACCCCAAGACCGGCGTCGACAACTGGACGGTGCAGAGCTTCCAGAACGCCGGCGGCGGCAAGATCCGCGGTATCGAGCTGCAGGCCAACCACGCCTTCGGCAACGGCTTCGGCGCGCAGGGCAACTACACCTTCACCGAAGGCACTGCGCCAGCCAGCAGCTACCTGGACGGGCTGAGCCTGTTCACGCAGTCGTCCAAGCACAACGTGAACCTGGTCGGCTACTTCGAGAACGAGCAGTACTTCGCCCGCCTGGCCTACAACTGGCGCTCGAAGTACATGATCCGCGAAGGCGCGTTCTGGTACGGCAACCGCATGCACGATGCCTACGGCACGCTGGACGCCAGCGTGGGCTGGAACATCACCAAGAACCTGCGGCTGTCGTTCGAGGCGATCAACCTGACCAAGGAAGACGACGTCCAGTACGGCGCCGCCGCGGCCTCGAACACCGCCATCAAGGATCCGCTGCGCGCGGGCTTCCCGGCCTGGAGCTTCAAGGGCGAGACCACCTACAAGCTGGGCCTGAGCGCCAAGTTCTGACCGACGCCACGGCGTCAGCTCGAAAGCCCGGCAGCCGCCGGGCTTTCTTCATTGCGCCGCGCGGCTGAGCAGGCGAACAGCCGCGCAAGCAAGCGGCTCCTCTGCCTGCCGGCGGGCAGCGCTCGCGCGCTAGAAGTCGTAGAAGGTGGTGATGGTCAGCCGGCCCTGGCGCGGGTCGCTGCTGAGCCCCAGGGCGGGGTTGACGATGGCCGAGTGCAGCAGGCTGCCCCGGTAGGCCACCAGGCGGTTGAATCGCGCCGGCAGCATGCCCAGCAGCTCGAAGCAGTCGTCCGAGTCGCTGAAATAACGCGGCGGCGCCGGGCGGCGCTCCATCTCCGCGTAGATCAGGTCGCCGTAGCGTTCGCGCTGATCGGCGGTGATCTGCTGCAGGCCGCTGGCCTTGTGGCGGTAGAAGGCGGTGCCGCCATGGCGCTCGTCGCAGAGGTAGAGCATCACGGCCATGAAGTGCGGCGTGCTGGCATCGAAATGCGGCACCCGCTGCAGCGGTCCCAAATCCTCGGGGGCCACCGTCGTCACCGAGAAGGCGCACGGCGACTTGCGCAGCGGCAGCTCCTCCGGGACGCCGAAGTTCAGCCGGATCAGCGGGTCCAGCAGCTCCGTCAGGCTTTCGCTATAGGCCGCGGGCACTGGCGCTCGCAGCCCGGGATAGCCCTTGCGCTCGTCAGCGCCCGGGCAGCGCTCGAAGCGGGCCTGGCAGGCCGCCTCGACCAGCGCCTGCGGATGCGCGAGGAAATCGTCGATGACGACGACCGGATGCTCGCCGACCCGCACCGAGCGGATGTCGGGCGGCATGCGGATGGCGAAGGTATCCGGGCTCATGGGCCGGTATTGTGCGGGCGCGGCCCGCTCAGATCTTCCAGTACCAGCGGCGCCGGTCGAGCTCGCGCACGATGAGCCACCACACGCCCACGAAGGCCAGCGCGAAGCCCAGCGACTGCGCATGCGGCCCGAGCCAGGCGCCCAGCCAGCCGAAGCCGTGCGCGTAGATCGGGCGCATCCAACCGAAGCCTTCGAGGAACACGGTGCAGATCCAGGCCCCGGCGTAAGCCGCGATCGCGTTGACGCCGAAGCTGCGGAACAGCGCGGGCGCGCCGAGCCGGTCGATCAGCACATGCCCCGCGAGCAGCACCAGCGCGGCCAGGCCTCCGGTCCACAGCACGAAGGACGGCGTCCAGAGGTTCTTGTTGATCGGCATGAGGCCGATGGCGTCGAGCGCGAAGCCCGTGGCCGCCGCGATGAGCCCGACGGCCGCGAGCTGCCGGAGGGCGCCGGCGCGCAGCGCCTCGCCGCAGCGCCAGCCCAGCAGCGTCGTCGCCAGGGCGCCGAGCGTCGCGACGAGGCCTTCCGGGTCATGGCCGAGGCCCGTCACCGGATCCCACTCGTAGCCATGCGGACCGAGCAGCCACGCATCGACACGGCTGGCGATGTTGCCCGCCTTGTCGAGAGGACCGCCCCACAGCAGCAAGGCGCCATACCCGGCCAGCAAGGCGGCGAGCCAGACGCGTTGACCGGCGGCCCGCCACTGGATCGCGATCAGTCCGGCGAGCGCGAAGCACAGGCCGATGCGCTGCAGCACGCCGGGAATGCGCAGCGCCGGCTTGTCCATCAGCCACCAGGCCAGCGCGTGCAGCACCAGCCCCAGCGCCACGATGCGCAGGCCACGCTTGACGACGGTGGCGCGCAAGGACGCACCGTCGCCAGCCTCGATGCGCGCGCCCATGGCCAGCGACAAGGAGACGCCCACGATGAAGAGGAAAAACGGGAACACCAGGTCGGTCGGCGTCCAGCCGTGCCAGGTCGCGTGCTCCAGCGGCGCGTAGACATGGCCCCAGTCGCCGGGGTTGTTGACCAGCAGCATCGCGGCGACGGCCAGGCCGCGCATCGCGTCGACGGACGCGATGCGTTTCGAGGAAGCGTTCATGGGACGAGGATCGGAAGGGAACAGACGCTCAGAAGTCGCAGCGACTCTCGAGCGCGGGCGTGGCCGGCGGGACCTGGTCGAGCCGTGCGATGCCGCCGGCGCGCCAGCGCTTCACCTGCGCCTCCACCTGGGCCGGGCTCAGGACGGTGTCCTTCGCGTGGAAGACCCAGTCGACGTCCTGCTCGTACACCCGCGGCGGGCCGCCCGCGACGCCCGTGGGCAGCGGGCCGCCCGGCGAGAACCACAGGTTGAAGTTGATCGACATCGGCACCACCGGATAGTTGCGGCCGCCGTGTTCATCGATCTTGCGGCCGTCGATGAACCAATGGGTGCGGCCATCGACCACCTGCATCACCAGCGTGTGCCAGTCGCGGCCGCGCTCGCCGAGCGGGCCGAACTCCTCGTGCTGCTGGTTGAAGGCCAGCCACGGATCGAGACGCACCGTCTGCCAGGTGATGCCGTAGATGCGGGTCTTGTCGCTGCCCCAGCCGCCATTGGGCAGGTACTCCCAGTCGAGCTCGCTGAACTCGGGATCGAAGTCGTGCTTGAGCGGGCTGACCGCGTAGAAGGTCTGGATCACCGGATCGCCGTCGGCGCCGCTCACCGGCTGGTCGCTGAAGCGGATCCGCGCGGCATAGGTGCCGGCGAGGTACTTGCGCTGGTGGCACACCTGCACCTGCGCCGTCCCCGGGCCGGTGCCGTCGGTCACGCCGTGCAGGCGCAGCTGGCCGTCGACGACGCTCAATCCCTCAGGCGCCCAACGAGCGCCGGGAATGCCCGGGTGGCCCGGCGCACTGCGGACCGTCCAGCCCTGCTTGAACAGCGCGGCGGTGTCGGGGTAGCTGAAGTCGTCGAAGAAGAACCGCGGCTCGGCGGCGTGCGCGCCACCAGCCATCGACAGCGCCACGAGGCCCGCGGCGATCGCCTTCATGTCGCGTTCTCCACCGGCGCCGCCGCGACCGCCGGCTCCTGCGGTGCCCGTCCGGGCATGCGCACGAACAGCAGCAGGATCAGCGCCGGCGCGCCGCAGGCGATGGTCCACAGGAAGAAATGCTCGTAGCCCATCGCGAGCTGGATGTCGCCGCTGATGGTCTTGGAGAAGATGAAGCCCAGCTGCATCACGCCCGAGCCCAGCGCGTAATGCGCCGTCTGGTACTTGCCCGGCGCCACGGCCTGCATGATGAACAGGATCATCCCGACGAAGCCGAAGCCGTAGCCCAGCATCTCCACCGCGACGGCGAAGCCGACGTGCCAGAGATCCGCCGGCATCGTGACGGCCAGGTAGTAGAAGGTCGCGTTGGGCACCGCCATCGCCACGATCAGGAAGGGCATCGCGCGGCGCAGGCTCATCCAGCTGGTGAAGTAGCCGCCGACGATGCTGCCCAGCAGGAAGGCCGCCGTGCCCACCGTGCCGTAGATCCCGCCCACCTGCTCGGTGCTCAGGCCCAGGCCGCCCTTGTCGCGCGCCTCGATCAGGAACAGCGGCCCGATGGTCTGCACCTGCCCTTCGGCGAAGCGGAACATCACGATGAACAGGATCATCAGCCAGATGCCCGGCTTGCCGAGGAAGTCCGCAAGGACCTCGCGCAGCGTGCGCCAGACGCCGGCCGCCGTGAGGTCGCCGTGATCGGTGTTGAACGCGCCGGGCAGCGCGTACGCGTTGTAGCTGGCCAGCACGAACAGCAGCACCGACAGCAGCGCGAAGATCACCGACCACGCGTTCATGACGCCGATGCCGCGCTCCAGGTGACCCGCCAGCACCAGCAGGCCGCCCAGCGTCAGGAACTTCGACGCGTTGAAGAACGCGCCCTGCCAGCCGGCATAGGCCGCCTGCTGCTTGTCGTCGAGCGCCGCCATGTACAGGCCGTCGCAGGCGATGTCGTGCGTGGCCGACGCATAGGCGAGCAGGAACAGCACCGCGATGCTGGCCGCGAACCACATCGGCAGCTGCAGCGCCACCGCCATCAGCGCCAGGCCCGCAGCGCCGGTGAACTGCCCGGCGACGACGATCAGCTTCTTGCTGCGCGCCAGTTCCAGGAACGGGCTCCACAGCGGCTTGAACGCCCAGGCCAGGCCCAGCAGGCCGGTCCAGCGCGCGATCTGGTCGTTGGCCACGCCCATGTTCTTGAACATCAGGCCGGCGATCAGCATGACGACGAAGAACTGCATGCCCTGCACGAAGTACAGGCTGGAGACCCAGCGGATCGGCGATCGCGCGGGCGCGGAGGAAGGCTGCGGCTGGCTCATGTTGAGGCCCTCGGATCGATGCTCAATTCAGCGTCACCGGCGACTGGCCGCCGGCCTCGCCGCGGCCTTGCAGCCAGTCGCCCAGGGCGGCCAGCGCGCCGTCCGCGTAGCCCCAGCTGATCACCGTGGGCGCGTCGACGTCCAGCGCCTGGAACGGATTCCAGAGCACCAGGTGCAGGTCGGGCCGCCAGTTGCCGGCCTGCGCGCCGTAGCGCGCCCGGTGCGTCGAGGCGACGATGGTGAAGCGGCCATCCGCCGGGACCGTCGCCCAGTCCAGGGCGGCGATGTCGGCGAGCGCGACGAACTCGACATCGCGGTAGCCCTCGAACAGCGCGCGCACCTGCGCGCCGGTCGGTCCGGCCTCGGAGACGCCGTCGGTCGGCACTTCGTCCTGCACCAGCACCCGAGTCGGGCGATCGGCCGCCGGCGGCACCGCGCCACGCAGCGCGCTCAGGCCCGCGGCCCAGGCTCGACGCATCAGCCGGTCGTCGGCCTCGCGCGGCGCGCCCTGGTAGTCGTCGAAGCGGACCGGGAAATCGCGCGCCAGCTTGTCCAGCCGCGCCTGCGCCTGCCGGCCGCGCTCGACGCTCAGGTCGCCGCGCGTGAGCGCGTCCTGCAGCGCGTGGATGGCCTGTGCCTGCTCGTCCAGCGAGCCCTGCGCCAGGATCATGTCGGCGCCGGCGTTGATCGCCAGCACCGCCGCCTTCGCGTAGCCGTAGCGCTCGGCGATGGCCTTCATCATCAGCGCGTCGGTGATGACGACGCCGTCGTAGCCGTATTCGTCGCGCAGGATGCCGCCCAGCAGCGTCCTGGAGAGCGTCGCCGGGTACAGCGGATCGATCTTCGGATAGACGATGTGCGCCGTCATGATCGACGGCGCCAGGTCGCGCAGCGCCTGGAAGGGCTTGAGCTCGAGCGCGTCGAGCTCGGCACGCGACTTGTCCACCGTCGGCAGGTCCAGGTGGGAATCGACATGCGTGTCGCCATGGCCCGGGAAGTGCTTGATGCAGCAGGCCACGCCCGCAGCCATCGAACCCTTCATCCAGGCGCCGGCCAGGCGGGTGACGGTGTCCGCGGTCTCGCCGAAGCTGCGCTCGGCGATCACCGGATTGGCCGGGTTGTTGTTGATGTCGGTGACCGGCGCGAAGTTCCAGTTGATGCCGATGCCGCGCAGCCCGCGCGCGACCGCGGCGCCGACCTGTTCGGCCAGCCCCTCGTCGCCCGCCGCGCCCAGCGCCATCGCCGACGGCGGCTGCGGCAGGAAGGTGGCGCGCACCACGGACCCGCCCTCCTGGTCCAGGCCGATCAGCGCGTCCGCGCCCATGGCCTCGCGCAGATCCCGGGTCAGCTGCCGGACCTCGGCCTCGGTGCCCAGGTTCTTGCGGAACAGGCAGACCGCGCGGATCCGGTTGTCGCGCAGGAAGGCGGCGGTGGCCGCATCCAGGCGCTTGCCTTGGATGTCCACCATCACCAGCCGGCCCGGATGGAATGCTGTCTCGCTCATATCGTTCTCTTGCTGCCGGAAATCAATGCGAAATCCATGCGGGCCCCTCAGCGGGACCCGTGCGGGATCAATGCGTCTTCGTGACCTTGGCCAGATGGCGCGGCTGGTCGGGGTTCAGTCCCCGCGCCTGGGCCAGCGCCTCGACCATCGGATAGAAGCTCTGCACCGCGGCGATCGGATCGAGGTCCTCGTTGCCGGTGCAGGTCAGCGGCAGCTCGGCGCCCGGCGTGCCTTCCGGCGCCGCCAGCAGCACGCGCGCGCCGCGGCCGCGCATCTCCTCGGCCAGCGCGAGCAGGCCGGCCTGCGCCGGGCCGCGCGGCGCGAACACCAGCAGCGGGTAGCCCTCGTCCACCAGCGCCATCGGGCCGTGCTTGACCTCGGCGCCGGAGAAGGCCTCGGCCTGGATGCCGCAGGTTTCCTTGAACTTCAGCGCCGCCTCCAGCGCGATCGGCAGCGAGGTGCCGCGGCCGATGACGAAGAGCTTGTCCGCGCCCTTGAGCGCGTCCACCGCCACGTCCCAGCGCTGCCGGGCGGCCTGCTCCATCGCCTGCGGCAGCGCCTGCAGCGCGGCGGCGAGGTCCTCGTCGCCCTGCCACGCGGCAACGACGCGCGCCCCGGCCACCAGCTGCGCGATGTAGCTCTTGGTCGCGGCCACGCTCTGCTCGACGCCCGCGTGCAGGCGGAACACGTGCTCGGCGGCGGCCTCCAGCGGCGAGCCGTCGGCATTGACGAAGGCCACCGTGCGCGCGCCATTGGCGCGGAAGTACTGCGTCGGCGAGACCAGATCGGGGCTCTGGCCCGATTGCGAGAACGCCAGCGAGACCAGGCCCTTGCTCTCGATCCGGCTTTGGTAGAGCGTGATCAGCGACATCGGCAGCGAGGTCACCAGCCGGCCCAGCCGCGCCATGACCAGGTAGGCCAGGTAGTGCGACGCGTGGTCCGAGCTGCCGCGCGCGATCGTCAGCAGCGCGCTGGGCGGCTGCTCTCGCAGCGCGTCGCCCAGGGCCGCGTAGGCGTTCTGATCGGCGGCCAGTTGACGGGCCACCACCTGCGGCGCGCTCAGCGCCTCATCCAGCATGCGCGAGGTCAATCGCTTCTCCTTCGACGACCACGCTGTGCAACTGCAAGCCACGGTCCATCACGACAAAGTCCGCCCAGGCGCCCGGGGCCAGACGGCCCCGATCGTCCAGACCCAGGTAATCGGCCGCGTTCGTCGAGACGCGCCGCGACGCGTCCTCGATCGACAGGCCGAGCTTCAACACCAAATTGCGTAGCGCCTGGTCCATCGTCAGCGTCGAGCCGGCCAGCGTGCCGTCGGGCAGGCGCACGCCGCCCAGGCACTTGGTGACGCGATGGCGGCCGAGCCGGTACTCGCCATCGGGCATGCCGGCCGCCGCCGTCGAATCGGTGACGCAGAACAGGTGCGGGATGCTGCGCAGCGCGACGCGGAGCGCGCCCGGATGCACATGCAGCAGGTCGGGAATGATCTCGGCGTAGCGCGCGTGGGCCAGCGCCGCGCCGACCATGCCGGGCTCGCGGTGATGCAGGCCCGTCATCGCGTTGAACAGGTGGGTGAAGCCGCCGGCACCGCGGGCCAGCGCGGCCACGCCGTCCTCGTAGGTGCCCAGCGTGTGGCCGATCTGGATGCGGAAGCCCGCTTCGCTCAGCCGCTCCACGAGCTCGAGGTTGCCGGGCAGCTCCGGGGCCAGCGTGATCAGGCGGATCGGCGCCAGCGCATGCAGGGCGCGGATCTCGTCGATCGACGCGGCCTTGGCGAAGTCCGGCTGCGCGCCGAGCTTGCCGGGGTTGATGTAGGGCCCTTCGAGGTGCACGCCCAGCACGCGCGCGCCGCCGGTGGGCCGCTCGACGCACGTGGGCGCGAGCGCGCGCATCGCCTGGCGGATCTCGTCCAGGGGCGCGGTCATCGTCGTCGCCAGCAGCGAGGTCGTGCCGTGCCGCACATGCAGCTGCGCGAGCCGCGCGGCCGCGTCGCCGCCTTCCATCGTGTCGCGGCCGGCGCCGCCGTGGACGTGGGTGTCGATGAAGCCCGGCAGGATCAGCGGCAGGTCCTGCGCGCCGTGGCGGGCCTCGTGCTCGGGGACGGCGCTGCCGTCGATGCCGACCACGCGTCCCTTGTCATGTTCCAGCACACCGCGGATGAAGCCGCCAGGTGTCAGTACGAATCCGTCGATGTGCTGGGTCGTCATCCGTCTCGCCTCATCTCCGCGACGAAGTCGTAGTAGTCGCTGCGGCAGTAGGAATGGGTGAGCTCGACGGCCTGTCCCTGGTCGAGGTAGCCCACGCGGGTGATGAACAGCACGGCCTGGCCGACCGGCACTTCCAGCAGACCCGCCAGGCGCGAGTCCGCGTTGATCGCGCGGATGTGCTGCAGCGCGCGCACCGGCGCGCCGCCATGCCGGGCGAGGTGCTCGTACAGCGAGGACTCGACCTTCTGCGGCTCGGGCAGCACCGCCTCGGGCAGCACCGACAGCTCATAGGCCATGACGACGGCATCGGCCAGGCGCAGACGCTCCAGGCGCGCGACGCGCTGGCCGGTGGTCAGGCCCAGCGACAGCTGCTCGTCCGGCGCCGCCATGGCGAAGCCGCGCGTCAGCCAGCGGCTGCTGGGCTTGAAGCCGCGCTGGTGGAGTTCCTCGGAGAAGCTGGTCAGGCGCGACAGCGGCTGCTCGAGCTTGGGCGCGATGTAGTTGCCGGAGCCGCGCTTGCGCACGATCAGGCCCTGCTCGACCAGGCGGTCGATGGCCTTGCGCGCGGTGACGCGCGACAGGTCCAGGGATTCGGAGAGCACGCGCTCGGACGGCAGGGCCTCGTCGGCCTGGTACTGCCCTTCGCGGATCGCCTGGGCCAGCTTGTGGGCCAGCTGCATGTACAGCGGCGAGGCGGCGGCGGGATCGGGCTTGAACTGGAAGGGCAGCTTGGTGCTCATCGGGCTTCTCTGCTTCTCAACGGGGGTCGGAGAGAGCGCCGCGGACCAGCCGCAGCGCACCGTCGGCCGAGTCGCCCTGGGGCGACACGCAACGGGCCCGAATGTTGCCTGAGAAAAGCGCGGCAAGCCGCTGCGCCACGCTGCCCGCGAGCGACAGCGGCAGCTGCTGTGAGGGGTCCAGCGCGAGCGCGAGCTGCTCGAGTTCCGCCACCGCCTGCGCGACCAGCGCGGCCGCGGCCGGATCGGCGCCCGCATGCTCGAAGACCAGCGGCGCCAGCTGCGCGTAGGCATGCTGGCCGGCCTGGGCGACCCAGGCGTTGATCGCGTCGCGATCCTGCTCGTGCTGGCAGCCGGCGGCGCCCCACACCGCCTGTGCGAGTGGGCCGGGCTCGGCGCGGCCGTCCATGGCCTTCTGCGCCTGGCGCATCGCCTGGATGCCGAGCCAGGCGCCGCTGCCTTCGTCCCCGCCGATCCAGCCCCAGCCGCTGACGCAGACCAGCGAGCCATCGGCGCGCAGCGCCTCGCCCACCGTGCCGGTGCCGGCGGCGATGACGCCACCGGGCCGGCCGGCATGGGCGCCGATGACGGAGGTGGTGCCGTCATTCGCGAGCTCGATGTGGGCGTAGCCGGGCTGCTGCGCGATGAAGGCCTGCGCCTGCGCGGTGACGCCGGCGCCGGACAGGCCGAGTCCGATGGCGGCCTCGGCCAGCGGCAGGCGTTCGATGCCGGCCTTGGCCGCGGCCTCCTGGACCGCGGTCTGGATGTGACGCCAGGCCTGCGCGATGCCCTGCCCCAGCGCGGATGGCCCCGCCCATCCCTGGCCGAGCAGCTGTCCGTGGACATCGCTGAGCCGGACCCGAGTGCCGGTGCCGCCGCCATCCACCCCCACGAGGTAGCGGACGGCGGTGAAGCGCGGCTGCAAGGGCGCGGACCAGGCGTCCGCCAAGGGGTGGCTGTTCATGATTAATACCAGTTTAGTACCAAAAGACGCGAAGCGTCAATTGGTAGCGCACTGGACTTAACCCTGATGCACAAATCGCTCCGCTAGGGGCTCGCGGATGATAACCACCAACGTACCAGTGATGGCCGGCTGAAATGACGAAGCGCGCAGAGGTGGCCTGCGGAGGGCCAGCGCCCTTTGCAGTCCGTCAGTCCAGCGACCACTCCAGACCGACGCCCTTGCCCTTGAGCCAATCCCGCGCCGCAGAGAAGTGGCCGCAGCCGATGAACGGCACCGGCCCGCGCGTGGCCGAGAGCGGCGACGGGTGATTGGCCTGCAGCACGAGGTGGCCATTGCCGGCGGCCTCGATCAGCGGCGCCTTGGCCTGCGCATGCGCGCCCCACAGCAGGTAGACCTTCGGCGCCGGGTCCTTCGCCGTCGCGGCGATGAGCGCATCGGTGAGCGATTCCCAGCCCTTCTTCGCATGCGAGGCGGCGGCGCCGTCCTCTACGGTCAGGCTGGTGTTGAGCAGCAGCACGCCGCACTGGGCCCACTCGCCCAGGTGACCGCACATCGCCGGCTGCTGGCCCAGGTCGCGCTGCAGTTCCTTGAAGATGTTGCGCAGCGACGGCGGCAGCTTCTGGCCCGCCGGCACCGAGAACGCCAGCCCTTCCGCCTGCCCCGGCCCGTGATACGGATCCTGGCCGACGATCACCACCGTCGCCAGCGTCAGCGGCGTGAGCCGTAGCGCGCGCAGCGGGTCCGGCGGATAGATGGCGGCGCCCGCGGCCAGACGCTCCTTCAGCAGCGCTTCGATGCGCTGGCCGTCGGCGCTCGCGCGCCAGGCGTCGACCAGCGGCTGCCAGCCGTCGCCGACCTCCCAGTCGATGGCCTGCAGCGTCGCGGACATCGCCGGCCTCAACCGAACAGCGCCGACAGCGCCGCGCCCGGGTCGGGCGCGCGCATGAAGGCCTCGCCGACCAGGAAGGCATGCACCTGCGCGTCGCGCATGCGCTGCACGTCGCCCGGCCCCAGGATCCCGGACTCGGTCACCAGCAGGCGATCGGCCGGCACCTGCGCCAGCAGTCCCAGCGTCGTATCCAGCGTCACCTCGAAGGTCTTCAGGTTGCGGTTGTTGATGCCCACCAGCGGCGTCTTCAGCCGCAGCGCGCGCTCGAGTTCGGCGCCATCGTGGACCTCCACCAGCACGTCCAGGCCCAGGCCGAGCGCGCAGTCCTCCAGCTCCGCCATCTGGCCATCCGCGAGGCTGGCGACGATCAGCAGGATGCAGTCCGCGCCCATCGCGCGCGCCTCGTAGACCTGGTACGGATCGACCATGAAGTCCTTGCGCAGCACCGGCAGCGCGCAGGCGGCGCGCGCCTGCTGCAGGTAGGCGACCGAGCCCTGGAAATGCGGCGCGTCGGTGAGCACGCTCAGGCAGGCCGCGCCGTGCCGCTCGTAGCTGCGGGCGATGTCGGCGGGACGGAAGTCCGCGCGCAGCACGCCCTTGCTGGGGCTGGCCTTCTTCACTTCGGCGATCACACCGCTGCGGCCGGCGGCGATCTTGTCGCGCAAGGCCTGCGCGAAGCCGCGCGTGGGCTCGGCGCGCGATTCCGCCTCGGCACGCAGTGCGGCCAGCGGCACGCGGGCCTGCGCGGCGGCGACCTCGTCGCGCTTGACGGCATTGATGCGATCCAGGATGTCGGACATGGCTTTCTCACTTCAGGTCCGGCGCCAGGGCCGGAGGCGGTCGACGCCCAGGCCCGCACGGGCCCGGCCTCGCCACGGTCAGGACTGCGCCGCGGCTTGCCGCTGCGTCTCGGCGACGAATTCGTCGAGCTTGGCGCGCGCCGCGCCGGACTCGATCGCCGCGCGCGCCTTCACGATGCCGTCGGCGATGGACTCGACGACATTGGCCGCATACAGCGTCGCGCCGGCATTGAGCAGCACGATGTCGCGCGCCGCGCCGGGCTCGTTGCCGAGCACGCCCAGCAGGATGCGGCGGCTCTCCTCGGGGCCGCTCACCCGCAGGTTGCGGCTGGCGACCATGGGCATGCCGAAGTCCTCGGGATGGATCTCGTACTCGCGGATCTCGCCGTTGCGGAGCTCGCCGACCAGGGTCGCCGCGCCCAGCGAGATCTCGTCCATGTTGTCCTTGCCGTAGACCACCACCGCGTGCTGCGCGCCCAGGCGCTGCATCACGCGGACCTGGATGCCGACCAGGTCCGGATGGAACACGCCCATCAGGATGTTGGGCGCGTCCGCCGGATTGGTCAGCGGGCCCAGGATGTTGAAGATGGTGCGCACGCCCAGTTCCTTGCGCACCGGCGCGATGTTCTTCATCGCCGGGTGATGGTTGGGCGCGAACATGAAGCCGATGCCGGTGTTGCGCACGCAATCGGCGACCGCCTGCGGCGGCAGCGACAGCGTCACGCCGAGCGCCTCCAGCACATCCGCGCTGCCGGTCTTGGACGAGACGCTGCGGTTGCCGTGCTTGGCCACCTGCGCGCCCGCCGCGGCCGCCACGAACATCGAGCAGGTCGAGATGTTGAAGGTGTGCGCGCCGTCGCCGCCGGTGCCGACGACATCCACCAGATGCGGCCCCGGCGTGATCGGCACCTTGACGGAGAACTCGCGCATCACCTGCGCGGCGGCGGTGATCTCGCCGATGGTCTCCTTCTTCACGCGCAGGCCGATCAGGATGGCCGCGGCGGTCACCGGCGAGATCTCGCCGCTCATGATGCGGCGCATCAGCGCCAGCATCTCGTCGTGGAAGATCTCGCGGTGCTCGATGACCCGCGTCAGCGCTTCGTTGTCGGTGATGGGCATGGTGGCCTCCCGCTCAGGCGTTGAAGAAGCGGCGCACCGCCGCGATCGCGCGGTCGACGCCCGCGGCGTCGACATCCAGATGGGTGACGAAGCGCAGCTTGTACAGGCCCGTCGCCAGCACGCCCTGCGCCTTCAGATGCGCGACCAGCGCCGCGGCGATGTCCTTGTCGACATCGCAGAACACGATGTTGGTCTGCGGCGCCTCGACCGTCAGGCCGGGCAGTCCGCGCAGGCCCTCGGCCAGGCGACTGGCGAGCGCATGGTCCTCGGCCAGGCGCGTGACCTGGTGGTCGAGCGCGTGATGCGCCGCCGCCGCGAGCACGCCGGCCTGGCGCATGCCGCCGCCGAGCATCTTGCGCGAGCGGTGCGCGCGCTGGATCAACTCGCGCGAGCCGCACAGCACCGAGCCCACCGGCGCGCCCAGGCCCTTGGAGAAGCAGACCGAGACGCTGTCGAAATGCGCGCAGATGCGCCGCGCCGCGGCATACGGATCGCCGCCCTCGGCGGCGGCCACGGCGACGGCCGCGTTGAACAGGCGCGCGCCGTCCAGGTGACGGGCCAGGCCGTGACGCCGCGCCAGCTCGGATGCGGCGGCCAGGTAGTCCATCGGCAGCACCTTGCCGCCGATCGTGTTCTCCAGCGCCAGCAGCCGGGTGCGCGCGAAGTGCGCGTCGTCGGGCTTGATGTTGGCCTCGATGTCGGCCAGCGGCAGCGAGCCGTCGGGCGCGTGGTTCAGCGGCTGCGGCTGGATCGAGCCCAGCACCGCGGCGCCACCGCCCTCCCAGCGGTAGGTGTGGGCGAACTGGCCGACGATGTACTCGTCGCCGCGCTGGCAATGCGCCATCAGCGCGCACAGGTTGCTCTGCGTGCCGGTGGGCATGAAGAGCGCCGCCTCGAAGCCCAGGCGCTCCGCCAGCGCCGACTGCAGCGCGTTGACGCTGGGGTCGTCGCCGAAGACGTCGTCGCCCAGCGGCGCCGCCGCCATGGCGGCACGCATGCCGGCAGTGGGCTGGGTGACGGTGTCGCTGCGCAGGTCGACGACCGCCGCGCGCGCGCCCGCCGCGCCCGCGGTCGTGCGCCCATTCGTGCACGCATTCATCGCGCCAACTCCAGGAAGTTCTTGAGCATCGCGTGGCCGTGCTCGGACAGGATGGATTCGGGATGGAACTGCACGCCCTCCAGCGGCGTGGCGGTGCCGGCGAGCGCGCGGTGACGCACGCCCATGATCTCGCCGTCCTCGCTGCGCGCGCTGATCTCCAGCTCGGCCGGGATCGTCGCTTCCTCGATCGCCAGCGAGTGGTAGCGGATCACGTCGAAGCGCTCGGGCAGGCCGCTGAAGACGCCCTGCGTGTCGGTGGTGATGGTCGAGGACTTGCCATGCATCTGCACCTTGGCGCGGATGATGTTCCCGCCGAGCGCGGCGCCGATGCTCTGGTGGCCCAGGCAGACGCCCAGGATGGGCAGCTGGCCGATGAAGCGCTGGATCGCCGGCACGCAGATGCCGGCTTCCTTGGGCGTGCAGGGGCCGGGCGAGAGCACGAGGTGAGTGGGCTTGAGCGCCGCGATCTCGTCGAGGCCGATCTGGTCGTTGCGGACCGTCTTCACCTCGGCGCCGAGTTCGGCGAAGTACTGCACCAGGTTGAAGGTGAAGCTGTCGTAGTTGTCGATCATCAGCAGCATGTCGTTCTCCGTCGTCAGCCTCAGAAGCCTTCCTCGACCAGTTCCGCCGCGCGCAGCAGCGCGCGGGCCTTGGCCTCGGTCTCCTTCCATTCGAGCTCGGGCACCGAATCGGCCACGATGCCCGCCGCCGCCTGCACGTACAGCACCTGGTCCATGACCACGCCGGTGCGGATGGCGATGGCCAGGTCCATGTCGCCGCCGAAGCTCAGGTAGCCGCAGGCGCCGCCGTAGATGCCGCGCGTGACGGGCTCGAGCTGGTCGATGATTTCCATCGCGCGGATCTTGGGCGCGCCCGACAGCGTGCCGGCCGGGAAGCTGGCGCGGAACACGTCCATGTTGCCGATGCCGTCCTTGAGCAGGCCCTCGACGTTGCTGACGATGTGCATCACATGCGAGTAGCGCTCGACGGCAAACGCGTCGGTCACCTTCACGCTGCCGGTCTGCGCGATGCGGCCGATGTCGTTGCGGGCCAGGTCGATCAGCATCAGGTGCTCGGCGCGCTCCTTGGGATCGGCCTTGAGCTCCACTTCGAGCGCCTGGTCCTGCTCCGGCGTGCCGCCGCGCGGACGCGTGCCGGCGAGCGGGCGGATCGTGACCTTGCGGCCTTCGGGCGTCGATTCCTGGCGCACCAGGATCTCGGGCGAGGCGCCGACGATCTGGAAGTCCCCCATGTCGTAGAAGTACATGTAGGGGCTGGGGTTGAGCGAGCGCAGCGCGCGGTAGAGGCTCAGCGGCGATTCGGTGTAGCGCTTCTTCAGCCGCTGGCCGAAGACGATCTGCATGCAGTCGCCGGCCGCGATGAAGGCCTTGGCCTTGTCGACCGAGGCGAGGAAGTCGGCCTTGTTGAACTCGCGCTCGACCGGATGGGCCTGCCCGCGCACCACGCGCGGCGCGGCCACCGAGTAGCCCAGCTTGTCCTTGAGCTCCGTCAGCCGCTTCTTGGCCTTGAAGTAGGCCTCGGGCTGCGACGGGTCGGCGTAGACGATCAGGTAGAGCTTGCCCGACAGGTTGTCGATGACGGCCAGCTCCTCGCACTGCAGCAGCATCACGTCGGGGGTGGGCAGGCCGCCCTCGGGCGTGGAGTCGGCCAGGCGCGGCTCGATGTAGCGCACCGCGTCGTAGCCGAAGTAGCCGGCCAGGCCGCCGCAGAAGCGTGGCATGCCGGGCCGCAGCGCGACCTTGAAGCGCTGCTGGTAGGCCTCGATGAAGGCGAGCGGGTCGCCGTCGTGGGTCTCGATCACCGCGCCGTCACGGATCACGCGGGTGACCGTGCCTTCGCTCTTGAGCACGGTGCGGGCCGGCAGCCCGATGAAGGAGTAGCGGCCGAAGCGCTCGCCGCCGACCACGGATTCCAGCAGGAAGCTGTGGCGGCCGGGCCCGTTGCCGGCGCAGAGCTTGAGGTAGAGCGAGAGCGGGGTCTCAAGGTCCGCGAAGGCCTCGCTGATCAGCGGGATGCGGTTGTAGCCGTCGGCGGCCAGGCTTTGGAATTCCAGTTCAGTGATCACGTCGTCAAACCTCTTGTCGGCTGCGGCGACGGCCGGTGATGCTGGGCATCACGGCGCGCGCGCAAGCGGAAACTCAGGTCGCCTGTTGGACCTGCCCCGTCGGGTAGGGTGCAGCAAGAGTGTGACGGTGACCCGCGTCCGAGGGATAGAGGGGACGGCGGGTGGCAAGCAGCAGGCGGCTTCAGGTGAAGTCGTGCCAGGATCGCCAGGGCCAGGCTCCCCGGTCGTTCGACCCCTTGATGTGCTTGCGCGTGATAAACATGGTGCGGCGCAGTGTAGCAGGCGGATTCCCGGGGGCCGGCCGCGGGGCGGTTCGCGCATACTCCCCGTCCAGAGTCGGCCGCGGAGCCGGCCGATCCTCCGGAGGGAAGGAGACACCATGTCCAAGCGCAATGTCCTGATGGCCGCGCTCGCGGCCGCGATGCTGGCGCCCGTCGGGGCGTCCGCCCAGTCGACGCCACCGGGCGCGTCATCGGCCGCGCCGGCCGCCCCGCCCGCGGCGGCCCCGGCGCCAGTCGAGCTCGCCGGCGTCAAGTACGACGGCACCGCCGAGGTCGCCGGCCAGAAGCTGCAGCTCAACGGCGCGGGGATCCGCTACAAGGCGATCTTCAAGGTCTACACCGCCGGCCTGTACCTGAACGCGAAGGCCACCACGCCGGAGGCCGTGCTGGCCAACAACGGTCCCAAGCGCATCCACATCCAGATGCTGCGCGACATCGACGGCGAGGAACTGGGCAAGCTCTTCACCAAGGGCATGGAGCAGAACGCCACGCGCGAGGAATTCGGCCGCTCCATCAGCGGCGTGCTGCGCATGTCGGAGATCTTCGTGCAGAAGAAGAAGCTCAAGACCGGCGAGAGCTTCGGTGTGGACTACATCCCCGGCACCGGCACCGTGGTCTTCGTCAACGGCCAGCTGATTCCCGGCGAGCCGATCAAGGGCGAGGACTTCTTCCACATGCTGCTGAAGATCTGGCTGGGCAAGTCGCCGGCCGACTCCGACCTGAAGGTGGCGCTGCTGGGCGGCGCCAAGCCTGCTGCGACGAGCAGCCGCAACGCCGCGGGCAGCAACCGCTGAGGTTGCGGCGCTCCGCGAGCGCTCAGCCGAGCAGCTCGTCCAGCCGGTCCAGGTAGCGATCCGCGGGCACGCCGCGGATCGGCTCGCCGTGGTTGTAGCCGTAGCTGACCAGCGCGATCGGGCAGCCGGCCGCGTGGGCGGCGCGGGCGTCGTTGCTGGAGTCGCCGATCATCCAGGTCGTGGCCGGCGCGCTGCCTAGCGCCTCGCAGGTCTTGAGCAGCGGCAGCGGATCGGGCTTCTTGCGCTCGAAGTCGTCGCCGCCGAAGACGCGGTCGAAGTAGTGGGCCAGGCCCTTGCGCCGGAGCAGCTCACGGGCGAAGGCGGCCGGCTTGTTGGTCAGGCAGGCCATCGGCAGGCCGAGCGCCTTGAGCGCGTCCAGTCCCTCGACGACGCCGGGAAACACATCGGCGTGCTCGCCGTTGAGCACCTCGTAATGGCGCTGGTACAGCGTCCAGGCCTCCTCGTAGCGCTGCTGCGGCGCGCCCGCCTCGGCGAGCACGCTGCGGATCAGGTGCTCGCTGCCCTGCCCGATGGTGTGCTCGACGAAGGCCCGCGAGACCTCGGGCAGCGCCATGTCGACCATCACGCGGTTGAGCACGGCGACGAAATCGCCCAGCGTGTCGACGAGCGTGCCGTCGAGGTCGAGCATGAAGGCGGTGGGGGTGGGGACAAGGGTGGGCATGACGTCGGACAGCGAAGAGGGCAAGCGACAGGCGGCGCCGCATCGTAGCCGTCGCCCATAGCGCGCGGTTTCGTGACTGCCTCAGAACTTCAGCGATGCGCACCGCCATCCACCATCAAGATAGACTTTGCGACCCACCGAGCTTGTGTTCCAGCGACGTTGAGTCAGCAGCATTCGGCCGGTCAATGTCGATATGAAAACCGGCGCCAAAGCCGGTATCGATTGCGGGGACAAGGGAACCCCACACATGAGCATCAGAGGAATTCGCCGTCCGGTACGGCATGCGCTCGCGCGGGCAAACCGAACGCCGCCCGCCAACCATGAAAGTGATCCTGGGAATGCCGGCTGGACCCAGCGGCTAGGCGATTGGCTGACCCTTGGTGCCAAGCTCGGTCTTCTATACGGCGGCACTCTTGTTTTCGCATACTGCTTTTTCACCATCGGGTTCTTCCCCACCGGCTTGAGCGCTGCGGACAGCTTGTTCCTGATCTTCGTCGGCACCAGCTTCAGCGTCATTGGAATCTTCTTCGCTGCATTCGGGCAGTACTTTGTCGGACCGATACTGGAAGCGGTACACCTGTTCGATAAAACGCCTGGAGACAGCCGGTCGGCATTCCGGCGGTGGGGATGGTTGGCGTGGACCGCCGCGCTGGGGTTCGCAATCTTCTTGATCCTCACCGCCTACTGGGCGCTCTCGATCTTGGTCGATGCGAAGAAGAGTGGACCTCCCGGCATCGTGATCGCTGGAATCATCCTCAGCTACCCCATAGCGACCTTCTGCCTCAAGAGGCATCTCGCCCCAGGCAAGGGATGGGACGCCGCGCTTGCCTCGGCGACTTTCGCCTTCATCAGCACTGGCTTGATGGTGCTTTTGATCGGCAGAGCCGAATGGTGGGCCGTCCAGACCATTCTCATTCAGGGCACGCTCGCCTCGTTCCTCTTGTCGTTGTGCTTCGACCCCCGATTTGAGAAGACCCGGCGCCAAGGCATTCCCATCCTGATTGCGTTCAATCTCGGCGCGCCCATCTATTCCGCCTTCCTGTTGAAAGGCGATCGTCCGATCAGTCCAACCATGGAGGTCACCTTCGACCGTTTGGGGCTGTATCGCAAAGCCGCCGATCTCGTCGTCACCAACAAGGCGGCAGAACAAGTCTGGCAGCTCAGCGCGGAACACGGCATGGCGGCTCGAGGCTGCCGACTGGCGGACGGTTCCCTGCTCATCAGCCGCGCTCAGGTGCTTTGGCACGGTATCGGCAGTCGCAGCCTCATTCGGCCTGCGGGTGCCAAAGCCTCGGGCGCGCTGTCCGAAGGACGCATCGAACTCGAGACGGCCGACGTGAGGATGCTGGATCCTCTTCCGCAGCAATGTGCCGAGCTCCCGGAAGAAATTCACTTCGGAACGAATTCGTCCAAACCGATTGACCCGCAAGAGCTGGAGAACCTGTTCGACAGCTACGCCCGATCGGAACACGTGGCGCCAGAGGGGTGGAAGGTCGTGGAGGTGCGCGTACGCGGCCATGCCGATCCGATGCCCCCGAGCAAGTCAACCAACCTGGACCTCGGTCATGCCCGGGCTCAAGCGGTGGCCGATCTCCTCGCCAGTCGACTCGAAACCCAGCGGCCCCATGCCACTCTTCCCAAATTCGTGATTGAAAGCAGCGCAGCCCGCGATACGCGCGGGCAGCCGTGTCCGATCAAAGGCGAGGCCGCGGCCCTAGCCGAATGCAACGCTCGAAGCCGCCGAGTCGAAGTCCAATTGCTCATCAAGCCACCCGAGCCATCCGCGACGAGCAGTTGATTGGATGCCCATCCCCAACTGCAAGCTTGCGCCCTCCTCCCTCGCTGCCTAGGCTGAACCATTGCCACTGCGGGAGACGGCCATGCCCCTCGACCCTGACGCGCGTGCCGACGGCATCGCGCTCGCGCTATCCGGCGGCGGCTTCCGGGCCGTGCTGTTCCATGTCGGCGTGCTGTGGCGGCTCAACGAGCTGGGCGTGCTGGGCCGGCTGGCGCGCCTGTCCAGCGTCTCCGGCGGCTCGATCGCCTCGGGGCTGCTGGCCGTGCGCTGGCCGCGGCTGGCCTTCGACGGCGACGGGCATTCCGCGCATTTCGAGGCCGAGGTCGTGACGCCGCTGCGCGAGTTCTGCGCCCGCAACATCGACGTGGCCTCGGTGCTGTCGGGCGCCTTCAATCCCTTCCGCTCGGCCGGCGAGGCCGTCGCCGAGGAATATCGCCAGCGCCTGGGGCTGGACGCCTCGCTGCAGTCGCTGCCCGACACGCCGCGCTTCGTGTTCAACGCGACCAACTACGCCACCGGCGTCAGCTTCCGCTTCTCCAAGCCCTACGCCGGCGACTACCGCATCGGCCTCATCCCGAAACCGCGCTTCGACGTGGCCACCGCGGTGGCCTGCTCGAGCGCCTTCCCGCCGGTCCTGGCGCCGATCGCGCTGGACGTGCGGCCGGAGGACTTCACCCGCGTCGAGGGCGCCGACCTCTACGACCAGGTCGACTACCGCCGTCGCCTGATGCTGGCCGACGGCGGCGTCTACGACAACCTCGGGCTGGAAACCGTCTGGGGCCGCCATGCCACGGTGCTGGTCAGCGACGCCGGCAAGCCCTTCGACATCGACGCCGGCATCGGCACGATGGCCCCGCGGCAGGTGCTGCGCGCGATGGACATCGGCCTGAACCAGGCGCTGGCCCTGCGCAAGCGCATGCTGATCGCGGCCTACGGGCGCGGCGAGGCCCAGGGCGCGTTCTGGGCCATCGACACCGACATCGCCGACTACCCCGCGACCGAGGTGCCGGCGCTGCCTGTCGATCCGGCGCGGATCGCCGACCNATCCGCACGCGCCTGGACCGCTTCAAGGAGCAGGAGCAGTGCGAGCTGATCAACTGGGGTTACGCGGTCAGCGACGCCGCGCTGCGTTCCCGCGCGCCGGCGGTGGTCTTCCGTCCCCAGGCACCCGCCTGGCCCTATCCGCGGCACGCGCTGTCCTGAGCGCGTCGCCACGACCGCCATGGCCGAGGTGTTCCGCATCGAGCTGCTGCCGGCGCGGCACGGCGACTGCCTGCTGCTGAGCTATGGCGACGCGGCGCGGCCCCATCGCGTGCTGATCGACGGCGGACCGATCGGCGCCTATGGCGCGCTGTCGGCCCGCCTGGCGACCTTGCCCGAGGACCAGCGCGAGCTGGAACTGCTGGTCATCACGCATGTCGACGGCGATCACATCGAGGGCTGTCTCAAGCTGCTGAATCATCCGGAGCTGGCGACCTTCCGGGACATCTGGTTCAACGGCTGGCCGCACATCGCGCAGGAACTGAAGGAGCCGCCGCCCGCCGCACGCCAAGCGCCCTCCGACGAGGCTGACTCCCACCAGCGCAGCGCGACGCAGGGCACCGAGATCAGCGTACGCATCGATGGGCGCCAATGGAACGCGGCCTTCGACGGCGCGCCGGTGTTCGTGCCCGCGACCGGACCGCTGCCGGTGCGCGAGCTGCCCGGCGGCCTGCGGCTCACCTTGCTCTCGCCGACGCTGGACAAGCTCGTCAAGCTGCGCACCGCCTGGAGCCGCGCGCTGGAGCGCGCCGAGGTCGATCCGGCGAACGAGGCGGCGCTGCGTGCGCGGCTCGATGGCCGCGCGGCCTATCGCGCCTCGGGCGCGCGGCTGCGGCCGACGCCGGACCAGATGATGTCGTCGGCGGCGCTGGCGCTCGGGCCGATGGATGACGCGGTGGCCAACGGCTCGAGCATCGCCGTCATCGCCGAATACGCCGGTCGACGCCTCGCGCTGCTCGGCGACGCGCATGCGCCGACGCTCGCGGCGACGCTGGGTCGGCTGGCGGCCGCGACAGGCGCCGCGACGCTGCGGCTCGATGCGGTCAAGCTGGCTCATCACGGCTCGGCCGCCAACCTCAGCCCGGAGTTGCTCGGCCGGATCGAGTGCGGCACCTGGCTGGTCTCCACCGACGGCAGCCTCTTCCAGCATCCGGACGACGAAGCGATCCACGCGGTCGTTCGGCAGGTGCCAGGCGCACGCCTGCTCTTCAACTACCGGTCCGCACGCACCGCGCCATGGGGCGAGCCGGCAATGCGCGCCGCGCACGGCCATCAAGCTTTCTACCCGCAGGATCCCGCCGCCGGCATCGCGCTGGACCTGATGACCAGCGAGCCGGGTTGAGCGAGAACGCGTCGACGAGACCGCCTTCCCCGATCACGACCGGAATTCCGGCGTGACCAGCATCGCGGAGGCCCAGGCGTTGTCCCGGTCGCGATAGCGCTTGTAGATGCGGCGCCGCGCCAGGCCGAAGGCCGCGTTCAACGAATGGCTGCGCAGCAGCATCCGGTAGAACAGCCGCGCCTGCAGCGCCGCCGTGCGGTCGTTGACGCGGCAGCGATAACCCAGCACCGCATGGATGCCGGCGGCCGCGGCCAGCGCCGCGAAGCCCGAGTTGCCGCTCTCGCAGCTGCTCAGGTAGACGAAGCGCGCCTCGCGCATGTAGCTGACGATGTCGCCGAAGTCGATGCCTTCCGGCTCCTCCGCCGGCCCGATGAACAGGAAGCCGGTGCCGCCGCGCTGCTGCGCGCCATGGCGCTGGAAGCAGGTGTGGCCGGCGAAATGGATCAGGTCCCAGCTGCCCTCGCGCAGCGCCGCGTCGAGCGCCGCGCGCGTCACCGGCCCGTCCATGCCGAGCACGCGGATGTTGTCCTCGTAGAACAGCGGCTGGCCGGTGCGCGTGTCGCGGGTCGTCAGCAGCTTGCGCACCCGCGCGCATTCGAGCCGCACCGAGGTCAGCGGATCCAGCCGCACCTGCCCGCCCAGCAGCTTCGCGCTGAACACGCTGCCATGCGTGTCGGCGCAGATCAGCAGCGCGCGCCGCGCGGCGGGCGGTCCGGAGAACAGGTCCTGGCTCGCGTCGCCATCGCTTTCCAGCAGGCGCCGCGCCACCGAGGCGGCTTGCGCCAGCCAGGGCTCCGGCCGCAGCGACGGATCGAAGACCGCCTCCAGCATCAGCGGATAACAGGCCTCCGACACCGCGAAGGTGAGCCGGTCCGGCAGCTCGCGCCCGGCATCGCCCAGCTGCATCGCCGCGGCGGCGCGGCCCAGCTCGCGCTGGACCTTGAAATGCGGGTTCTCGTCGCACAGCGCGATGCGGATGCTTTCGCCGATGTCGGAGAACTCGTCGTACCAGTCGGGCTGGAACATGTGCTGCGCCTCCCAGCGCATCCAGGCCGAGCGCGGCACGGTCAGCATGCCGTCGCCATGGAACTTGAAACCGATGCCGTCGATGTCGAAGCTCCAGCCGGTCTCGCTGGCCTTGACGCGGATCGCCAGGCAGGGATCGACGCGCTGGCCGCGCTGCAGCAGCTCGAGCGCGAAGCCGCCGGCGGTGCCCGGATCGGCATAGGCGGTCAGGCCCGGCACGCGCGCGCTCTCACGCTGCAGCTCCGAGGTCAGCGCCGGCGCCAGCAGCATCATCGGCGTCTGCGTCAGCAGCCTGGCCTTGCGGCAGAAGTCGAGACCGCCGCCGTCCTCCACCACCGCGCCGGCATCGGCCGCGAGGCGGCTGCCGACGATGACGAAGTCGAAGCGCTGCTGCTGCAGCTGCTCCAGGGCGGTCTCGCAGGTGGTCTCCTGCTGCACCGCATGCGCGCCGAAGCGCCGCAGCTGCTTCTTGATCTGCTCGACCTCGATGCCTTGCTGCTGCGGACAGAACACCAGGAGGAAGTCAGCCATGAGCGATCCCCCTTGGGAAGCCGAGCACGAACTCGGTCTCGCCATCGGCCAGCGCGTGAATGCGCAGGCTGCCGCCCTGGTTGCGCATCAGCTTGTCGAGCAGCGGATGAGCCAGCCGCAGATCCGCCTGCGCCGCCTCGGGCGCCGCGAAACGCGCGCCGTGCCGACGGGCCGGTGGCAGCTTGCCGCGCAGGCGCAGGAAGACCTCCCGGTCGTCCGGCACCAGCGTGAGCTGCACCGTCGCCGTCTCCGGCGCCGCGCGCAGCAGCACCGACAGCAGGCTCTCGACGACGATGTGCATCTGCGTGTGGTCGGCCTCGACCTCGACCCGCCGTGCCGCCGAGACCAGCCGCACCTTCTCCCGTTCCGATGCGGCCAGGCTGGCGAGCAGCGCCTCCAGCTCGCTGTCGAGCTGGACCGTGCTGACCGCGCGCGCGGCGACGCGGGCCTCGCGGTTGTACATGGCCAGCCGCGTGAAGGCGTGCTTCACCCGGCCCAGCTGCCGCAGCACCGTCTGCAGGTCGCGGGCCCGGTCCGGGTCGCGCGCGGCGCCGGGACGATGCGCCGACTCGAGCTCGCTTTCCAGCCAGGACATCGCCATGCCCAGCGGCGCCTGCGTCTCGACGGCCAGCTCGTAGGCGGTCTCCTCCAGGAATTCGAGCTGCACCGACCGGCGGATCGGCCGCAGGTCGCGCGCGATGAACACATGGCCGCCGAGCTTGCCGGGAAAGTCGCGCCGGGTGACGAAGACCGAGCTGGGCGCCTCCCCCATCCCGCCCGACGCCTCCGAGCCCTGGGCGGCCTCCGCCGCCGCGTCCTCGCAGGCCGGGCGGCGCACGTGCAACTCCCCGAGCCGGTCACCGGCCTCGGTGCCCTGCAGCAGCGCCACCAGCGGCTGCGGATCCTGGAACAGGTCGATCAGGCTGCGCCCCTCGAGCGCCTTGCGACGCGCGCCGAACAGCGCTTCCGCGGCCGGATTGACCCGGCGGATCCGCAGTTTCGCGTCGGTGGCGATGACCGGATCGGCGACGTTGTTCACGCACTCGGTCATCAAGGTCAGGTCGCTGATGCGCTCCATCGCGCCGGCGACCTCGTGGGCGATGTCGGTCAGTTGCCGGACATGCTCGCGCGAGAACGCGTTGACCCGCGGATCGTCGACGTTGACGATGAAGCGCACCCGCTCGCCCTCGGAGAACAGGATGGGCACCGCCAGTTCGGAGCGGATCGGCTCGCCATCGGGCGTGCGCAGGTAGTCGGGGTCCTGCGAGACATCCGCGATCTTCTGCGCCGTCATCGTCCGCGCCACGCGGCCGAGGATGCCCACGCCCAGGTGCTGCGCGTAGTCGCCCCAGACGGTGCCGGTATCGACCGCGCACCCATCATCGCCGCGCCGCGCCGAGGCCACGCGCACGATGGACTCGCGCGCGCTGTCGATGCGGAACAGCGCGACATGCTGCCAGTCGAAGATCTCGATCAGCGCGTCGGCCAGGCAGCGGCAGGCGCCCTGGATGTCGACGCAGCGGTTGAGCGCGCGGAACATCCGCAGCTGGCGCCGGTCGCGCTCCTGGGCCGCGTGGTCCAGCGCGCAGAGCACCGTCTCCACCAGCGGCAGTTGGTTGAACAGCGTCTGATGGGACTCGCCGTAGGCATCGCGCTCGCGGCTGAGCAGGGTCAGGATGGCGACGGTGCGCTCGTCGCTGCCCTGCCCGCGGGTGATGCGTCGCCACATGCTGGACTTCAGCTCCATCGCGCGCATCTGGCGGCAGATCGGCTCGTCGGCCATGTCGGACCAGGGCGGCGCGCTCATCACCGCGTCGAAATCGTGGATGCCGCCGTCGTTCGCTTCCATGAAGGCGCGCTGTGCGTCATTGAGCTCGTACCAGGCGGTCGGCACGTCCTGGCGGAAGGGCGGGTGGTTGAAGACGATCTCCGATTCCCAATGCTCGCCGTCCGCGACGACGCGGGACACCAGCATCAGGTCGTAGGGCAGCTCGCTGCGCAGGGCCTCGGCCATCCGCGGCAGCAGGTCCGGGCGTCCGGCGTGGCTCAGCGTCAATTCGCGCAGGCGGTCGGTCAGCACCTGGTGCTGCAGGCTGCGGAAGAACCCCAGCGAGCCGACCACCGCGCCCCGCGCGTCCATCAGCGGCAGGCCGGTGACCTCGACGGCGACCTGGCGGCCGGGGTCGTCCAGGCGCGTCAGCGTGACGCGATAAGCGCCGAGCTCGCCGTTGCGTCGACCGCGCGTCTCTTCGTCGAGGATGCGACCGGCCTCGCCGGCGAAGAGCTGGTCCAGGCGCAGCTCGTCGACATGGGCGGCGCCGCTCATCGCCAAGGCGGCGGCATTCGCGTAGAGCACGCGGTTCGCGAGGTCGCGCTGGATCACGGCGATCCGCGAGCCGTCGAAGACCGCCCGCTTCATCTGCCCCAGCAGCGCGGCCGCCGCGGCGGACGTGGGCCGCTCGTGCGCGGAGTCGTCCATGAGGGCCTCCCTGGCCATCGCTGGCCGCCAGTCCCGTCAGTCAACGGCCCGAAGGCTACGCCGATTGCGCGCGCGGCGCGCCTGACAACATAGGGATCCGACGCCCTCCGAGGCCGATTTCATCGGCCTTCGCAGCGATTCCGTGGCGGAGATGCCACGCCGCGCGGCCTCGGCCAAGAGCGAATGGGCCGGCCGCGACGGCCCCGCGCGCCGGTCCGGCGGCCGCAAGCGCAGGAGTCGGTGGGCGCGCTGACTCATGTCCGGCAGGACCGGCGCGAAGTCCACTCATTCGATTGCGCCGCCGGCGTGGCGCGCTCGCGGACGTCCTCGTAGAGTGACTGCCCGCCCCTACCGACGCCGACCATGAAGACTTCGTCCCTCCCCGCCGATCCGGGCATCCACATCGCGTGGTGGAACACCGGCCTGTCGCCGACGCGCGTCCCGGACCGCGCTGGCCCGGCCCATTTCCAGGCGGCCGCGCAGGTGCTGCGGCACCTGATCGAGGTGGTCCGGGCGGACGTGATCGTGCTGGGCGAGATGGCCGAACGCAGCATCGACGGACTGCACGACGCCTGCCCGATCGCGCGGGCGGACTACACCTGGCTGAAGGCCTTCCACCCTGCGGGACGGAGCCGCTTCTCGCAATGCGTCCTGAGCCGGACCGATCGCATCACGGTGGAGTTCGACCGGTCGATCATCCAGGACGAGGGAGGCGGGATCCGCAAGGTCGGCCAGGCCTTCCTGGTCCGCCTGCGCGATGGCAACCAGCCGCTGCACCTGATCGCATCGCACTGGCCGAGCCGGCTGTTCATGGACCGGCACGATGTCGAACGGACGCACCTGGCCGCTTTCCTGCGTCGCTGGATCGACGACCAGATCCTGAGGTACCTGCCCGATGCGAACGTCGTCCTGGTCGGCGACTTCAACGATGAACCGTTCGACGAGGGCATGGAGCGTTATCTCCATGCAAGCCGCGATCGCGACCGGGTGAAGCGGAACCGGCGGCTCTTCTACAACCCCTTCTGGCGGCATCTCCACGCCTTTCCGCCGGGCGCCGCCGAGGATCGCAGCTGCGACCCGGGCACCTACTTCCACGCCGGCGGCCGCTTTTCCCACTGGCGCACCTTCGACCAGTTGATCGTCTCGTCCTCGGTGCTCTGCGGACGGTTCGGCTGGCGCCTGAACGAGGCGAACACCCGGGTCGCTCCCCTGCCGGCGCTCGAGTCGAGCGGCGATCCCCTCGCCCCGCATCCCTTCTTCGACCACCTTCCCATCGTCGGACACTTCGAAAGGCAGCCTTCTCCGACCTCCCGTGCATCCCGTGCATCCCGTGCTCGCATGGCGACGAGCTGATGGAGGAACTGGGCGTCCTGCTCGAAACCGCGCGCGTGGGTCGGGCGATCCGCCAATTCGCCGCTTGATCGACGCCTGATCGCTCCCGGCGCGGCCCATCGCAGCGCCCCAAAAGACGAAGGCGGACATCCTTTCGGATGCCCGCCTTACCCATTGACGTCCGGCTTGCGCCTCTGCAATCCACCACCAGAAACCTGGACCGCATGACCGAAAGAATAGGGGCGCCGGCTCGCCGTCGGAAGCCGGGTTCGGCGTAAGGCGGCGGCAGCGATCCGCTGATCAGCCTGTCAGGCGTCGACCTACAGGCCCAACGCCGACCGCCCGCGGGCTACTCGCCCGACGCGGATGCCGGCCCCTTGAGCAGCCGGTACAGCGTGTTGCGACCGATGCCCAGCCGCCGCGCGGCCTCCGAACGGTTGCCGCCGCAGTCCGCCAGCACGCGGCGGGCGTGCGCCCGCGACTGCTCGCGCAACATCGCCGGGGGCGCCGGACGTCCCTCCTCAGCGCGCGCGGACTCGGGGCTCCGCTCGACCTCGGCGGCGACCGGCCGCTCCGGCCGCAGCACCGGAATCGGCAGCGGCGCTCCCTGGTCCAGCTCCTCGACGAGGTCATCCGGCAGGTGCCCGCGGCGGATGACCGACTCGCCGGGCTCCATCAGCGCGCAGGCGATGCGCAGGGCCTGCTCCAGCTGCCGGACATTGCCCGGCCAGCGGTAGGCCATCAGCTCGCGCGCCAGCGGCGGGTCCAGTTCCACCCGCCGCGCCGGCTCGATCGCCGCCAGCAATCGCGCCACCAGCATCGGCAGGTCCTGGCGCTCACGCACCGGCGGCAGGCAGAGCGTCAGCCCGTTGAGCCGGTAGTACAGGTCCTCGCGGAACAGGCCCTGCGCGACCAGCTGCCGCAGCGGCCGGTGGCTCGCGCCGATCAGTTGGAAGTCCACCGCCACCGCCGGCCCGCCGCCCAGCGGCTGCACCTGCCGGTCCTGCAGCACGCGCAGCAGCCGCGCCTGCAAAGGCAGCGGCATGTCGCCGATCTCGTCGAGGAACAAGGTGCCGCCATGCGCTTCCCGCAGCCGCCCCTGCGCGCCGTCGCGCGAGGCCCCGGTGAAGGCGCCGGGCCGGTAGCCGAAGAGCTCCGCCTCGATCAGCGACTCCGGCAGGGCCGCGCAGTTCACCGCGACATAGGCGCGGCCACGTCGCGGGCCGCTGTCATGGACGGCGCGCGCGAACAGGTCCTTGCCCACGCCGGACTCGCCCTGCAGCAGCAACGGGATCGGCTTGTCCAGCACCCGCCGCGCCCGCATCACCGCCTGGTGCATCGCCGCGTCGCCAAGGTCCAGCAGATGCAGCGCATCCGGCGTCGTCGACGCGGGCATCGCCGTGCGCGACACCTGCTCCGCCGGTGCGAGATCGAGCGCCACCGGGCGCGTCATCGCCACCTCGGCCTGGGCCTCCACATCGACCACCGTCGCCCCATGCCCTCGCGGCGCCGGCGCCGGTCGCCGCCATCCACGCGGCGCGTCCAGCCGCAACCACAGCGGCGGCGCGTCCTCGCGGCGCAGCAGCCGTGCGCCCTCGCTGCCTTCCCGCGCCCAGTCCATCAGCTCGGCCCACCGCAGGGGCAGCAGCGCCTCCAGCGGACTCGGCCGCGCCGCCTCGGCGCCCAGCCATGCCTGTGCCGCCGCGTTGCAGCCCAGGATCCAGCCGTCGTCGCTGAGCGCCAGCAGCCCTTCGGTCGGCGTGCCCAGGCCCTCCGGCTGCAGGTGGAGCTGCAGGCGCAGCCCGTCGGCATGACGCGTCTGGAACAGCCGGTGCTCCACCATCCGCGCCGCCGAGCGCACCAGCGCCAGCGTGTGCCGCTGAAAGCCGCGCTGCTCGCCGGAGATGTCCAGCACGCCCAGCACGCGCCCCTGCGGATCGCGGATCGGCGCCGCGGTGCAGCTGAGGAAGGCATTGCGCTCGAGGAAGTGCTCGCCGCCGAGCACCGCCACCGGCCGCTGCTCCGCCAGCGCCGTGCCGATCGCGTTCGTGCCGCGCCAGCGCTCGTCCCAGATCGCGCCGGGCCGCAGCGCCACCCGCTGCGCCCGGTCGACGAAGCGGCCATCCCCCAGCGCGCCGAGCAGCAGGCCTTGCGCGTCGGCCAGGACGACCAGGCCGTCGCTGTCGCGCGTCTGCTCGAAGAGGTCTTCCATCACCGGCCGCGCATGGGCCACCAGCTCGTGCTGCCGCTCCAGCGCACGCCGGAGCTGGGCGCCCGACGCATGCGGCGCGCCCGGCGGACGGCCGACCGGGTCCAGGCCGAAATCACGGCTGCGCAGCCAGCTGCGGCTCAGGCCCTCGTCCAGCGCCTCGACGCTGAGCCGACCGGTGTCCAGCAGCTCGCGCCGCGCGGCGCGCAGCAGCCTCGGCGCCAGCGCGGCGCCGCTCGGGGTTTTCACCATCCTGTCGTCTCCTTGCGTCGGCACCCGCGGCCTCGACGGTCCGCCCGGTCCTCGCCATCGAAGCGATCGCGGGTTTGAGCCGGAATCCGCACCCGGGTTGCGCCATTCCGGAACACCTGCGCCATCGCGGCGATGCCGGGACCAGTCTGTGGACCGATCCTGACCAAAGCCTGTCGAAAAGAGAAGCGGCTTTCCGCCGCCGAGCAGGGTCTTCGGCGCGAAGCGGCCGCTGGCACGGCCCATGCAAAGCGGAGGCGGGCGTTCGACGCCTCATCAACCACGGAGACAAACCATGATCTACGCCAAGCCCAACGCCGCCGGCGCCCCGCTGCAGTTCAAGCCCCGCTACGACAACTTCATCGGTGGCCAATGGACCGCGCCGAGGGACGGCCAGTACTTCGACGTCATCACGCCCATCACCGGCCAGGTCTACACGCAGGCGGCGCGCTCGAACGCCGCGGACATCGAACTGGCGCTGGACGCGGCGCATGCCGCCGCCGAGCGCTGGGGCGCGACCCCGGCGGCCGAGCGCGCCAACGTGCTGCTGCGCATCGCCGACCGCATCGAGCAGAACCTGGAGCGGCTGGCCTACGCCGAGACCATCGACAACGGCAAGCCGATGCGGGAGACGCTCAATGCCGACCTGCCGCTGGCGGTCGACCACTTCCGCTACTTCGCCGGTTGCCTGCGGGCGCAGGAGGGCGCGCTCAGCGAGATCGACGCGAACACCGTCGCGTACCACTTCCACGAGCCGCTGGGCGTCGTGGGCCAGATCATTCCGTGGAACTTCCCGATCCTGATGGCGGCGTGGAAGCTGGCGCCGGCGCTGGGCGCGGGCAATGCCGTGGTGCTCAAGCCGGCGGAGTCGACGCCGGTGAGCATCCTGGTGCTGACCGAGCTGATCGCCGACCTGCTGCCGCCGGGCGTGCTCAACATCGTCAACGGCTACGGCAAGGAAGCGGGCATGCCGCTGGCGCAGAGCAAGCGCATCGCCAAGGTGGCGTTCACCGGCTCGACGGCGACCGGCCGCGTCATCGCGCAGGCGGCCGCGACCAACCTGATCCCCGCGACGCTCGAGCTCGGCGGCAAGAGTCCCAACGTCTTCTTCCCCGACATCGCCGCCCAGGACGACGACCTCTTCGACAAGGCGATCGAAGGTCTGGTGCTGTTCGCGTTCAACCAGGGCGAGGTCTGCACCTGCCCGTCGCGCGCGCTGATCCATGAATCGATCTATGACCGCTTCATCGCCCGCGCGATCGACCGCGTCAAGGCGATCAAGCAGGGCAACCCGCTCGACACCGACACGATGATGGGCGCGCAGGCCTCGTCGATGCAGCTCGACAAGATCCTGTCCTATCTCGAGATCGGCAAGCAGGAAGGCGCGCAGTGCCTCATTGGCGGCGGACGCGCGCAGCTCGGCGGGGACCTGGCGGGCGGGTATTACATCCAGCCGACGCTGTTCAAGGGGACCAACGACATGCGGATCTTCCGCGAGGAGATCTTCGGCCCGGTCCTGGCCGTCACCACCTTCAAGACCGAGGAGGAGGCGCTGCGCATCGCCAACGACACGCCCTATGGGCTGGGTGCGGGGGTGTGGTCGCGCGACATCAACACCGCCTTCCGGATGGGCAAGGGCATCAAGGCCGGGCGCGTGTGGACCAACTGCTATCACGCGTATCCGGCGCATGCGACCTTCGGCGGCTACAAGGAATCGGGCATCGGCCGCGAGACCCACAAGATGATGCTGGACCATTACCAGCAGACCAAGAACCTGCTGGTCAGCTACTCGCAGCAGAAGCTCGGGTTCTTCTGAGGCCGCTGGCCCTCACCCCTCCTTCTCCCGCAAGCGGGAGAGGGCCTATTACTTACTCCCTCGCCCCCGCAGGGGGAGAGGGTGGGGGTGAGGGGGCGGCCCGATGGGCAGCAGCGCTGGAACATGGAAGGTCAGGACGAGTGGAAGCGCCTTGACCGCAGAATCGCATTGGACATTTGTTTCTTACAAAGACATTTGTCTAGAATGCCTGCATGTCGTCTTCCAAAGACCAGTTGCTCGCCCTGGTCGAATCCAACCCCTTCATCAGCCAGCAGGAACTGGCCGACCAGCTTGGCCTGTCGCGCTCGGCCGTCGCCGGCCATCTCGCGCAGTTGACGAAGGAGGGCCGCATCCTCGGGCGCGCCTATGTGCTGCCGCAGCGCCAGCCCATCGTCTGCATAGGCGGCACCAACCTCGACCGCAAGCTGCGCGGACTCGGACCGCTGCGGATGGGCAGCTCCAATCCCGCGACCCAGCATGAGACCG
Source organism: Roseateles sp. 22389 (assembly GCF_052044995.1). NCBI lineage: Bacteria > Pseudomonadati > Pseudomonadota > Betaproteobacteria > Burkholderiales > Sphaerotilaceae > Roseateles > Roseateles sp. 22389. Next base: position 36,375 of record NZ_JBQEOF010000013.1, read on the forward strand.
CCGGCGGCGTCGCCCGCAACATCGCCGAGAACCTCGCGCGCCTGGGCCTGCCGGTGCATCTGCTGACGGCCGTCGGCCGCGATGCCGCGGGGCAGGCCCTGCTGGCGCAGCTGCAGGCGCTCGGCGTCGATTGCGCCGGCTCGCTGCAGGCCGTGGACGCCGCCACGGGCAGCTACACCGCCGTGCTCGATCCGCAAGGCGAGCTGGTGCTGGCGCTCGCGCACATGGAACTCACCGACCGGCTCGACCCCGCCTTCCTGCGCCAGACCGCGCCGCAGCGGGCGCCGGCGCGCTGGCTCGTCGCCGATCTGAACCTGCCGCACGAGACGCTCGACGAGCTGCGCGCCGAGGCCCGCCTGCGCGAGCAGCGATTGCTGCTCGTCGCCGTGTCGGAACCGAAGATGGCGCGCCTGGGCCCCGACCTGCGCGGTGTGGAGCTGCTGGTGCTGAATCGCGGCGAACTGCAGGCGCTGGTCGGCCGCGCGCTGCCCGACGACAGCGCACTCCGCGGCGCCTGGCATGCGCTGCGCGAGGCCGGCCTGCGGCGGCTGGTGATCAGCGATGGCGCGCGGGGCGTGCGCCATTCCGATGGGGATGAGCTCGCCGTGCTCGCCCCGCCGCCGCTGGATCCCGCGGCCATCCGCGAAGTCACCGGCGCCGGCGACGCGATGACCGCCGGCATCGCCGCGGCGCTGCACCGCGATCCCGACGACCTGCGCGGCGCGTGCGCGCTGGGCCTGCGACTGGCCGCGCTGACGCTGCAGAGCGACGCGACGGTCAGCGAGGCGCTGAGCCCGGCGCTGCTTGTCTGACCCCGACCCCATGAATTCGAGAGAGACCGCATGAACACGCAAGACCGCTTCGACGCCACCCTGATCGATTTCTCCCCCGAGGTGGCCGCTGCGCGCGCCGAGGGCCGCCCGCTGGTGGCCCTGGAGTCCACCATCATTTCCCACGGCATGCCGTATCCGCAGAACGTGCAGACCGCCCGCGAGGTCGAGGCCATCGTCCGGGCGCACGGCGCCGTGCCGGCGACGATCGCGGTGCTGGACGGCAAGATCCGCGTCGGCCTGAACGACGCGCAGCTCGAGCTGCTGGGCCAGTCGCCCGACGCGATGAAGCTCAGCCGCCGCGACCTGCCGTACGCGCTGGCCACCGGCCGCATCGGCGCGACGACGGTCGCCGCGACGATGATCTGCGCCCGGCTGGCCGGCATCGAGGTCTTCGTCACCGGCGGCATCGGCGGCGTGCATCGCGGCGCGGAGACCAGCTTCGACATCTCGGCCGACCTGCAGGAACTGGCGCGCACGCCGGTGGCCGTGGTGTGCGCCGGCGCCAAGAGCATCCTGGACCTGGCGCTGACGCTGGAATACCTGGAGACGCACGGCGTGCCGGTGCTGTCGGTGGGCCAGGAGAACTTCGCCGCGTTCTACACGCGCGACAGCGGACTGAAGGCGGACTTCCGCATCGACGCGCCGGCGGAGCAGGCCAGGTTCCTGCGCGCGAAATGGGCGCTGGGCCTGGGCGGCGGCGCGGTCATCAGCAACCCGGTGCCGGAAGCGCACGCGATGCCCAAGGCGCTGATCGACGGCTTCATCGCGCAGGCGCTGGCCGAGGCCGGCGCCCAGGGCATCAGCGGCAAGGCGGTCACGCCCTACCTGCTCGCCCGCATCAAGGACCTCAGCGGCGGCGCGAGCCTAGTGACCAACATCGCGCTGGTCAAACACAACGCCCAGGTGGGCGCCGCCTTGGCGAAGGCGCTCAAGGGCCTCTGACGCCCGCGGGCGCCGGCCCCCGCCCCGCCCGAACACGCTCCAATCGCACGGTTTTCCTCTGTCCTACGCAGGATTAACCTGAACGAAACATTCATCGCAGGACCGCGACCTAAGCTTCCGCGCCCCTCGAAGAAGACCGTCGTTGGAGAACGTGTTCATGCGCCGCCAGTCCCTCGCCCTGTCCCTGATCGTCCTGTTGCTGGTCGCCGGCGGCGGCTGGTGGTGGAAGGCCCGATCGGCCGACGGCCGGTCCGGGGCCGTCACCGCCGACGGCGCCCCCGCGCCGGCGCGCGGGGCCTCGGGCACGGGCGGCACGCAGCTGGTCGGCGTCATCACGGCGCAGCGCCGCGACGTGCCGGTCACCGTCGAGGCCAGCGGCACCGTCACGCCGATCAACCAGGTCGACATCCGCGCCCAGACCACCTCCACCGTCCGCGACGTGCTGGTGCGCGACGGGCAGACCGTCGCCAAGGGCCAGCCGCTGTTCCGCTTCGATGAGCGCGCGGACCGGGCCAACCTCGACAAGGCCCGCGCCCAGCTCGCCCGCGACAAGGCCAGCCTCGCCGACCTGCAGCGCCAGTACGAACGCGCCAAGGACCTGCTCGCGCAGAAGTTCGTCGCGCAAAGCGCGGTCGACACGGCGCTGGCCAACCTCGAGGCCGGCCGCAGCCTGGTCGATGGCGATGCGGCCGCCGTCCAGTCCGCCACCGTGGCGCTGAGCTACAACGAGATCCGCGCGCCCTTCGGCGGCCGCGCCGGCGCCGTCAACGCCTGGCCCGGCAGCCTGGTGCAGGCCAGCGCGACCGGCTCGCCGCTGGTCAACATCGTCCAGATCGATCCAATCGCCATCAGCTTCAACCTGCCCGAGACCGAACTCGCGCCGGTACTCGACGCGATGCGCCCGCAAGGCGGCAACGCCAAGGCCGCGCCGCCCGAAGTCCAGGTGGTGCTTCCCGCCATCGAGGGCGGCCCTTCTCGCAAGGACAGCCGCGGCGGCAAGCCGGTCGACGCCGTCGCGCGCGGCAAGCTGACCTTCGTGGACAACCTCGTCGACGCCACCACCGGGACCATCAAGCTCAAGGCCGAGTTCGAGAACGGCGCCCAGAAGCTCTGGCCCGGCCAGTACCTGCGCGTGCGCATGACGCTGCGCAGCCTGCCCGGCGTCGTGGTGATCCCGCAGGCCGCGATCATCCTGCGCGGCAGCGACCGCCAGGTCTACGTCGTCGGCCCGGACAAGACCGCCCAGCTCAAGCCCGTCAAGCTGCGCTACACATTCGGCGAGATGGCGGTGGTGGACGGCGTGGACGCCGGCGCGATGGTCGTGCTCGACGGCAAGCAGAACCTGCGCCCCGGCACGCCGCTGCGCACCCAGCCCGCCGCGGTCGATCCGGCCGCGGCCGCGCGCCTGGCCGCGGCCTCCGCCGCCGCGGGCGGTGGTGCGTCGGCCACCGACGTGGCCGCGCCCTGAGCCAGCCCCGGCTCCGACTCGACGCCCCCGCCCTCGCCGCGAACGACGCCATGAACCTCACCGAACTCTTCATCCGGCGGCCGGTCATGACCGTGCTGCTGAACCTGGCGCTGGTCGTCGCCGGCATCGCCGCCTGGAGCCGCATTCCGGTCGCCGCGCTGCCCAGCTTCAACACGCCGGTCATCAACGTCCAGGCGGTGCTGCCCGGCGCCAGTCCCGAGACCATGGCCTCCTCGGTCGCGTTGCCGCTGGAGAAGCAGTTCTCCACCATCGCCGGCATCACGACGATCTCGTCCACCAACACGCTGGGCAACAGCTCGCTGACGCTGGAGTTCGACCCCTCGCGCGACATCGACGCCGCCGCCGTCGACGTGCAGGCGGCGCTGTTCCGCTCGCTGCGCGCGCTGCCCACCGAGATGACGACGCCGCCGTCGTACCGCAAGGTCAACCCGGCCGACGCGCCGGTGCTGCTGGTGGCGCTGACCTCGCCGTCGATCAACCTGTCCGAACTCAACGACTACGCCGAGAACCTGATCACCCCCAGCCTGTCCACCATCGACGGCGTGGCGCAGGTCTCGATCTACGGCCAGAAGCGCTTCGCGGTGCGCATCAAGGCGCGCAACGAGCTGCTCCAGCAGCGCAACATCACGCTAGACGAGCTGCAGGCCGCGGTCAAGGGCGCCAACGCCAACACGCCGGTCGGCACGCTCGACGGCACGCGCCAGACGCTGACCATCCAGGCCAACAAGCAGCTGCGCGACGCCGCGGCCTTCGGCGGCATCGTCGTGGCCACGCGCAACGGCGCGCCGGTGTTCCTGCGCGAGGTGGCCGACGTCCAGGACAGCTACGAGACCGTCAAGTCCTTCTCCAACTTCAATGGCGAGCGCTCCATCGTGCTGGCCGTGCAGCGCCAGCCCGACGCCAACACGGTGAAGGTCGTGGACGCGGTCAAGGCGATGCTGCCGCGCTTTGCCGCGCAGCTGCCGGCCTCGGTGCAAATGAGCACGCTCAACGACCGCTCGGTCTCGATCCGCGAGTCGCTGCACGACGTCTACTTCACGCTCGCGCTCACCGTGGCGCTGGTGGTGATGGTGATCTTCCTGTTCCTGCGCCGCATGGTCGCGACGCTGATCCCGACGCTGTCGCTGCCGATCTCGCTGATCGGCGCGGTGACGCTGCTGTTCGCGTTGGGCTACAGCCTGGACAACATCTCGCTGCTGGGCATCACGCTGGCCGTGGGCCTGGTGGTCGACGACGCGATCGTGATGCTCGAGAACATCGTGCGCCACGTCGAGGACGGCATGGCCCCGTTCGACGCCGCCATCCGCGGCGCGCGCGAGATGGCGTTCACCATCATGTCGATCTCGATCTCGCTGGTGGCGGTGCTGATCCCGATCTTCTTCATGCCTGGCGTCATCGGGCTGCTGTTCCACGAGTTCGCGGTGGTGGTGTCGCTGGCGATCATGGTCTCGGCCGGCGTGTCGCTGACATTGGTGCCGATGCTGTGCAGCCGCTTCCTGAGCAGCCATCACGAGGTCGAAGAAAACGCGCTGGGCCGCACGTTCGAAGCCGGCTTCACCTGGGTGCTGGACCGCTACACGGCCTCGCTGGACTGGGCGCTGCGGCATCGCTGGGTGATCGGCGCGGTGGCGATCGCGAGCTTCGTCGCCAGCGCCTGGCTGTGGGTCACGATCCCCAAGGGCTTCTTCCCGGAAGAGGACATCGGCCAGATCCAGGCCAGCACCGAAGCGTCGGAGGACATCTCCTTCGCCGCGATGACGGTGCTGCAGGAGCGCGTGGCGAAGATCGTGCAGGACGATCCGTCGGTGTCGTCGGTCTCCGCCGCGGTGGGCGGCGGCGGGGGCGGTGGCAACGTCAACACCGGCCGGCTCTTCATCAACCTGAAGCCGCGCTCGGAGCGCCCCGCGATGCCGCAGGTGCTGGAGCAGCTGCGCAAGAAGCTGCGCGCCGTGCCTGGCATCGCCGTGTACCTACGGCCGGTGCAGAACCTGCAGCTCGGCGGCCGGCAGTCCAAGAGCCGTTACCAGTACACGCTGCAGTCGGTCAGCGCCGGCGAGCTCAACAGCTGGGCGGAGAAGCTGCAGGACAAGCTGCGCAATGACCCGGTGTTCCGCGATGTCACGAGCGACTCTCAGCTGCGCGGCCTGCAGGCCAACCTGGTGATCGACCGCGAGCGCGCCACGCTGCTGGGCGTGCAGATGCAGGACCTGCGCAATGCGCTGTACTCGGCCTTCGGCGAGCGCCAGGTGTCGAGCATCTACGCGGAGAGCAACACCTACCAGGTGATCATGGAGGCGACCGACAGCGACCGGCTGAGCGAGGACGCCTTCGACAAGATCTACCTGCGCGGCAGGAACAGCACGATGGTGCCGCTGACCGCGTTCGCCAGCGTCAAGCGCGAGCTCGGTCCCACCGCGGTCAACCACCAGGGCCAGCTGCAGGCGATCACGCTGAGCTTCAACCTCGCGCCCGACGTGCCGCTGGGCAACGCGACCGCGAAGATCGACCAGTTCACGCGCGAGATCGGACTGCCGCCGTCCATCATCACGAGCTACGGCGGCGACGCGGCCGTGTTCAAGGACTCGCAGGGCGGCCAGGTGCTGCTGATCGTGCTGGCGGTGGCGGTGATCTACGTGCTGCTGGGCGTGCTCTACGAGAGCTACATCCATCCGCTGACCATCCTGGCGGGGCTGCCGTCGGCGGCGGTGGGCGCGCTGCTGACGCTGCAGCTGGCGGGCATGGAGCTGACCATCATCGCGACGATCGGCATCCTGATGCTGGTGGGCATCGTGAAGAAGAACGCGATCATGATGATCGACTTCGCGCTGGACGCGCAGCGCAACGGCGGCATGACGCCGGCCGAGGCGATCCGCGAGGCCTGCATCCTGCGCTTCCGTCCGATCATGATGACGACGATGGCGGCGCTGATGGGCGCGCTGCCGATCGCGCTGGGGCTGGGCGCCGGCGCGGAACTGCGCCAGCCGCTGGGGCTGGCGGTGGTCGGCGGGCTGATCCTGTCGCAGGCGGTGACGCTCTACATCACGCCGGTGATCTACCTGGCGCTCGATCGCTTCAGCGGGAAGGGGCCGGATACGCGGGAGGTGGCCCACACGCGGCTGACTGAACATCCTGCCCATGCCGCGCATCCGGCGCATCCGGCGCAGCAGCCGGCGCCAGGGCAGGCGGACTGACGAAGGCCGCCCAACTGCCATCGCCAAGCGCGGCCTCCACGGGGCATGGGGGCTCCCTCCTGGACCCCCAAGCCCCATGCCGGCCCACAGTCACCGGGGCGGTCGGAATTCGTGGCGGGCGGCGGTGGCGGCGCTCCTTCCGATGCAGCCCGGCGCGTGGTCGTTGATCAGGCCCATCGCCTGCATGAATGCGTAGACCGTCGTGGGGCCGACGAATTTCCAGCCGCGCCTCTTCAGTTCCTTGGAAAGCTTGATCGAGGTGTCCGAAGTCGGCCGCACGTCGCCGCCCTCCTCCGGGTCCTCGAAGCGCCAGAAGAACGCAGCCAGCGAGCCGGCTTCCTTCTGCAACTCCAGCGCCCGCGACGCGTTGTGGATCACCGCCTCGATCTTGCCGCGATGGCGCACGATGCCCTCATCCGCCAGCAGGCGCTCGACATCGGCTTCCTTGAACTTCGCGACCTTGGCGATCTCGAACTGCTTGAAGGCCCGGCGGAAGTTCTCCCGCTTGGCCAGGATCGTTCGCCATGACAGGCCCGACTGGAAACCCTCCAGGCAGAGCTTCTCGAAGAGCCGGCGGTCCTCGTGGACCGGGTAGCCCCACTCGGTGTCGTGATAGTCGCGGTAGGCGTCGAAGCCCGGCGCCTCGCACCACTTGCATCGCCACTGACCATCCGGCCCCTGCGCCAATCGCTCGCTCATCGTCGCCCCTCCCGGCAGTTCATGGACGCGCGATTCTGGCGCGACGGCCGTCGGGGCGTGACAGGAGGACAGCGGCGCGATCAGGCGGGGGCGATCAGGCGGTGACGGACTTGTGGAAGACCGCCGCGTCGCGTGGCCAGGTGTGGACGCGGGCCTCGATCAGGTCGAGCACATGCACGAAGCCGCTGCCCGCGCCGTAGTAGGGATCGGGCACCTCGTCCAGGCCCAGCCCGGTCATGCCCGCCAGGAACAGCCCCAGCCGCGCCGGCGACACCGCCGGCTTCATCGCCCGCAGGCCGCGCAGCACCTGGCGGTCCATGGCGAGGATGAGGTCGTGCGTGTCGAAGTCCTCGGGCCTGACCTTGCGCGAGCGCCAGCGCCGGTCCATGCCGTAGCCGCGCTGCTCCAGCACCGCCAGCGCGCGCTTGTCCACGGGATGCGCCTTCGAGGAGGCGAACACGCCGGCGGAGCGCACCTCGGTCAGCCCCAGTTCGCCGGCGCGCAGGCGCAGCACGGCCTCGGCCATCGGCGAGCGGCACAGGTTGGCCGCGCAGACGAGCAGCAGTCGGGTCACCGGATCCGCGCTTCCTGGCCGATCAGCGCGCCAGTTCGGCGCGCATCGCGTCGATGACGCTCTTGTAGTCCGGCTTGCCGAAGATGGCCGAGCCGGCGACGAAGGTGTCCGCGCCCGAATCCGCGATCTCGCGGATGTTGTCGACCTTCACGCCGCCATCGATCTCCAGGCGGATGTCGCGGCCGCTGGCCAGGATCATCGCCTTGGCCTGCTGCAGCTTCTTGAGCGCGCCCGGGATGAAGCTCTGGCCGCCGAAGCCGGGGTTGACGCTCATGATCAGGACCAGGTCGACCTTGTCGATGACCCACTCCAGCACGTCCAGCGGCGTGGCCGGGTTGAACACGAGGCCGGCCTGCGCGCCCTCGGCCTTGATCAGCTGCAGCGTGCGGTCGACGTGCTGGCTGGCCTCGGGATGGAAGCTCACCAGGTTGGCGCCGGCGCGGCAGAAGGCCTGCGCCAGCGCATCCACCGGCTGCACCATCAGGTGGACGTCGATGGGCGCCGGCGTGCCGTCGGGCTTGATCGCGTGTTTCTTCAGCGCCTCGCAGACCATCGGGCCGAAGGTCAGGTTGGGCACGTAATGGTTGTCCATCACGTCGAAGTGGATCCAGTCCGCGCCGGCGGCCAGCACGTTGCGGACCTCCTCGCCCAGGTTGGCGAAGTCGGCGGACAGGATGCTGGGGGCGATGCGATAGGTGGGCGGGTTCATGGCGGGGCGGGCGCGGAGCCGCGGACGGGGAAAGTCGACGATTGTAGGAAGGCGGCCGCCGCCGCGACGCCCCGGCTCAGCGGTAGCGTTCCGCCAGGCGTGCGATCTCGCCGGAAGCGCTGAGCTGGCGCAGCCGCTCGGTCAGGCGCTCGACGACCGGCTCCGGCAGCCGCCGCGAGACGACGGCGTACTGGGTCTCCTCCTCGAAGACCTGCGGGCCGATGCGGACCTGGCCCTCCAGTCCCGCGCCGCGCGCGGCCTCGCGCAGGTTGACGTCCTGGCCATAGACCGCGGCGGTCCGGCCCTTGACCAGCATCTGCAGCGCCTCGCGGTCGCTGCGCGCGGTGTCCTGGAAGGCGACGTCGGCCACCTGCAGCGTCGACGCCAGCTTGGTGCCCTGCGCCAGCAGCAGCGGATGGCGGCGGGCGAAGGCGCGCAGCTCGTCCCAGCTGCGCGGCACGCGCTCGTCGTCCGAGCGCATCGCCAGCACATGCGCGATCCGATACAGCGGCACCGGCAGGTAGCGCATCAGCGGATGGCGGTGCTCGGACTTGAGCAGGCAGAAGAACACGTCGAGCTCACCGGCGCTGAGCATCAGCTCGAGCCGGCGCAGCGGGACGGACTGGTCCAGGCCCTCGATGCGCAGGCCGGGATCGATGCGCATCACGGCGGCGACGATCTCGCCGCACAGCCCCGGGCGGCGCGGATCGCCGGAGCCGTACTTGGCCGGCGCGCCCGCCTGCGCCGCGCTGCGCAGGCGCAGCGGCCCGGGGGCGTTGGCGGTGGCCGGGAGGGGCGCATCGCCGGTGGGGGTGTCGCGGGCCGCATCACGGGTGGCGCCAGCGGGCGAGCCGCCCAGGCCCAGCCCGGCGGCGGCACCGGCGAGGGCACAGCCGCGCGCCAGCGCGTCGCGCCGGTCGGGGCGGGAAGGGGCCGAGGGAGGTCCTGCTCTGGTTGCCATGACGGAGATGGCCGGGTCGCGCCGGTCGCGTGGGGGGAGCCGTTCGAGCGGGTACTGCCACTGCTGTGTGCGGTAGCCAGCATAGCGGAGGCCGCCTCTAGAATCCGCCGATGGCACATCCGCATTTCCACTGCAGCGTGGCCGTCGAGCCGCTCGCCGACCAGACCTTCCCCGAGCGCAACGAGTTCGCGTTCAGCTACACGATCACCATCGAGAACCGCGGCGACGTCACCGCGCAATTGATCGGCCGCCACTGGACCATCGTCGACGCCAACGGCAAGGTGCAGGAAGTCCACGGGCTGGCGGTCGTGGGCCACCAGCCGCTGCTGCAACCGGGCGAGCGCTTCCAGTACAGCTCCTGGGCCCAGATCGGAACCCGCCACGGCACGATGGGCGGCCGCTTCCTGTGCGTCACCGAGCATGCCGAGGTCTTCCACGCCGAGGTGCCCGAGTTCCTGCTGGCCGACTCCGGATCGCTGCATTGATGCTGCGTCGTCAGGGCTGGGACCTCACCGCGCTGCTCAACGCGGCGCATCCGCAGGCACCGCTGGCCGAGCGCAACCTCTGGCTGGTGCGATTGATCGAATGGCTGCGCCATGCGCCGCTGAAGGACGACCGGGCGACCGCCGCGGCCGCCGAGGGCTCTGCCCCGGCCGCGCCGGCGGCGCCGTCCGCGCCGCTGCCGGTGCGTCGCCTGCGCTATTTGCTCCGCATGCTGGAGCGCCATCCCGACCATGCCAAGGCCTTCGCCGAGGTGATCGCCAGCGTCTGGGCCGACGTGGACGCGATCGGCCTGTTCGCCGAAGTCGGCTTCGCGCCGCGAATGGCGCTGTGGAATGAATTCCTCGGTCGCCTGCGCCGCCGGCTGCTGCCACTGAGCGCCGACACGCGCGAACTGGCCGAGCTGTTCGAGCTGCTCTTCCCGCATGAGCAGGACGAGCAGTGGATCAACGCCGTCGACGACGAGCTGCTGGAGCGCCTGGGCCTGCTCTTCGCCGGCGCGCCCGAGGGCGACTGGCGCGAGGAGATGCGCGCCGCCATCACGGTGCTGGTGAGCGCGGTGCGCTCGGCCGGCCTGTCCGGCGCGCTGCGCGTGCGCATGGACCCGCAGCGGCTGGCCAGCCGGCCGTTCCGCAACCTGGCCACCGCCTGGGAGCAGGTCGAGCAGGCGCTGGTCGATCCGGCGCACGCCGGGCTGCCGGCCCGGCTGCAGTACCTGCGCGGGCTGCTGGACGAATGCCGGGCCGCGGTGCGCTCGGTGCCGGACCACCTGGAAGAGCACGGCGTGTCGGTGGACCTGATGTTCGGCGTCGAGCAGATGCAGGCGCGGCTGCGCCGCGTCGAGGAACTGCTCGCGGTGCTGCTGGCCGAGCATCCGCAGCGCGAGCTGCTGCGGCTGGTGGCCGACCTGGTGGCGGTCGTGCATGAGCGCCGCAGCATCCGCACCCTGTTCGCGCGGCATTACTCGCTGCTGGCGCGCAAGGTCGCGGAGCGCAGCGCGGAGACCGGCGAGCACTACATCACCCGCAACCGCGAGGAGTACGGCGACATGCTGCGCCGGGCCGGTGGCGGCGGGCTGGTGATCGCGGGCACGACCTTCATGAAGTTCGCGATCGCCGCGATCGGGCTGTCGGCCTTCTGGGGCGGCTTCTGGGCGGGCGTGAACTACGCGGTGAGCTTCGTGCTCATCCTGCTGCTGCACTGGACGGTGGCGACCAAGCAGCCCGCGATGACCGCGCCGGCCCTGGCCGACAAGCTACGCCACATCGACAGCGACGCCGGCCTGTCGGCCTTCGTGGACGAGGTCGCGCATCTCTTCCGCTCCCAGACCGCCGGCATCATCGGCAACCTGGCGCTCGCGGCGCCGATGGTGCTGGTGGTGCAACTGGCGGCATGGCTGAGCTTCGGTAAGCCACTGGTCGGCGCGCACGAGGCGGAGCACGTGCTGCATTCGCTCACCGTGCTGGGGCCGTCGCTGTTCTTCGCGGCCTTCACCGGGGTGCTGCTGTTCGCGTCCAGCCTGATCGCGGGCTGGGTCGAGAACTGGTTCGTCTTCCATCGCCTGGACAGCGCGATCGCCTGGAACCCGCGCATCGTCGCGACGCTGGGCGCGACCCGCGCCAAGCGCTGGTCGGGCTGGTGGCGCGAGAACATCTCGGGCCTGACCGCCAACATCAGCCTGGGCCTGATGCTGGGGCTGGTGCCGGCGCTGCTGGGTTTCTTCGGCCTGCCGATCGAGGTCAGGCACGTGACGCTGTCGACTGGCCAGCTGGCCGCGGCGGCCGGGGCGCTCGGGTGGGAGGTGCTGCGGCACTGGCCGTTCTGGCTCTGCGTGATCAGCATCCTGGGCACCGGCGTGCTGAACGTGGGCGTCAGCTTCTTCCTGGCGTTCAAGGTGGCGCTGCGCTCACGCGGGATCCGGCTGGCCGACCAGAAGCGGGTGCGCGCGGCGATCTGGGCGCGCATGCGCCGTCAGCCGCTGAGCTTCCTGGTGCCGCCCAAGGGCTGAGCGCGGCGCTCAGGCGGCGTCGCGGTCGTCGGGCCGCTCGCCGCCCTTGCGTCCGGAGAACATCGTCCACCAGACGATGAAGACGAGCAGCGCGAGCGCGCCGAGCGCCTCCAGCAAAATCACGCCCATGATTCGTGGTCCGATCCGTTGCAGAACTCGCCGCTGGAGCGCGGCGCTGGCGATTCTAGGCGCGCTCTCCGGCTGCGCCGGCCCGCAGCACGCAGTGCGCGAGCCGGGGGCTTCCCCGAAGGCGACGACCGTCGCCCCCGCCCCCACCGCTGCCACCAGGCCCGCGCCGGCGCCGGTGGCGCGCGCGCCCGTCGACCCCGAGAAGCTGCTCAACGGCGAGGACGACAGCACCGGGCGCCGCGTCCTGCAGCGCGAGCGCGCCCGCTGGGTGGCGGCCGAATGGCACGAGTTGCCTGGCTGGGGCCAGGACCGCGCGCTGGAATGGTGGCCGGCCTTGCTGCGCGGCTGCGAGAAGCCGATGCCGGGCTGGACCGGGGTCTGCGCGCAGGCACGCGCCTTCCGCCCGGGCGCCGACCGCGAGGCGACGGCGTGGCTGATGCGGATGCTGCAGCCTTACCGCGTCGAGTCGCCCGACGGTCAGCGCGAGGGCCTGGTGACCGGCTACTACGAGCCCGAACTGGACGCGCGCCGCCAGGCGCAGGGCGAGTTCCGCGTGCCGCTGCTGGCGCCGCCGCAGGACCTGGCGCAGCGCAAGCCTTACGACACGCGCCAGCAGATCGAGAGCAACCCGGCGCTGGCGCGCCTGAGCCTGGCCTGGGTGCAGGACCCGCTGGACGCGCTGGTGATGCAGATCCAGGGCAGCGGGCGGCTGCGGGTGACCGAGCGCGACGGCAGCAGCCGCTGGGTGCGCCTGTCCTTCGCCGGGCACAACGAGCAGCCCTACCGCTCGATGGGCCAGTGGCTGATCGCGCAAGGCGAGCTGCGGCCCACCGAGGCCTCGTGGCCGGGCATCAAGGACTGGGGCCGGCGCAATCCGCAGCGGCTCAAGGAAGCGATGTGGGCGAACCCGCGCTACGTCTTCTTCCGCGAGGAGCCCCTGCCGGACCTGGCCGTGGGCCCGCGCGGCGGCCAGGGCGTGCCGCTGACGCCGGGGCGCTCGATCGCGGTGGACAAGGCCAGCATCCCCTACGGGACGCCGGTGTGGCTGGACACGACCGAGCCGCTGTCGACCACGCCGCTGCGACGCCTGGTGATGGCGCAGGACACCGGCGCCGCCATCGTCGGCGCCGTGCGGGCCGACTATTTCTGGGGCTGGGGCGAGTTGGCCGAAGCCCAGGCGGGCCGGATGAAGCAGCCGCTGCGCTTGTGGGTGCTGTGGCCCCGCGAGGCCGGCGCGATGGCGGGCGCCGCGGGGGCGACCGGGACGGCAGGCACCGTGATCGACCGCTGAGCCGCGCGGCTCGTCGGCGGCGCGGGGGCGCTCGATCAGCCGGGCGCCGCGGGCGGGATCATTCGGTGACCTGGACGCCCTTCCAGAACGCGACGCGGTCCTTGATCTCGGCCGCCGCCTCGGACGGTTCCGGGTAATACCAGACGGCATCGGGGTTCATGTCGCCGTGGACCAGCAGGCTAAAGTAGTGCGCCTGCCCTTTCCAGGGACAGGTCGTGCGGTGGTTGCTGAAGGTGGTGAACTCGCGCTTCAGCGCGGACGCGGGGAAGTAATGGTTCCCCTCGACCACCACGGTGTCGTCGCTCTCGGCGATGACTTCGCCGTTCCAGATTGCCTTCATTCCAACTCCTCGTGTTCAAACGCTATTTCGCCCATCGGGGCAAGGACATCTTCGTGACCGCCGGCTCCGTGCGCGACCTCACGCCGGGCAGCTTCGGGATCTGCGCGATCGGCGGCGGCGCGGAGGGATGGTCCGTCGTCCACGTCGGGCCCGACGGCGACGCCGCCGACCTGGGCGGCGAGTATTACTTTGCCACCGCCGAGGAGGCCCTCGCTTTCCTGCGCGAACTCATCGACCTGATGATCGACGGCGGCGAGCCGGAGGGCCTGCGAGGGGAGTGAGCGGCGGGCGGTGAGGCGATTCTTCGGGTTAATCGCCTCAAAAATGAGGCGATTAGCGCGACTCGAGTCGATGCAGCACCGATCGGCGGGCGTCACAACGGCTTCAAGTCCTCGCCGACCACTCCCACCAGCAAGCCCTTGCCTTCGGGCGTCACGCGGAACTCGCCATACCGGGCGGGCTCCCAGCGCCGGGCCTCGCCCTCGCGGAAGAACCAGGCATCGGACACGAAGGTCCAGCCACCGCCCTTGGGCGTCAGCTCGAGCAACTGGCTGCCGGCGGGTGGCGCCTCGCCCGGCGCGAGCAAGCGCGGCGAGTGCGCGATCCCGCGCGCATCGAGCATCACCGCGATCCGCGGCCGCTCGCCCCAGAGCAGCGGCACGTCGCGGTCGAGGCGGCTGCGCCAGTCGACACCCGGCAGCTCGTAGCTGAGCCGCATGAAATCGCCCTGCATCAGCGAACGCGGATCCACCGGCGCCAGCTTCACGAACATCGGCCGGCCCTCGGTGATCAGCCGCTCGCGACTCGCGATCGAGAGATTCACCACCACGAGCACCAGCACGCCCGCACCGACCAGGACCGCCGGCGCGCCGCGCATCGCCAGCACGGCGCGCGACGCCCCGGTCGTCGAGCCTCCCGCGGTCGGATGCCAGGCCAGCCAGCGCGCCCAGGCGGCCAGCGCCACGCCGGCCACCACCAGCGCCAGCGACTTGTGCGCCAACGGCAGGCGCCATTCGTAATACAGCGCGCCCAGCGCCCACACCGCCGCCACGCCGGCGAGCATGGCCAGGCGCCAGCGGCGGGTCGAGACCATCAGCGCCAGCAGCAGCAGGATGCCGCCCAGCGCCGGCATGAGCGCAGCCAGCGCCGCCAGCACGACCAGCGGCGGCAGCAGGCGGATCGCGCCGGCCGGACGCCAGCGGCGCAGCAGCCAGAGCGCGCCCGCGAGCGTCAGCAGCACCGCCAGCGCCCGGCTCGCTCCGATCAGCACCCGGTGCGACGGCGTCAGCACCTCCGCCATCCCCTGCATGAGCACGCCGCCCCCCATCGGCCCGGCCGCGACGAAGGACCAGCCGGCCGCGACCGCATGGATCGCCAGCACGCTGACCCACCAGCCGCCCAGCGCCGGCTCGAGCGCCGCCGCCGCGCCCGCCGTGCGCGCCTCCCGGCCCAGGCGCCGCTGCAGCAGCATCAGCAGCAGCCCCTCGGCCAGCAGCAGCGCGGCCGCCGCGAGCGACAGCCCGCCCCCGCGCTCATACCAGTCACGCGGCGCGACGCCCTCCAGCGCCAGATGCCCCAGGAAGCCCGCCAGCATCGCCATGCCGATGCCCAGCAGCGACCGCAGCCATCCCTGCTTCAGCAGCGCGATCAGCCCGGCGCCGATGAGCAGCCCGACCCAGGCGGCATCGGCCCGGGACAGGTCGCGCACGAGCCCGTAGCCCAGGCAGGCCAGGCCGGTGGGCAGGAGCGGCACCGCGGCCTGCTCCAGGAACAGCGGCGTCGAGGGCTTGCGCAGCAGCACCACCGCCAGCGCGACCAGCGCGATGCCCTCGACATACGGCATCGGCCCCTGGTCCCAGTCGCCGCCGAACAGCGTCGCGAACAGCAGCAGGAACGGCGGCACCGCCAGCCAGGCGCCCAGCGCGGTCAGCAGCACGACCGGCCAGGGCCGCGGCGTCTGCGCCTCGGCAGCGGGCGCCAGGCCTTCGGCCCGGGCGCGTTCGATCCAGTCCTGGTCGCTCATGCCCGGACCTCCACGGCGCGCACGCGCCGCATGATCAGGCTCACGCTGACGGCCAGCAGGCCGCAGGCGACCAGGCCGATCAGGAACAGGCCGCCGAGGTCGCCCTTGGCGTCGTAGACCAGGCGGGTCAGCCCTGCCACCAGTAGCGTGTCCACCGCGAGCGCCAGCGCGCTGAGCGCATAGACCTCGGCGCGGCGCCAGGCCGGCACCAGCCCGATGCCCATCACGCCCAGGCCGAGGAAGTACTGCGGCGCGACATGCCGCGCGAAGAGCCCGCCCAGCGCGGTCGCCGAGACCGCGATCACCGAGGCCAGCACCGCCAGCCGCCAGGCCCAGGGCTGGGACGCCGCCGACGGCCGCAGCGCCAGCCCCGCGCACAGCGCGCCGTAGGCGACGAAGCCCAGCGCATGCACCGGCACCGTCGAGCCGTCGAAACGCCAGCCGTGCCCGCCGAAGGTTTCCATCCAGAGCCCGATCCCCGTGGCGACGACCAGCGCCCAGGGCGTCCACACCAGGTCCGAGCGCGCCGCCCAGGCGATCGGCAGTCCGAGCGCGGCCCACAGCGCGAACAGCTGGTAGGTGTCCGCGCCGGTCTGGTAGGTCTGGCCGAAGTAGGCCAGCAGGCCGCCCAGCGTCAGGAAGGCCACCAGCGCCAGCGGCGCCCGCCAGGCCGCCAGCAGCGCCGCCGCGACCAGGCTGACCGCCGTCACCGCCTCGAGCAGCCCGAAACGCATCGCGCGGCCGAAGTCGTCCCAGTTCGCCGCCACCCACAGGATCAGCCCGAAGCCGATCAACCCCGCCGCCAGCGCGCCCGCGCCCAGGCGCAGCGGCGTCCACAGGTCGCGTGGCGGATCATCGAGGCCGCTGAGCGCCCGCAAGCGGCGTGCGCTGGTCGCATCCAGGCCCTGGCGGGCCGTCCATTGGTACAACTGCTCGTGCAGACTCACAGGGTCCTCCCTCAGGATGCGACCGCCCGCAGGGATCGCTCGTGGTGTTCTTCGAGGGCGTCGATTCTTCCTTCCATCCTCCGTTCTCGCACTGGGAGTTCCACATGGGACAGATGATCGAATTCGACCGCCCCGACGGCGGACGCACCGCCGGCTACCTGGCCAGCGCCGGCGACGGCGCGCCGGGCATGATCCTCATCCAGGAGTGGTGGGGGCTCAAGCCCCACATCAAGGACATCGCCGAGCGCCTGGCCTCCGCCGGCATCACGACGCTCGCGCCCGACCTCTACCGGGGCCGCCTGGCCGCGGATGCCGACGAGGCCAGCCACATGATGAACGGCCTGGACTTCGCCGACGCCACGACGCAGGACCTGCAGGGCGCGCTGGACCATCTGCGCGAGCACCTGGGCTGCGGCGAGGTCGGCGTGATGGGCTTCTGCATGGGCGGCGCGCTGACGATCGCGGCCGGCGTGCACGTCAAGGACCTGCAGGCGGCGGTCTGCTTCTACGGCATCCCGCCGGCCGAGTTCGCCGATCCGGCGCACATCGAAACGCCCTTCCTCGGCCACTTCGCGACCCGCGACGACTGGTGCACGCCGGAGAAGGTCGATGCGCTCGAGGCGCGCATGCAGTCGGCCGGCAGGCAGCCCGTCATCCACCGCTACGTCGCCGACCACGCGTTCTTCAACAAGACGCGCCCCGAGGTCTACGACGAGGCGGCGGCCGAACTGGCCTGGTCGCGCACGCTGGACTTCCTGAAGCGACACCTCGCCTGACGCGCCTCCGTCCGCCGGGCCTCGGCCCTGGCGCCCGCCGGTCCCCTCACCCCAACGCCATCGCCCATGCGCCGTCCTCTTCTTCTGGTTCGTCTGGTTCGCCCGGCCTCCCTCGCCGCCGCCGGTGCCCTGATCGCCGCGTCCGCCGCCGCGCAGACCACGCCGGCGTCCGGACCGGCGACGGCCACGGCGCGCGCCGTCTCGGAGACCGCCCCGCCGCCGCCCGATCCGCGCGTGGCGCCGATGCTCGCGGACATCTCCGCCGAGCGCATCGAACAGACGATCCGCAAGCTCGCCGGCTTCGGCACGCGCCACACGGCGTCGGACACGACCAGCGACACGCGCGGTATCGGCGCGGCGCGGCGCTGGATCGAGCGCCAGCTCAAGGACTGCAGCGCGAAGACCGGCGGGCGGCTGCAAGTCACGATGGACGCCTTCATCGAGCCGGCCGGCAACCGGCTGTCGGCGCCCACCGAGCTGGTGAACGTCGTGGCCACGCTGCCCGGCGCGTCGGCCGGCACGCCGCGCGAGCGGGTGCTGGTCGTCAGCGGCCATTACGACTCGCGCAACAGCGACGTCATGGATGCGCAGGGCGAGGCGCCGGGCGCCAACGACGATGCCTCCGGCACCGCGGCCGTCATGGAGATGGCCTGCGCCGCGGCGAAGCAGCGTTTCGACGCGACGCTCGTATTCATGGCGGTGCCCGGCGAGGAACAGGGCCTGCTCGGCGCGCGGCACTGGGCGCGACGGGCCCGGGCGCAGGGGCTGAACGTCGAGGGCATGATCACCAACGACATCATCGGCAGCTCCCGCGGCGACAAGGGCGAGCACGATCCCAAGCGGCTGCGCCTGTTCGCGGATGGCTTCGATCCGTTGCTGCGCCTGCTGGTGAACGCGAACGCCAACAGCCCGGCCAACGAGGACGAGGTCAAGACCAACGCGGCGATTCGCGAGCAGCTGCAGCCGCTGGCGATGGCCGGCGGCGGCGAGGACCTGCCGACGCAGCAGTTCGGCCGCCACCTCAAGGCCGAGGGCGAGCGCTACCTGCCCGGCTTCCGCATCGACCTGATCCAGCGCCGGGACCGCTACCTGCGCGGCGGCGACCACCTGCCCTTCCTGGAGCGCGGCTACGCGGCGGTGCGTTTCTCCGAGCCCTTCGAGGATTTCCGCCACCAGCACCAGAACCTGCGCACCGAGCAGGGGGTGGTCTACGGCGACCTGCCGGAATTCGTCGACTTCGCCTACGTGGCCGATGTGGCGCGGATCAACCTCGCCGGCCTGGCGACCCTGGCCTGGGCGCCCGCGCCGGTCAAGGGCGCCCGCATCGACGCGCGCGAGCTGACCAACGACACGACGCTGCTGTGGACCGCCAGCACCGATCCGGAGCTGGCGGGTTACCGCGTCGTCTGGCGCCGCAGCGAGTCGCAGGCCTGGGAGGGCGCCAAGGACGTCGGCAAGGTCACGACGGTCACGCTGCCGCAGTCCAAGGACAACCTGATCTTCGGCGTGCAGGCGGTGTCCCGTTCCGGCCACGCGAGCCTGGCGAGTTATCCGCTGCCGCTGGCGCGCTGAGGCGTCGTTTCACGTCAGCCCTCCGGTCCGGCCGGCCGGGTGGGACAAGCCGCCTCCGCCCATCGACGGATCGTGGCGCGGAGCCGTCGTTCTGCCTGGGCATCCAGGTCCATGCGCTCCGTCAATCGCAACGCGTCTTCCGGCAGGACGTAACCCTGTGCCAGCAGCGCCATGCAGAACTCCCGGTCCTTGTCGCGCCCCGCGACCGCCTTGGCAAGGAACAGGTCCACGACACCCAGACAGTAGCCGACCCGATCGTTGGTATTGCCGTTCTGCACGCGGCGCACACGCGTCATCCAGTCATCAGGAAGCACTGCCGTTTCCGGCCCGACGCCCTGGGCGTAGTAGCCGTAGGTATCGTGGAAGCGGGAGCCTTCACCGATCGCGCCATCGATCCGATCAGCCAATTGCGGCGCGCGCAATGGATAGATGTCCGCCTCCATGGAGACGGTGAAGACGGCATCGGGGTGGGCCTCGGTGCCGAGGATGGCCTGACTGCCCAGGATCACGAATTCGTATTGGTCCGTGATGTCGCCGCTGGCGCGGATGATGTGCTCGAGTTCCTGACGCTTCAAGATGTCTGTCCTGGCCCGTCCGGCGGAGTGCCGGAATCCGGGCCAAGCATGACGCCTGTCTTCAGTTGATTCACCTGCCTCAAGATGTGTTGTCGCACCTCATCCGGGAGGACCGTGACCAGCGGCGATGCCTGCCGCAACTGCTGCGCCCGGCGCGACACGCCAAGCACTTTGCGCCAGCTCCCGGCGCGCAGGATGTCCTGCCATTCCCGCCACAGCGGCGCCGATCTGGCATCCCCCGCCGCCAGCCAGCGCTCGACGGTGGCCTCGGCGCGATGCACGAGCGACGGATCGGCCTTGACTCGCCGCACCGCCTCTTCATGCAAGGCGAGGCTCTGCAGATCCTGAAGTCGATGTTGCGTCTCCCGGGCCGATACCAGCACGCGCACCACCGGCGCGTCGCGCCGCGATCTCGCAGCAGCCGAATCCGCCGGCGGCGGCTGCAACGAGTCGCCAGCCAGCAAGGCAAGTTCAGCGCTCACGCCCAAGACGGACATCACGCGCAGGTAGCTCCCGATGGAAGGCGCAGGATCGCCCGACTCCACCGCCCTCAGCGTGTTTCGAGTGATGCCGACTTTCGCAGCCATGTCCACTGTGCCCAGTCCCTGCGACTTGCGCAGACGGCGCAGGCGCTCACCAAGCTGCAACAGCAGCTGGCGATCCAGCACGGAAATGACGGAGGCGCCGCTCATGTGGTCAGCATATTAATCAAAACGCGGCATTTTGGTCATTTTGCTGACCAACGGCGCGTTCTCGATTTGACTACCGGGCCCCGGTGCCCGCCTCCGGCGACTACTTCAGCACGCCCTTCCCCAGCCACTGCGCCCAGATCTTCATCGTGACGCGCTGGTCGGAGAGTCCGGGGTACTCGGCCATGGTCTTGCGCAGCGCCGTCTCGTCGGTGCCGCGCACGAAGACGACCTCGCCGACCGGGCCGTCCTCCAGCGAGTACCAGGCGCCGATGACGCCCTCGTCGAGCGCGCGCTGGAGGAACACCGGCACCGCCTCCCGGTCCTTCTCCTCCGCGCGACTGAACAGCACGATGCGGTGCTCCTCGATGCCATTGGGATCGATGCCGGTGTGGTTCAGCGCCTGGTGGACCTTCGCCGGCTGCGCGTTGACCGTCATGTAGCCCTCGCGGACGTACCCGTCGGGCTGGAAGTAGCTCATCAGCACCTGGCGGTTGGGCGCCTGCACCACGACGATGCCGCGCTTGACCCGCGCCGGGTCGCGCATCGGGCCGGCCGCGAACAGCTTGCCGTCGGCGAAGAGCCGCTTGAAGTTCTCGAGGTGCCCGGCCTGCATCGCCGCAACCGCGGCCTTGTCCTCCGGCACCGGCCGGCCGGTCTCCAGGAAGATGAACCACTGCTGCTCGGCCGCCAGCGTCTGAGCGCGGCTGCGCGACGGCAGCGCCATCAGCGGCAACAGCGCCGGCATCGCGGTCGCCGCAGCGACCAGGGAACGTCGTTGCATCGGAGTCTCCTTGTCGTCGGCCGGCGAGCGACGGGTCGCCGGCTTCGGCGGACGACTCTACTCCCGCCCGCCACCCGCGGCGCCCAGCACCTGCAACGACCGCAGCATCAGCCGGCCGCTGGCCACGTTGGTGGCGCAGGCGACGTCGTGCACGTCGCAGGCACGGACCAGCGCGTTGATGTCGGGTTCATGCGGCTGCGGCGTCATCGGGTCGCGCAGGAACACCACCGCGTCGATCTGCCCCACCGCCAGCCGCGCGCCGATCTGCAGGTCGCCGCCATGCGGACCGGACAGCATGCGCTCGACCACCAGGCCCACCTCGGCCGTCAGGCGCGCGCCGGTCGTGCCGGTCGCGACCAGCTCGCAGCCGCCGAGGAAGTCGGCGAACTCGGTGGCGAGCATCACCATCTCGTCCTTCTTGCCATCGTGGGCGATCAGGGCGATGCGCAGGCGCGCGGGAGCGGCGCTCGCCGCCGGCAGGTCGAGGGAGGTCGTTGCGGTCATGGCGCGATCGTAGGCCCGGCGCACGGGCCACGAGTTACCGACGCGGTTCTTTCTGCGCCGCCGTCGCGGCCCGGGCCGCCGGCTCCTGCGCCGTGGCGCCGGTCAGCGGCAGATTGCCGACCCCGCGGTTCATCGCATTGAGCAGGTCGCCGTTGTCCTGGCTCAGCTCCCAGGCGAAGACGCCCGCCAGGCCGAGCTCCCGCGCGAAGCGGCCCTTGGCCAGCACCGCCCGCGGATCGTCGTACCCCATCCAGAGCTTCAGCTTCGGGTGGTACAGCGACCACGACTGCGTCACCGGATCCCAGGCGGACTGGTAGCCCACACGGCCCTGGCCCTTCGCGTCGAGGATGCGCCCGGCGATCTCGCGATAGCCCTGCGCGCCTTCGGCGCCCGGATAGGCGCCGGTCTTGGCCGCGCCGGCCCGCGTCTGGTCGACACCGGTGAAGCCCCGGCCGTACATCGCCACGCCGGCCACCAGCTTGGCGCGCGGCACGCCCGCGGTCTCCAGGTTGCGCACCGCGCGCTCCAGGCTGTCGTCCGCCTGCGCCGACGAGGACCGCAGCGCGGTGTGATGGCCGGCCACCGGCGACCACATGCCGTAGAAGTCGTAGCTCATCATGAAGACGAGGTCGAGCGGCTTGGCGGCGTCCTTGAAATTGATCTTGCCGACGATCGAGTCCATCGGATTGACCGCCGTGGTCAGCAGGTAGGGGCGGCCGGTCTCGGCGGTCAGCGCGTCCAGCGCCCGCCGCAGGTCGGCCATCAACTCGGCGTAGGACTGGCCGTCGCGCGGGCTGCCGAGCTGCACGCCGTTGGCCGCGCCGTTGTTGCCGGGATGCTCCCAGTCGATGTCGATGCCGTCGAAGGACGGATGCTCGCGCAGGAAGCGCTGCGCCGAGGCCGCGAAGACCGCGCGCCGGGCCGGATCGCCCGCGAGATGGAAGATCGGATCCGAGCCGCCCCAGCCGCCGATCGACGCGACGATCTTCAGGTGCGGCGCCCGCTGCTTGTAGCGCTGGAAGGCGGCATCGAAGCGCGCGTCGACCGGTCCGGTGCCGATCTCGAAGTCCTGCCTGCCCACGCACTTGGCGGCGTCCTTCTCCAACTGGCCGGGGCCGCACAGGCGCAGGAAGGCGTAGAGCACGTGGGTCAGGTTCTGCGGCGGCACGCGCTCGATCAGCTCGACCGGCTCCCAGTTCGGGACATAGATCCCGACGACCTTGTTGCCGGTGCGCTCGAACGCCACCGGCTTGCCGCCGAAGAGCGGGTAGCCCGCGGCCTCGGCTGCGGCATCGGGCGCGGAGCCGGCCGCCGCGCCGGGCGCGGGCGTGGCGGCGATGGCGGCCGAGGCGGCGATGGCCCCGAGCGAAGCAATCGCCGCGGTCAATGGGGTGGGCAGGTGGGACAGGACTCGAGCGGGCATGCGGGTCTCCAATGGACGCCGGAGCTTAGCCGATCACCGTGAATATCAACACCAGTCAAATACCAATTTCGCCGAGAAGCGCGGTTCGAAAAGACCGTTATGGAGCCACTTTCGTTACGGCGCGACATCCACCCGCAGTTGCAGTTCCCGCAGTTTCTGCACCTCGGCGTCGCGCGTGCTGTAGACGTTGCGGCTGGCGCTCGCCGTCACGCTGCCGGTGCGGGCGATGGTGACCCAGATCCCCAACGGCGCCTGGACGGTGCTGAGCACGTCGGTGCTGGGCCGCTGCTGGGCGTCGGGCAGCGAGGTCCCGTAGGCACCGCCGGATGGCATCTGCGCCTGGTCCGACGCCCGGACTTCGACGTTCACCGGATTGCGGCCGCCCGGCCAGCTGGGCCGCACGACGATGCCGCGCACCCGCTCGGCCAGCCCCTGGCGCGGCACCACCACCACGCGATCGCGCTCGCCCTGCTGGCGGTCCAGCGCGACGTCGACCCACTGGATCGGCGTCGATTCGGTCATCGTGAACGAGGCCTGCGCGCCGTTGAGCACCAGCAGGCGCGGGAAGAGCTGCTGGCGCTGCTCGCGGTTCTCGGTGGAGAGCGTCACGCCGCCGCGCGCGGAGACGCTGCCGCCGGTGCTCACGACGGTGCTGCCATCGCGCAGGCCGGCGACGGTGGCGCCGCTGAGCTCCGATTCGACCCAGCGCAGCTCGACCTGCAGGTTCTGCTTCGGGCCCTGCGCGCGGGCGGGCCCCATCAAGGCGGCGCTGGCCCCGAGCAGCACGCCGAGGAGCGCGACGGGAGACGCGGCGGAAAGGACAAAGCGGCGTGTCGGGTTCATCGCGGCAGCATACGCCGTCGGCCGTCGCGGCCGTCGTGCGGCGCGGCCCTGCCGCCGCGCGAGCTCAGCGGTTGAGCGCGCGGCAGCGCTCGATGTCGCAGGCGGTGGGCAGCGCCGAGCGGTACTCGACGACGCTGCCCCAGGTCTTCGGATCCCGCAGCGCGCAGCGTTCACCCTTGCCGTTGTCGTAGTAGGACATCGTGTCGACGCAGCGTTTCGAATGCGCCATCAGGCCGAGGAAATGCCCCATCTCGTGCGACAGCACCATCTGCAGCGTCTGCGCCGCCGGGTGTCCGGGGTTGCGCTCCCGCAGCAGCGCGAACAGGGCCGGTCCGATCGACAGGCTGCGCGCGCCCACGTTGGCCAGTGCGAACTGGCCGCGGCTGCCGACGTCGCTCCACAGGATCTGGATGGCGTCCTCGGGCGGCGCCTGGCCGCGCGGCACCGCGATGACGGCGAGCTTGAGCCCGCAGGCGGACCAGGCCTGGGCCGAGCGCGTCACGAGCGCCATCACCTGCGCCTCGCTGAACCACGGCGGCGCGTTGTCGTGCCGGTAGGCGAAGCGCAGCGCGCGCGAGGCGATCGGGCGATCGCGCCCATCGCCCCAGGTCTGAAGCTCGCCGGGGCGGCATTCCGCGATTTCCTGGTTGCGCACCGAGGGTGCGGCCGGCGTCTTGCCGGTTTCCGGCGGCACGAACTGGGCGAGCGCCGCGGACGAGGCCAGCACGAGCGCGGCGGCGACACGCGCAGCCGCCGCGGCCGAGGCGGTCATGCGGCGCGCAGCGCGCCGCGCATCCGCGGCCACAGCAGGTTCACCGCCAGGCCGCTCATCACCAGCGCCGCGGCCATCAACTTCCAGGGCGGCAGGCCTTCGCCCAGCAGCAGCGCGGAGCAGCTCATGCCGAAGACCGGGACCAGCAGCGCCATCGGAACGATGGTCGCGGCGGGATGGCGCGAGAGCAGCCAGCTCCAGGCGCCGTAGCCGAACAGCGTGTTCCCGACCGCCTGCCAGAGCACGGCAGCCCAGGCGCCGAGGCCGGCGTGCTGGAGCGCCTCGCCCATGCGGGCCGGGCCTTCGACGACGAAGGAGAGCGCGAACAGCGGCGGCGCGGCGAAGGCGCTGCTCCAGACCACGTAGGCGAGCATGTTCACGGCGCCGGCGCGCTTGCCGACGATGTTGCCGCTGGACCAGCTGAAGGCCGCCAGCAGCACCATCGCCAGGCCGAGCACGGTGGTGGTGCCGTCGGTGTGCGACGCGATGACGCCGATGCCGGCCGCGGCCATGGCCAGCGCGAGCCACTGGAAGCCCTGGACGCGTTCGCCGCTCAGGCGCATGGCCAGCAGCAGGGTGAAGAAGACCTGGGTCTGGATGACCAGGGAGGCGAGCCCGGGCGAGATCTCCGAGCGCATCGCCAGGTAGAGCAGGCCGAACTGCCCGACGCCGACGAAGGCGCCATACGCGGCGAGGTTGCGCCAGCCCACCTTGGGCCGCGGCAGGAAGAGGATGGCCGGCAAGGTCGCCAGCGTGAACCGCAGCGCGGCGAACAGCAGCGGCGGGAACGCGTTCAGGCCCCAGCGGATCACGACGAAGTTGCTTCCCCAGATGGCGACCACGGTCAGCGCGAGCAGGAAATGGCGGAGCGGGAGCGTCATGGCGGCCAGGGCGAGCGGGGGATCGCCGACTATGCCAGCGGGCCCGCGCGGCGGCCCGGTACAGGGACTTGCGGCGCCGACCGGTACAGCGGACGTCGCTGGCGCCTGACGATTTTCAGCCACTTAATATTGACCACCGCCGGGCTCGAATGCCTGACCGACTTGTTTTCACCGGGCCGCAGCGAGCATGCGGAGGAAGTTCCACTGATTTCAGTTAACCGATATTCATGATGGAATTTCCCCTAGTTCCAGCGATATCCATGGGCATTTAGCGTTGCTCCGCGACTCGAGAAATACGAAGGGGTCGCTCCTGGCGCCGCCATCCCGGCGGCCTTCAATATCGACAGGATTCATAGGAGAACGCATATGTTGACGATGGAACTCTCCCAAGCCGGATTCCGCGAACTGTCTGCGGAGGAAATCGACAGCGTGGCCGGCGGCTGGGACACGCAAGCTGCCGTCCAAGGGGCCTGGGCCGGCGCGGTCGGGACCGGCATCGCCGGGGGAATCACCGGCGCGGTGCTGGGCCCCGGCGCGGCATTTGGTTTCGGCGTCGGGTTCATCGCGGGCGGCATCGGCGGCTTCATCGGCGGCGGGCTGTTCAGCGGCGGCCTCAGCTCCGAGCGCCAAATCTCCCACGCGCAGCAGTGAAGCGCTTCCTGGCCGACAAGCCAGTTTCCGCGACGACGCATCCTGCGACGACGTTGTCACCGCGTTGGCTGGCCAAGTCGGTGAGCCTGATCGCCATCCTCCAACCGGTTGTCCAACGCGGCTTGTTCGGAGATTGGCCCACACTGCCTTCCTGGGCGTTGACGGTTTTCTGCACGGCCCTCTTGCTCAGCCTGATCGCCTGGACGGCAGGCGGGTTTGAGAAACGTGACTAGAAACCACCTGCGGTCGTCGAGTATTCGGCGACCGCACTTTCCTTTTCGCTGGAAAAAGGATCGACAGATATGCCGGAAGTTTCTCCGCCGTCGCTCATCCCTTCGGTTTCAAATGGCCCAGCGGCAATGCGCCGCCCGCCTTCACTTCGCCGAGCGAGAAACTCGTGTGGATGTCCTTCACGTTCGGCAGGTTCAGCAGTGTGTCGATCGAGAACCGGCTGAACGCATCCAGGTCGGTCGCCATGACCTCGAGCTCGAAGGTCCCCGCGCCGCTGATGTAGTGGCAGGCGATCACCTCCGGCAGTTGCCGGATCGCCTCCTCGAGCTCCTTCGTCGCGGCGCCGTTGTTGCGGTCCGCGTCCACCCGCACGAACGCGAGCACGCCCAGGCCCAGCCGGCGGCGGTCGATCTCCGCGCGGTAACCGGTGATGAAGCCCTGCTCCTCCAGCCACCGCACCCGCCGCCAGGTCGGCGCCGGCGACAAGCCAATCCGCACCGCCAGCTCGGCATTGGACAGCCGCGCCTCGCGCTGCAGTTCGGCCAGGATGGCCACGTGATACCGGTCGAGTTCCCCGTTCGGCGCCCCGCCATTCAGTCCGCCACTCGCCCCACCGGTCGACCCGCCCGGCCCCACCCCGTCCTCGGCGTCGTCGCCGCCCGGCAACCCTGCCGGCGCCCTCATGGTTTTCCCTGATTCGCCATTTTTCGATGCCATACGAACTCCTTGAACCGATTCGGGAAAGATTCTTGCTCAAACAGCCCGCGATGGCGGAGAACTAGCAAACACTCGCCGGGCATTGTTTCCTACACTGTTCGCTGCGTTTTCCGCGCGCGCCCATACTGGCGACGCGTCGGCAGCCACGGCACACGGCCCCGCCACAAGCGGGGACCGGAGGTCAGCCACCCATCAGGAGACTCCCCGCATGAACGCCCCCTTGCCCGAACACATCCTGCGCGCCCTCGAGAAGGTCACGCTGGATGACAAATACGCACTCGACGAGGGCCGCGCCTTCATGAGCGGCGTCCAGGCGCTGGTCCGCCTGCCGATGCTGCAACGCACCCGCGACGCCATCGCCGGCCTGAACACCGCCGGCTTCATCTCCGGCTACCGCGGCTCCCCGCTGGGCGGCTACGACCAGGCCCTGATGGCCGCCAAGAAGCACCTGGCCAAGCAGAACATCGTCTTCCAGCCCGGCGTCAACGAGGAACTCGGCGCCACCGCCGTCTGGGGCACCCAGCAGATGGCCCTGTTCCCCGAGAAGGCCAGGTTCGATGGCGTCTTCGGCATGTGGTACGGCAAGGGCCCGGGCGTCGACCGCTGCATCGACGTCTTCAAGCACGCCAACATGGCCGGCACCAGCAAGCATGGCGGCGTGATCGCCATCGCCGGCGACGACCACATCGCCAAGAGCTCCACCGCCGCCCACCAGAGCGACCACGTCTTCAAGGCGGTCGGCTTCCCCGTCTTCTTCCCGTCGAGCGTCCAGGACATCCTCGACATGGGCCTGCACGCCTTCGCGATGAGCCGCTTCTCGGGCCTGTGGTCCGGGCTCAAGACGATCCAGGAGATCGTCGAGTCCTCCAGCAGCGTCTCCATCGATCCCGACCGCGTCGACATCGTGCTGCCCACCGACTTCCAGATGCCCCCGGGCGGCCTGCACATCCGCTGGCCCGATCCGCCGCTGGACCAGGAAGCCCGGATGATGGACTTCAAGTGGTACGCCGCCCTCGCCTACGTCCGCGCGAACAAGCTCAACCACAACGTCATCAGCACGCCCAACGACCGCATCGGCCTGATCGCCTCCGGCAAGGCCTGGAACGACACCCGCCAGGCGCTGCACGACCTGGGCCTGGACGACGACAGCTGCCGCCGCCTGGGCATCCGGCTGCACAAGGTCAATGTCGTGTGGCCGCTGGAAGCGACCATCACCCGCGACTTCGCCACCGGGCTGCAGGAGATCCTCGTCATCGAGGAAAAGCGCCAGATGATCGAGTACCAGCTCAAGGAAGAGTTGTACAACTGGCGTCCGGACGTGCGCCCGAACGTGCTGGGCAAGTTCGACGAGTCCGACGGCGACCGCAGCGGCGGCGAATGGAGCCAGCCCAACCCCAGCAGCAACTGGCTGCTGCGCCCGCAAGCGGACCTGACGCCGGCCATCATCGCCCGCGCCATCGCCAAGCGCCTGAAGAAGCTGGGCGTGGACGCCGACACGGCCGCGCGCCTGGACTCGCGCGTCGCGCTGATCGACGCCAAGGAGCAGTCGCTCAAGAGCGAGGAGAAGACCGCCGGCGGCGCCGACCGCACGCCCTGGTTCTGCTCCGGCTGCCCGCACAACACCAGCACTCGCGTGCCGGACGGCTCGCGCGCCGTCGGCGGCATCGGCTGCCACTACATGGTCACCTGGATGCCGGGCCGCAACACCGCGACCTTCACCCAGATGGGAGGCGAAGGCGTGCCCTGGGTGGGCCAGGCGCCGTTCACCGACGAGAAGCACATCTTCAGCAACCTCGGCGACGGCACCTACTTCCACAGCGGCATCCTGGCGATCCGCCAGTCCATCGCCGCCGGCGTGAACATCACCTACAAGGTGCTCTACAACGACGCGGTCGCGATGACCGGCGGCCAGCAGGTCGGCGAGCGCCCCGAAGGCCACAGCGTCACGCAGATCATGAACAGCCTGATCAGCGAAGGCGTCGCCAAGCTGGTCATCGTCACCGACGAGCCGGAGAAGTACGACGGCAAGCCGCTCGCAGCCGGCGTGACCGTGCATCACCGCGACGAGCTCGACGCCCTCCAGCGCCAGTTCCGCGAGATCCCCGGCACCACGGTCATCATCTACGACCAGACCTGCGCCACCGAGAAGCGCCGCCGCCGCAAGCGCGGCAAGCTGGTCGACCCGGCCAAGCGCACCGTCATCAACGAGCTCGTCTGCGAAGGCTGCGGCGACTGCTCGGTGCAATCGAACTGCCTGTCGGTCGAGCCGCTCGAGACCGAGTTCGGCCGCAAGCGCCAGATCAACCAGAACACCTGCAACAAGGACTTCTCCTGCGTGAAGGGCTTCTGCCCGAGCTTCGTCACCATCGAGGGCGGCGAGCTCAAGAAGCCCAAGAAGGACAAGCGCGTCAGCCCCTTCGATGCCTCGCTGCCGGCAATCCCGCAGCCGCTGGTGCCCAACCCGGTCGAGGCCTGGGGCATCGTCGTGGCCGGCGTCGGCGGCACCGGCGTGATCACGATCGGCCAGCTGCTGGGCATGGCCGCGCACCTGGAGGGCAAAGGCGTCGTCACGCAGGACGCCGCGGGCCTCGCGCAGAAGGGCGGCGCGACCTGGAGCCACATCCAGATCGCCAACTCGCCGGAAGCGATCTACTGCACCAAGGTCGGCACCGCCGAGGCGGACCTGGTCATCGCCTGCGATTCCATCGTCGCCGCCAACAAGACGACGCTGGCCGTGATGCGCGAGGGCCGCAGCTTCGTCGCGCTGAACACGCATGGCTCGCCCACCGCCACGCTGGTCAACGACGCCAACTGGTCCTTCCCCGGCGCCGCCTGCGAGGCCGCGGTGCAGAAGGCCGTCGGCGCGCCGCACCTGGGCATGTTCGACGCGGAAGAGGTCGCGGTGAAGCTGCTGGGCGACTCGCTGTACACCAACCCGCTGATGCTGGGCTTCGCCTGGCAGAAGGGCCGCGTGCCACTGAGCCACGCCGCGCTGATGCGCGCCATCGAGCTCAACGGCGTGCAGGTCGACAACAACAAGGCCGCCTTCGAATGGGGCCGCCGCTGCGCCCATGACCTGGCCGCGGTGCAGTCGCTGTTCGCGGCGCAGCAGGTGATCAACTTCGTCAAGCGCCAGGGCGTGGACGAGCTGATCGCCAAGCGCGTCGAGTTCCTGACCGACTACCAGAACGCCGCCTACGCCGAGCAGTACCGGACCTTCGTCGAGAAGGTCCGCCAAGCGGAGCAGCCGGTGGGCGGCACA
The DNA here is from genome assembly GCF_052044995.1 of Roseateles sp. 22389. Lineage (NCBI taxonomy): Bacteria > Pseudomonadati > Pseudomonadota > Betaproteobacteria > Burkholderiales > Sphaerotilaceae > Roseateles > Roseateles sp. 22389. The sequence goes on from NZ_JBQEOF010000013.1 coordinate 66,692, forward strand.
CGGCTGACCGAGGCCGTCGCGCGCTATCTGTTCAAGCTGATGGCCTACAAGGACGAGTACGAGGTCGCCCGCCTGCACACGGACACGAAGTTCCTCGACAAGATCAAGGGTCAGTTCGAAGGCGACTTCAAGGTCGTGCACCACCTCGCGCCGCCGATGCTCGCCAAGAAGAACGACAAGGGCGAGCTGCAGAAGCGCCCCTTCGGCGGCTGGGTGCGTCCGGCCATGGGCGTGCTGGCCAAGATGAAGGGCCTGCGCGGCACCGCCTTCGATCCGTTCGGCCACACCGAGGAACGCAAGATGGAGCGCCAGCTGATCGCCGACTACCGCGCGACGATCGAGGCCATCCTGGCCAAGGGCCTGAGCGCCGAGCGCCTGCCGGTGGCCGTCGATCTGGCCCGTATCCCGGAGGACATCCGCGGCTACGGCCACGTCAAGGAGCGCCACGTCAAGGCCGCTCGCCTGAAGTGGGAGCAGTTGAAGCAGCAGTGGCAGAACGCGGCGTGACCCGCCGCGCCTGAGCGGCGGACCACCCGGTCCGCCCGGTCACCGACACGGCCCGCCCGGGGGACACCCCGGCGGGCCGTGTGTCTTTTGTCACCCTGGGCGCAAGGCGACGCCCCCGGAAGGGGGAGGTGCGTCTTTTTCGATGGCCCACATCGATAGACTCGCACCCCTCGGCCCGCCAGAGGCCGTGCATCCGTCCGTTTCGAGGGAGTCCCCATGCTTGCCACCACCCCCGCCCGCGCCTTGCGGGCCTTCGCCGCCGCCCTGCTGGGCGCGCTGTCCCTGGTCACCGCGCCGGTCTGGGCGCAGGCCGGCGAGAACGAATTCGCCAAGGTCATCGCCGCCGCGCAGAACGACATCGTCAAGGGCCCGCAGGACATCAAGCTGTCCACCCAGGCCGTGCTGCACCTGCCCGAGGGCAAGGTCTACGTGCCGCAACCGCATGCGGCCAAGCTGATGCACGCGATGGGCAACCCGGGCGATTACAGCGACCTGGAGGGCGTGGTGTTCCCGCGCGGCGACGGCGAGTGGTTCGCGACGCTGCGCTTCGAGAAGTCGGGCTACATCAAGGACGACGACGCCAAGCACTGGGACGCCGCCGACATGCTCAAGAGCTTCAAGGAAGGCACCGAGGCCAGCAACGAGGAGCGCAAGAAGATGGGCGGCCGCGCGCTGGAGATCACCGGCTGGGCGCAGCAGCCGACCTACGCGGCCGACACCCACCGGCTGGTGTGGGCGATGAAGTCGCGCGAGGTGGGCGCGCCGGCCGACGAGCCGCTGGGCGTCAACTACAACACCTATGCGCTGGGCCGCGAGGGCTACATGTCGCTCAACCTGGTCACCGGCCTGAACGACCTGCCCAAGTACCAGGGCGATGCGCAGCAGCTGCTGGGCGCGCTTGAGTTCAACGACGGCAAGCGCTACGCCGATTTCAACGCGAGCACCGACCACGTGGCCGAGTACGGCCTGGCCGCGCTGGTGCTGGGTGTCGGTGCGAAGAAGCTGGGCCTGCTGGCGGTGATCGGCGCCTTCTTCCTGAAGTTCGCCAAGGTCATCCTGCTGGCGGGCGTGGCCTTCGGCGGCGCGATCCTGAAGCTGTTCGGCCGCAAGAAGTCCGAAGCCGCGGAGTCCTGAGGCGATGACCAAGCTGCTGTTGCTGCTGCTGTCGGGCGCCAAGCTGAGCAAGCTGCTGCTCAGCGGCGGCACGATGCTGCTGTCGGTGCTGCTCTACGCCTGGGTCTACGGCTGGCGCTACGCGGTGGGTTTCGTCGCGCTGATGTTCGTGCACGAGATGGGCCACTTCATCGCCGCGCGCCAGAAGGGCCTGGACGTCGGGCTGCCGACCTTCATTCCCTTCGTCGGCGCCTGGGTCGAGCTCAAGCACATGCCCCACGACGCGCAGACCGAGGCCTACATCGGCCTGGGCGGGCCGCTGCTGGGCACCGTCGGCGCCACCGTCTGCTACCTGCTGGCCCGGAGCTGGAACCTGGACTGGCTGCTGGCGGTCTCGTATGCCGGCTTCTTCCTGAACCTGTTCAACCTGATCCCGCTGTCGCCCTTCGACGGCGGCCGGATCACCGCGGTGCTGTCGCCACGGATCTGGTTCGCCGGCGTGCCGGTGCTGGTCGGGCTGTTCCTGTACCGGCCCAGCCCGATGCTGCTGCTGATCGCGCTGATGGCGGGCCCGCAGCTGGTCAAGGCCTGGAAGTACAGAGCCGACAGCGACGAGGCGCTCACGTACTACGCGGTCCCGACCCGCGTGAAGTGGGAGTACGCCGCCTACTACATCGGCCTGGCGGCCTTCCTCGCGGTGATGACGCACGACGTCCACGAGATGCTGGGCGCCGCGCGGCACCTGGGTGGAAGCGCCTGACGACGCGTCCGCTCGGACGGCTCGGTCCGGCGCGCTGGGTCCGCTCGGTGCGCCCGGGCGCCTCTCCCTCTAGTTCTTGCCCTTGGGCGGCTTGCCCGGCGTCGCGGGCTTGACGGCCCGGACCGCCTTGCGCACCTTCTCCAGCGCCTGCCGCTGGCGGGGCCTCAGCCAGCCCAGCGAGAACCCCGCTTGCGCCGCGGCGGGCACGTCGCCGCTGGCCATCGCCATCGCCAGCTGCTCGCGGGCCTGCGCGAGGCCGACCTCGAGGTCGTTCAGCGCGCCCAGCCGCTGAGCGGCCTCATGGACGCGCGCGAGCAGCTTGCCGCGCGCCTCGGATTCCTTCTTCGACAGCCGCCGCCCCGCCGCGCCACCGGGCACGGCGGCGCTCAGTTCCAGCGCCAGCCGCAGGCGACGCAAGCGACGACGCAGGTGATGCCGGCCCTCGGCATCGAGGCGGTCGAAGCGGCGGATCTGCTTGTCCACCGCCGCGCGCCATTGGGCGATGCGCGCGTGGACGCCGTCCAGGCCCGGTGCCTCGCCGCTCGCCGGATCCGGCACCGGACGCGCCAGCCAGCCGATGACCGCGAGCATCCAGCCCTGGACCTCGCGCGTCAGCAGCAGGCCAGCCACGTCGGCCGGTGGCGCCTCGGGCGTCGCCGTCGCCGCGGACGGGCGCTCGGCGCGCCAGGCGGCCAGCAGCTCCTGGCGCCATGGCGCCTCGGCCTGCGCGTCGGCGTCGCGCGCTGCAGTGAGCCGGCGCGACAGCTGTCCGGCGCCTTCCGCGAGCGCCAGCATCGCCGATTCGTCCTCGCCGGCGAGCAGCCGCAGGCCGACCCGCAGCCGGCGCAAGCCGACGCGCATCTGATGCAAGTGTTCCGGCAGATGGCGACCGCTCGCGATCTGCGAGGCATTGCCGACGACCGGCTCAAGGCAGGCCCGCAGCAAGGCGCCCAGGGCCGCCTCGCGGGACTGGTCCTCGGTCCAGCGCAGGGGCTTGGACGCGGCCACCGGCGCGACCTCGGCCTGGCGCGCGAGCAGGTCGCCGCGCAGCGCCTTGGTGCGCAGTTCCAGCGACAGCCCGAAGCGCTCGATCGCCCACACCCGCGCGACCTCCAGCACCGCGCGCGGCTGGCCGCTCTTGAGCTCGATCTCCAGCTCGGCCACCGGCGTGCGCCGAAGCGCGTCACCCTCGCCGGCGAGCAGCGCGCCCTGGTCGAGCGCGAGTTCGACCACGCCATGCCGCGTGCGCAGCGTCCGGCTGAGGCGGGTGATGTCGGTGCGGAACAGCGCCTGCAGCGCGTCGGCGGGGAGCGTGTCGACCAGCGCCTGCAGCGCCTGTCCGGCGGGATGGTCGGCATGTCGCGCGACATCGAGCGCCGGCGTCGCGTCGCCCAGCGCGACGTTGTGTTCGAGGCGGGTCATGCCGTCCGGCGCGGCGCCCTTGAGCGTCTGCACCCAGACCTCGCCTTCGCGTCGCAGGCGCAAGGCGAAGCCGGCCCGTGCGAGGTCGCGGGCCGGCGTGTCGAAGTAGATGGCCTGCAGCCGTTCTTCCGTGGCCGGCGACTGGGCGCTGCCGGCGACCCAGCGGCGGACCGCGGCCAGTGGCGATGCGGGGATCTGGAAGCGCAGCTCGATTTCGGTCATCCGGCAGTGTCGCACGCAGGCCATGACAGCCGCCCGTCGGGCGCCGCCCGCGCGGGGCCGGCCCGATCGAACCAGAGATCGACGCCGCCTTGGCTCGCGCGCAGCACCGCGAAGCCGTCGCCGGGATGGTCGTGCCAAGCGCCGACCACGCAGCGCAGGCGCCGCCCGCCGGGCTCGACGAACTCGAACGCGTCCGGCGCGGCCAGCTCCTCCGCCGCGGTGACCGCGAACGGCCAGGGCGCGTAGAGCGCGGAGCTGTGGACCGAATGGAGCTGCACCGGCGCGCGGTCCTCGCCGTCCACCGCCTCGATCCGCGCGCTCAGCCAGCCGGAGCGGTGCTCGTCGCCGGAGAGGAACACCAGGCCGGTCGCGCGCTGCCGCCAGATCGCGCCGAGCAATTCATGCAGGCTGTGCGGATAACCGTCCCAGGCGTCGGAGCGCAGGCAGCTCGCCGGATGCTCGGCCGTCGTGCGGCGACGCGGCAGCGGCAGCGATCCCGACAGCAGGAAGCGGGGCCGCCCCTGCGTGCGGCCGAGCCAGTCCTCGAAGGCATCGCGCTGCGCGACCGACCACAGGCGTGCGGTCGACCAGTTGGCGACCCGACGCGCCTCGCGTTCGCCGCGCGCGTCGGCGATGAAGAAGGCAGCGCCGCGCCAGTCGAATTCGTGCCACATCAGGCCCGGTCCGCCGACGCGGGCGCCGGCTTCCCAGCGGTGATCCCAGGCCGCCTGCCGCGCGACATCGAACCACGGCCCCTTGCCCCCATGGCTCGCGCCCGGGGTCGGCTCCCAGTTGTCGACGATCTCGTGATCGTCGGGCGCGTGCACCAGGCGCGCGACGGTCGGCGGCAGCAGCCGTATCGGCCCCGCCTTGAACTCCCCATAGGCGCGCCCGTAACGTTCGACGCCGCTGCGCGAGTCCGCCAGCCCGCCGCTCGCATCGGCGTAGATCTGGTCGCCGGCGAACAGCACCAGCGAGCAGGCCTGCCCCCGCGCCGTCGACCGCGTGAAGCGATGCAGCCGCGCCAGCGACGCGAGCGCCGGCCCCGCCTCGTCGGCGTCGAGCTCCCAGCCCGGGCTCACGTCGAGCAGCCCCGGCGGGTACTGGCAGGCCGCGAGCACGAAGCAGAGGTCGACGTCGCCGGAGGCGCTCGCGTCCGGCGCATCCGGCGCGTCCGGCGACGGCACGAAGCCATGGGCCCAGCGATGCGGCGGCAGGACCAGGAGCTGTTCCAGCGCGCCCTCGACCTGCGCCTGCAGCTCGTCCTTGCCCAGTTCGTGCATGACGCCGTGATGCGCGCCCTCCATCGCCAGTGCGCGCGGCTCCAGGTACAGCGCCAGGAGGAGCAGGCCGCTCAGGTCGACGTTGTTGTCGTTGTCGACGTCGATGTCGGAATCAAGGTCGAGCGCCGGCGCACCGCCGGTCGGGCCTTGGCGCGGCGAGGCCGGAAAGTGCTCGACCTCGACCGCGCCGCGCCACGGCTCGCCGGGCCGCCCGATGCCCGGCGGCACGAAGGCCTCCAGCCGCCAGGGCAGCGGCAGGCGCTCATAGTCCCAGCCGCCGCGCCAGCGCATCGGCACCCAGAGCAGCCAGTGCGGCCAGCCGCGCTCCGGCCGCAACGCGGTCAGCAGCGGCACCCGGCCGTTCACTGGCGCCGCGCGCTCGACGCGATGGCCGGGCGCCTCGGCGCCGATCAGCAGCCCGCTGATGGCGGTCCGGGCGGTGCGGTGTCTCGCGCCGCTCATGGCGGGGACTCCTCGGCGAGGAAGGCCAGCACATGCGGGAACACCAGCGTCGCCACATGGCGGCCGATCAGGCAGTCCTGATGGCCGTGGCCGGCGATCACGCGATAGCGGTAGCGGCCCGGCGCGGCCTGGTCGTAATGGTCCTTGAGCAGCTCGGCGCTGTCGGCGCTGCACAGCCCGTTGTCCTCGCCGTGCAGAGACAGCACCGGGAAGGCCTCCAGCAGCGCCAGGCTCTTGGCCAGGCTGTCGAGGTAGAGGCTCGCGCCCTGCCAGTCGGTGATCTCGTGGCAGCGCGCGAAGTGGATCGCCTGCGCGACGGTGTCCATGTTCAGCGGCCCGAAGTGGTCGTCGATGAAGTCGAGCACCGGCTGGTCGACATTCGCGGCCGCGAAGTCCCGCCCGTAGAGCAGGTCCATGCGGTGCCGCGTCGCCGTCCACGGCGTGCGGCGCATGCGCCAGGGCGGCCATGGCGGCGGGTTCTCGAGGTCGAACTCCCGGTCCGGATACGGCAGGCTGGCCAGCAGGCGGTCGAGCAGCTGGTCCACCAGCGTCGGCGGCCCCTCGGGCCGGAAGGTGTAGCCGCCCATCGGCAGGTAGGGCCGCAGGTACTGCATCAGCACACCGCGCAGGCTGTTGGTCGGCGACATCACCATCAGCGGCGTCACCTGCGAGATCACCAGCTTGGCGATCCGGTCCTTCAGCAGCACGCGCAGCGGATGGTGGCGCTCCCAGGGCTGCTCGCGCGGCTCCAGCAGCGCCATGTGCAGCATCACCGAGCCCATGCAGTGCGCGAAGACGTTCAGGCGCCGATGCCCGGTCTCGCGCAGCACGCGGTCCACGGCCAGCGGGATGTCGTTGAACGCGGACTCCTCGAAGGTCCAGGGCAGCGTCGCCGTCGGCAGGCCGGCGCTGGTGCGCATGTCCAGCACCCACACGTCGTGCCCCGCGTCCCACAGCAGCTTGGCCGGCCCGGGCCTCACCGAGTGATGGGCGAAGGTCGTGCCGCTGGCGCTGTAGCCATGGATCATCAGCATCGGCACGCCGCCCGGGCGCGCGTAGCGCGTCAGGCGGATGAGCACCGGGCGGTCGTCGTCGGCGCGCGGCGGGCGGTCCAGGTCCTGGCGCTGCGCGCCCGCGTCGCCCCAGCGGCCCGCGGCCATCTCGATCACCACCGGCTCCGGCAGCCCCGGCACCGCGCCAGGCAGGCGCGAGACGCGCCGCGGCGGCGCTTCGTCGGGTTTGCGGAAGGTCCAGGCATGCAGCCCGATGGTCATCCGCGCGATGTAGGCCATCAGCGCGCCGACATCGCGCACCGCCGACGGCACGTCCCGGGCCTGGCGCACGCGCAGCAGCGGCAGGCGCTCGCGGGCGAGGTGATGCAGGTCGACGGTCAGCGTGATCGCGCGCGCGCCCGGCGGCGGCGCCAGGCCCGCGACCGGCGTCAGGACCATGCGGCTCAGCTGCGTCCACGGATTGCCGCGCCGGGTGTAGCTGATGCGCTTGCAGCCGTGCAGGTCCTGACCGCGCAGCGCGGCCGCCCAGGCCGGCAGCTCGGCCGCGGGATCGACGCGCACCCGATAGCGCATCAGGCGCGCCTCGCCCGCGTGGCCGGCGAGATGCCAGGCGTTGACCGCGCGCGCGCGCAGTCCCACCCGGGCCGCGCCCGGGGCCTTCGGCGCGGCGCGTTGTCCGGCCCAGTCGACCAGGCCCTGCCAGCTGTCGCGGATGCCGCGGTTGATCGCCCAGGCCCAGAGCCCGCGTGCATGACGGCGCAGCGGGCCCGAGGCCTCGCGCTGGAACAGCGTCAGCTCGCCGTCGGCCAGCGGCACGCTGAACAGCGCGTGATCGTCGCCGTGCTCCTCGTGCGGCCAGAGCCGGCCGTCACCGGCCTTCGGACCGACCAGCTCGAAGCCGCCCGAGCGCTTCTCGCTCGCCTCGAAGACGCGCAGCCGGCTGCCCGGCGCGACCACCAGCCGGCGCTCCGGCCCCGGCCGCAGCAGCGCGGCCAGCGCGGCCGGCCGATAGACGACGCACAGCTCCAGGTACTTCACCGGCGAGCCGGACGCACCGGGCCAGTGGACGAAACCGCCGAGGCGCTCGCGCACCTCGATGACGGTGTCGTGCGGCGAGACGCCATCGGCGCGATCGGCAGTGGCTCGCTCGCCGGCGAGTCGGTCGGCAGCGAGTCGGTCGGTAGAGGCGGGACCTCGAGCGGCTCGATCGTGGGCGGCTCCATCAGGCGCGGACGGCGTCGCCGGGGCGCGCTCATGGGACAGGTCCCGGAACACCGGCCGCTCGCGCTCGCGTCGCTGAGCGACCGGCGACGATCCGCCCAGCCCCCAGGCCACCACCAGGTGGTCGAGCGCGCGCTGCGCGAGCGCGCTGATCGTCAGCGCCGGATTGATCGCCAGCGAGCCCGGCACGATCGCGCCGTCGAGCACGACGAGCCCGTCATGCACCGCCTCGCCATCGCCGGCGAAGACCTGGCCTATCGCGTTGACGACGCCATCGGTGCCGCGGTCGCCCATCGCGCAGCCGCCCAGCGGATGCACGCTGACCATGGGGCCTCGCGCATCGTTCGCGAGGAAGGCCATCTCCGGCGGCAGCAACTGCCACAGCGGATTGCGCAGCAGGCGCGCGCCCTGCGCGGCGAGGTGGCGCTGCAGGGCCTCGTGGCGGCGGACGACCGCGGGTTCATCGCGCAGGCCCGGCCAGTCGACCTGCAACCCGCCAGGTTCCGCGAAGCCCTCCGACCGCACCAGCCGCCCGGTGCCGCTGTCGCGGCCGATGATCGCGAGCGGCAGCTGCCGCGCCGTCGTGGACGGCCGCACGGCGAAGGGATCGTCGAAGTCGGCGCGTTCCTCATGCGGGCCGGCGTTCGGCCGCGCCAGCGCATCCAGCGTCGCGGCCAGCGCGAAGCCTTCCTCGAAGATCGGCCGGAGCGCGCCCGGGATCGCGAGGTCCTCGACGACATGGTCCGGCCCCGCGTCCAGCACGCCGGTGATGGTCGGGCCCACCTGCCGCGACGCGGGCGGCTGGTCCTCGTCGGCGACGGCGTGGACCGCGCGCGGCCAGTCGTGGCCGACGGCGATCGCGTCGCCGTTGGCGGAAAACGCCTGGCCCAGCATCCGCGACAGCGGCAGCCCGCGGTCGCGCGCGCGCATCAGGATCTCCGTCGAGCCCAGCGATCCGGCCGCCAGCACGACCCGGCGCGCGATCACCTCGAAGGGCGCGCCCTGCCGGTCGCGCAGCAGTTCGTCGGTGTGCTGCACGGCCACGCGCCAGCCGGCGCCGGGCACCGCCTCGAGCCCTTCGACGCTGGCGCCGCAGACCAGCTCCGCGCCCTGCCGCCAGGCCTGCAGCAGCAGCCCGGTGTCCAGCGACAGCTTGGCCTCGTGGTTGCAGCCGGTCGCGCAATCGCCGCAGGCGAGGCAGGGCCGGTGCGCCCAGTCCGCGGCGCCGCGCGGCCCCGCGTCCATGGCGACCTGCAAGCGCGCCGCCCGGGTGCGCGCCGGATCCAGCGCCCGCAGCGCGTCGAGCCGGCGGCGCGCGGCCTCGGGCCGCTGCGCGCGCAGCCGCTCGATGGTGTTGTCGCCCTGGGCGTCGCGCACGCCCAGCAGCCGCTCGGCGCGCTCGAACCACGGCGTCATGTCCTCGTCGAGGAAGGCCTGCGGCCAGCCGGGCTCGCGGAACACCGCCGGATCGGGCCGCTCCATCACGCCCGCGTTGATCAGCGAGCCGCCGCCCAGGCCATTGGCCAGCGCGACGCAGACATCCGGTCCCAGCCGCACATCGAAGAGCCCTTCGCGGCGGCCCATCGGCGCGGACGCGCCGGCCCGCGCGAGCCGCACATGCCCGGGCAGGTCGGCGAAGCGGCTAGGGAAGGCGCCGGGCAGGTACTCCCGGCCGCGCTCCAGCAACACGACCTCGAGGCGCCGGCCGTCCGCGTCGCGGCGACCCGCGAGCGCCTGCGCGGCGGCCGCGCCGCCATAGCCGCTGCCGACGATGAGCACGTCCACGGCGGCCGGGCCGGGCGCGGGCGCGCCCAGCCGCTCGACCATCCAGTCCTCCAGCGGGCGCGACAGCCAGCGCGTGCCCAGCGACCGTTGCCGGCCGGCGGCGGCACCGTCAGACGGGGCTGGCGGCGCCTCCTCGAACGGACGAGACATCGACACCCTCCCTGCGGTACTCGGCCAGCGCGGCCTGCATCGCGTTGATCAGCAGCTCTTCGGTGACCGGCTTGTGCAGCAGCGTCAAGCCGGCCTCGTGGGCCTCGCGCAGCCGCTCCGGCGCGGTGTCGCCGCTGACGATCAGCGCCGGCAGGCCGGGGAAGGCGCTGCGCAGCGAGCGCACGGCGCTGATGCCGTCCTCGCCGCCGCGCAGCCGGAAGTCGGTCAGCAGCAGGTCCGGCTGCTGGCCCATGCTCTTGAGCAGGCCTTCCCGCGTGCTGCCCGCCAGCAGCACCTGGCAGCCGTGCGCGCTCAGCAGCGCATGCATGGCCACGCGCACCGGCTCCTCGTCGTCGATCACCAGTACCCGCATCGGCGGCAGCGCCGGGCCCTGTCTGGGCGCCGCGCCGGGTCGCACCAGCGCGATGTCGGCGGCCGTCACGTTCAGCATGAAGCTGGAGCCATGCCCCGGCGCCGATCGCAGGCCCAGGTGCAGGTCCAGCAGGTCGACGAGGCGCGTGACGATGGACAGCCCCAGGCCCAGGCCCTTGGCGCGGTCGCGCTCCGGATTCCCGACCTGGTAGAACTCCTCGAAGATGCGCTGCTGCTCGTGCTCGGGGATGCCCATGCCGGTGTCGCGCACCGACAGGCGCCAGACTTCCTCGTCCTGGCCGCGGTTGACCTCGATGGCCACCTCGCCGCGCATCGTGTACTTGATGGCGTTGTCGATCAGGTTGCGCACCACGCGCTCGAGCAGCACCGGGTCGCTCTCGACGCAGGCCTCGGGCGGGCAGTCCAGGCGCAGCAGCAGCTGCTTGCGCAGCGCCGCGGGCTGGAACTCCCGCTGCAAGCGGCCCAGCCAGGGCTGCAGCGCGAAGACCTGGTTGTTCACCGGCACGACGTTGGCGTCCAGCTTGGAGATGTCCAGCAGCGCGTCCATCTGCGAGGAGAGCGACTGCAGCGCCAGGTTCATCTGCGTCACGATGACGCGGCCTTCGTCATCCATCGGCCGCTTGTCCAGCGCCGCGCCGAACAGCGACAGCGTGTGCATCGGCTGGCGCAGGTCGTGGCTGGCCGAGGCGAGGAAACGCGTCTTGGCCGCCATCGCGGACTCCGCCTGCGACAGCGCCTGGCGCAATTGCTGGTTGCTCTTGTTCTGCTGCAGCCGGATCAGCACCGACTCGGCGAACACGCGGTAGGTGTCGCGCGCCAGGCCGGTCAGGATGACGCCGAAAAAGACGATCAGCGCCGACAGCACCCAGTCGAGCCAGCGGTGCTGCTCGCCGGGCTGGTGGAAGAGGCCCCACGCGAGCGCATTGGCCAGCGTCACCGGCCACAGGAAGACCTGGAACACGACGCGATGGCCGGCGGTCGTCGCGACCGCGCCGGCGCACAGGCCCAGCAGCACGATGGTCTGCACCATCCGTTGGAAATCGCTCAGGTGCGGCGCGGCGACCAGCGACACGCTGAAGACCAGGCCGTTGGCCAGGCTCAGCCAGATCGCCCAGTCCAGGCGCTGCTCGAGGGGGCGCTCATGCATCTCGGGCAGCCGGCCCAGCACGACCCAGCGCGCCGCCAGCACCACGAAGACCACGCCCAGCCAACCGTAGGCCAGCCACGGCGACATCACCTGCGCCGCCATCATCGCCATCATCAGCGCGGCGATGCTCACCGGATACGGGACGCGGCGGCCCTGCTTGCCGATCAGGCGCAGCAGTTCGAGCTCGACGCTCGCCTGCTCGGCGCTGCGCTCACCCGCCATGACCGGAGGGGGCAGCGCCTGGCCGCTGCCGCGAGTGGAGATGCATGGGTTGTGTAAGGCTTGTACTGGGCCGGCAATATATCTTGCCGAACCCTCACACCCAAGTGCCATGCCTGGGGGCGGCACCGCATCGCGGCCGGGTCGCCGCGCAAATCGCGAGAAAGGCTAAAAAGCGCAGCGCGGATAAAACTATGCCGACCACCGCCGCCCCATCGGGCTTTGGTAGGTCGGCATAGCACTCCTCCCCTTGATCACAACGCTGAGGTCCAGGCAGCGCGCGATCGGTGCCCAGTATGCGAAGGGAGGCCACCGCCCGGTATCCCCCTCAAGAGGGAGAGCGCCGAGGGCCTCGGCCTCCCGCAGGTCCGCGGCGTTCGGGCAAGGCGCTCATGCCGCTCAGGCGATCCGCAGTCGCTCCGGCGCATGGCTGTCGCGCAGCAGTTCCTCCAGCAGCGCGAGGTAGTAGCCCAGCGGCGGCGTCCGCATGCCCGGCCGCTTGGCCAGGTCGTCCCAGCGGCGCAGCTGCAGCGCGGCGCTCGCATGCCGCTGGGTCATGAAGCGCAGGCGCTCCTCCGCGTTCATCGGACCGCCCTGCAGCGCCAGGCTGTGGCGCGAGGCCTCGGACAGGCCGGGCCCGTAGGCGGGATCGGTGCTCACCAGGTAGCGCTTGGCGTCGACATGCAGCCGGATCGGCTCCAGCACGTCGGGTCCCAGACCGCCCGCGCGCAGCAGCGGCAGCGCGGTCAATTCATGCTGGTCATCCCGCAGAGGGGCGGTTGAACCACCGTCCATCAGTTGGCCGACGTCATGCAGCAGCGCCGCGGCTACAAGGCTATGCTCCGCGTGCGCCCATTCGGCCAGTTGCGCGCATTGGAGCGCGTGCTCCAGCGCGGTGACCGGCTCGCGGCGCTCGTCGCCGTACTGCAGGTGGCCGCGACGGTGAAACACGGCCTCGACCTTCGCGATCAGGTCCATGACGAATCCTCGACGTCACTCCAAGGGCGGAGCGGCGCCAGTCTCGACCCCGCCGATGACGGGTCTGTGAAGCGACGATGGGGTTCTCATTCAAATCGACTGAACAGTGGCCTCAGTTCCGGTGAACCGACGACGTACGGCGCACGCAGACACTTCGTTCCATTCCGGACGCTCCGGCCCTCGACGGCCCGGGGATCTGCCCCAGGAACTTTCCCAGGACGCGAGCTTTCCATGACCACGATCGACGACCAGCCCCAGGACCCCGACAACGCCCCGACGCAGCCGGCCGAGGCGGCCGCCCTGCCCGTGGCGCCGGTCGCCGCGCCGGCGCCGATGCCGGCGGTCAAGACCCGCTACGACGGCGTGGCGATGCTGTTCCACTGGGTGCTGGCGATCGCGATCATCGGGACCTTCTCGGTGGGTTGGTACATGGCCGACCTGCCGTTCTCGCTGACCCGGCTCAAGCTCTTCAACTGGCACAAGTGGGCCGGCGTGACCATCCTGGCGCTGTCGGCGCTGCGGCTGCTGTGGCGCCTGGGGCACCGCCCGCCGGCGGACCTGCCGATGCCGGCGTGGCAGAAGCTGGGCGCGCACGCGGTGCACTGGCTGCTGTACGCGGCCTTCTTCGCGGTGCCGCTGAGCGGCTGGGCCTACAGCTCGGCGGCTGGCTTCCCGATCGTGTGGTTCGGCGTGCTGCCGCTGCCCGACTTCGTGCCCAAGGACAAGGCGCTGGCGGAATCGCTCAAGCAGCTCCACCAGTTTTTTGCCTACGGCCTCGGCCTGCTCGTCCTTGCCCACCTTGGCGCCGTGGTCAAGCACGTCGTGCTCGACAAGGACGGCCTGCTGCGGCGCATGCTCCCGGGCCGCGCCTGAGCGGCATCGGCGCGGCAATCGCCCTGGACAACACCTGACCCCAAGACTTCCGACCCCGCAGAGGATTTCATGACCGCACGTATGGCCACCCATCTCTCGATGACCGCGCTGTCGGTGCTGAGCGCCGCCTTCATCCTGGCCGCGCCGGCGATGGCGCAGACCAAGCCGGCCACGCCCGCCGCCGCCGCCGCCGCGGCCGCGCCCGCCACCGCCAAGCTGGTGCCGGCGCAGAGCGACATCGCCTTCACCTTCCGCCAGATGGGCGTGCCGGTGGACGGCCACTTCAAGAAATTCGACGCGCAGGTGGCCTTCGATCCGAAGAACCCGGCCGCCGGCAAGGTGTCGCTGTCGATCGAGCTGGGCAGCGCCACGCTGGGCGACGCCGCCACCGACGCGGAGCTGGTCAAGCCCGAGTGGTTCAACGTCAAGAAGATCCCGACCGCCACCTTCCAGAGCACCGCCATCAAGGCGCTGGGCGGCGGCAAGTTCGAGGCTACCGGCAAGCTCACGATCAAGGGCCAGGTGAAGGACGTGGTCGTGCCGGTGGCGCTGGCGCAGGCCGGCGGCACCACGACCGCCACCGGCGCGTTCGCGATCAAGCGGCTGGACTTCAACATCGGCGAGGGCGAGTGGAAGGACACCTCCATGGTCGCCAACGACGTCCAGGTGAAGTTCAAGCTGGCCCTCACCGGCATGGCGCCGCTGTAAGCGGCCCGCCGCCATTCCTTCGAGTTCCTCCGAGTTCCTCCAACCGGTCCGGGTCCTCGCCCGGTTCCTTTCCATCCCAACTGTTCGACAGGACCCCACGATGATGAAGAAAGCCCTGCTGCTCGCCTCCCTGATCGCCGCCGCCGGCCTGGCGCAAGCCCAGAGCGCGACCTACGCGATCGACCCGACGCACACCTACGCCACCTTCGAGATCAAGCACTTCGGCACCTCGACCAACCGCGGCCGCTTCGACAAGAAGGAAGGCACCGTGCAGTTCGACAAGGCCGGCAAGTCGGGCAAGGTCGAGATCACCTTCGACATGAACGGCATCAGCACCGGCTCGACCCAGTTCGACAACCACCTGAAGAGCAAGGACTTCTTCGACGTGGCCAACAACCCGACGGCCAAGTTCGTCGGCGACAAGTTCACCTTCTCGGGCGACAAGGTGGCCTCGGTGTCCGGCCAGCTGACGCTCAAGGGCAAGACCGCCCCGGTGACGCTGACCGCGACCAACTTCAACTGCTACGACAACCCGATGCTCAAGCGCGAGGTCTGCGGCGGCGACTTCGAGACCACCTTCGACCGCACGGCCTTCGGTGTCGACTACGGCATCCAGTACGGCTTCTCGAAGGACATCAAGGTCATCGTCCAGGTCGAGGCGGTGAAGCAGTAAGTCCCCGGGAATCCTTCACACCCGATGCCGGAAGGCCCGCGAAAGCGGGCCTTTCGCGTTTGCGGGCGGTCGCCTGGAGCGGGCCGGACCGCCGCGCCGACGCCCCGGCCTGTCGCGGATCGGCGCAGTCCATCCCGGCCTCCGCACGGCGCGTCGCCCGCCGCCTCGGGCGCCCAGGGGACTTGCGTACAGTGCGCCCCATACGACAGGTCCCCCCATGAACGCGCCGACTCCCGCCTCCCCCACCCCGCGCCAGCGCTGGCAGCGCTTCATGAAAGCCGCCGAGCAGGGTTTCCACAGCTACGGCAGCTGGCTGGTCTCCATCACCTGGAAGCGCTTCGCGCTGCTGTCGGTGATGCTGATCATCGGCGCCAACATTCTCCAGACCCTGCCGCCCTTCTCCTTCAGCTGGCAGTTGCCGGTCGAGACCACCGAGACCATCCACCCGCCCAAGGACCTGCGCCGGGATCGCGACCGCGAGAAGGCAGCGGAAAAGGCCGCGGAAAAGGCCGCCGCCAAGGCCGAGAAGCAGGCGGCCGAGGCCGAGCGGGCCGCCCGCTCGCAGCGCTCCGGCGAAGAAGCCGAGCCCGAGCATGCCGCCTCCGCCGCCAGCGGCATCCAGGCCGAGGACCTCGAGGGCCTGCGCTACGAAGTCCAGATCGACAAGCGCGGCGTGCGCATCGTGCCGCGCAAGCCGCTCAGCGCCGCCAGCGCGGCGGCCAGCGGTGCGGCGTCCGAGGCCGAGGTCACCGATCCCAACCTGCCCGCCATCGACATCCGCATCCCCAACGAGAAGCAGCGCGACGCGGTGCGTGAAGCGGTCCGCACCGCCGTCAACGACGCCAAGCGCGTGCTGGAAGAGGCCGCCGAGGAGGCCCGCCAGGCCAAGGCCGAAGCCGAGGAAGCCAAGGATGAACTCGAGCAGGCCCAGCGCGAGACCTCGCGCAAGACCCGCTACCGCACCGTCCACCTGGGTGACTTCCTCGACAAGCTCGCCATCCTGGTGGTGCTGGCCTCGGCGCTGCTGAAGGCCACCTACAAGGGCCGGCTGCAGGCCGAGGTCAAGGCCGCCAAGGCCACCGAGACCGCCGAGGCCGAATCGCTGCGCCGCCAGGTCGTCGAGGCCCGCATGGCCGCGATGCAGGCCCAGGTCGAGCCGCACTTCCTGTTCAACACGCTGGCCTCCATCGATCACCTGATCGAGACCGACCCGCCGCGCGCCTCGCAGATGCAGAAGAACCTGATCGCGCTGCTGCGGGCCTCGATGCCGACGATGCGCGAGGCCAATGCCAACGGCGGCGTGCGCGACCTGGGCCGCGAGATGGCCGTGATCCGGCCCTACCTCGAGATCCTGCAGGTCCGCATGGAAGAGCGGCTCCAGACCCGCATCGACGTGCCCGAGGGCCTGCTCTCGGCCGAGTTCCCGCCGATGATGATCCAGAGTCTGGTCGAGAACGCCATCAAGCACGGCCTCGAACCCAAGGCGGAAGGCGGCAGCCTGACCCTCAAGGCCGAGATCGTCCACGGCAAGCTGCAGGTCACCGTCGCCGACACCGGCCTGGGCTTCGGCCGGGCCGCGACCTCCGGCACCGGCGTGGGCCTGGCCAACATCCGCGAACGCCTGTCGCTGCTCTACGGCAAGGCGGCCAGCCTGACCGTCGCGGAGAACCAGCCCTCCGGCACCGTCGTCACCATCACCGTCCCGTACCGGACCTCCGCCCACCACGCGCAGGAACAAGGAGCACACGCATGAAAACGCTGTTCAAGGCCCTGTTGATCTTCGGTTTCGTCCTGGTCGGCGTGGCGACGCTGCTCGGCTGGGGCGCGGTCCACCTGCTGGGCGACGTGCCCGGCGTACATCTCACCATCGACGGCGACGACGTCGTCTGGACCAGCCTCGACCTGGCCGATGCCTTCGGCGCCGGGCTGGGGCTGATCATCGCCATCGGCGTGATGTGCCTGCTCGTGCCGCTGCTGCTCCTGCTGGGCCTGGGCCTGCCGCTGCTGATCATCGGCGCGCTGGTGCTGGCCGGGCTGGCGGCGCTGGTGGGGGTGGGCGCGATCGTCGGCTCGCCGCTGATCCTGATCGGCCTGGTCGTCTGGCTGCTGGTGCGCGACAAGCCGCGCAAGGCGCCGATGGTGTCGCCCGCCGCGCCGGTCGGCCCGGCTCTCATGCCGAACATGCCTCAAGCGCCCACCGAGCCAACCCTGCACGCCTGAGCCTTCCTTCCTGCCGGTCCGCGGACCGGCGCCTGCCCTAACATCGCCCCTCATGAGCGACACCACCTCCGCCCCCCGCGCCGTCCTCGCCGACGATGAACGACTGATGCGCGAGCAGCTGCGCAGCCGCATCGCCGAGGTCTGGCCCGAGCTCCAGATCGTCGCCGAGGCCAAGAACGGCCTGGAGGCCGTCGAGCTGGTCAAGGAACACAAGCCCGACCTGGTCTTCCTCGACATCCGCATGCCGGGCCTGACCGGCGTGGAAGCGGCCAAGCAGATCGCGCAGCTGCCCGACGACGACGAGTGGGCGCTGCCCGAGATCGTCTTCATCACCGCCTACGACCAGTACGCGGTCGAGGCCTTCGAGCAGGGCGTCTGCGACTACGTGCTCAAGCCCGCGGAACGCGACCGGCTGCAGGTCACCGTCGGACGCATCAAGAAGCGCCTGGCCCAGCGCAGCGGCGAGGCCGAACCCGAAGGCCCGGCCACCGGCACGCTGCAGCAGCTGCTGCACTCGCTGTCGGCGCGGGTGAACAACGCGGGGGGGGCGCCGAAGTATTTGCAGTGGATTCAGGCGTCGGTCGGCCAGACCATTCAGATGATTCCGGTGGAGGACGTGCTGTTCTTCATCAGCGACGAGAAGTACACCCGCGTCCAGACGCCCACCGTCGAGGCGCTGATCCGCAAGCCGATCAAGGAACTGGTCGAGGAACTCGACCCGCAACTGTTCTGGCAGATCCACCGCTCGACACTGGTCAACGTGAAAGCCATCAACGGCATCAGCCGCGACTTCCGCGGCCGCCAGCTCGTGGGCGTGCGCGGACTCGACGAAAAACTCGAGGTGAGCCGCTCCTACACCCACCTCTTCAAAGGCATGTGACGCGGCTGCGAGTCGGGTGCCGGGCGGTGTTGCAAATCCTCGCCATAGCGCTGCTATGGCTGCGGTTTGCGCCTAGCCCGGCGCCCGACTCGCAACCGCGTCACTCGTGGCAGGCATCCCTGGGGAATTAGCGAGGGGGAGCTTTGAGCTTGACGCCAGCAGCCTTCATCGCACGGCGAACCTCGGGGGCACCCTCGAAGTCGGAATCCATGTCGGGCTGCACCGTCTCGAGGCCGTGGCTGGAGTCAAGGTCGCCAGGGCCGCCGGGGCGACGCGAAGGCGTGCGAAGGCCAAGGCCCAGCGCCATCAGCGCGTAGAAGAGGAACGCAATCCGCGGGGCATCGATCAGGCTGTCGAAGAGACCGACGATCACGAAGGCCGACAGGCCACCCACGACGGCGGGCGACAGCGGATGGCGGCGACCCGCACCGAAGGTGCAGCGCCACAGCACCGTCACCAGCAAACTGCTCCACAGCGCCAGGCCGAACAGGCCCTGCTCGAACAGCACATGCAAGGGCAGGCTCTTCATGTGGAACGGCATGTGGTTGCGGTCGCTGGTGAAGTACCAGCGCGCCAGGCCCTCGCTGAAGTCGCCGTTGCGCAGCAGCGGTCCGTGCACGCTGTCCGCGATCGACACCGACGCAATCTCGAGCACGCCACCCCGCCAGTTCTGCGTGACCGAGGCCACCAGCCGTCGCGGCGCCCAGATCGATCCGCCGAAGTCCGGCGGCACATGACCCAGCTTCAGCTGCACCGCCTGCCAGGCACCGCCCAGCGGCTCGACATCCGCCTCGCGGTCCACGCAGCGCAGCGGATAGAGCAGGAACTTCTCGCAGACCTCGACCCGCAGCCGGGTCTTGAACTGGGTCCGCAGGGTCACCGTCGCGGCCACCTCGCCCGCCACCGACGGCACGCGCTGGCTGAGCCGGAACATCTCGCCGTTGCCCATCATGTGCAGGCCGCTGGTCAGCGTGACGGTCGGCCGCGGCGACGGCTCCGCACCCGGCAACCCCACGGCCAACCCGTCCTCGCGCGCCGGGTTCCACCGGTAGTCGCCGACACGCTCGTCGAAGGGGCCGCCATTGGCGAAGCTCGCGGGAAAACGGCCGCTGCCCTTGCCGAGCAGCCATTCGTCCATGGTCTTGAGCAGGTCCAGGCCGATGCGCCAGTGCTCAAGGCGGCCCTCGAAGTCCTGCTGCCCGGTCGACATCCGCTGGCCGATGTACGCGCCCCCGCCCAGCGCCGCGACCACCGCGCAGGCCAGCAGGCAGCCGGTCCACACCAGCCCCCGGATGCGCCAGCCGACGCTGCGCAGGTCGGCGCCGACACGCGGCGACCATTGCGTCGAGATCCATCCGATCGCGAGCACGGCCAGCACCGCCGCGACCGGCCCCAGTCCGCGGCCGTCGCCCCAATGCGCCGCGACCAGGCCGGCGCCCGCCAGCGTGGCCATCCACACCACCGCGAACGCGAAGGCCTGCGCAGGCTGCGTCAGCCCGCCGCGCCACAGCCAGCCCATTCCCAGGCCCAGCAGCACCACGGCGCCATCGATGAGGTAGGCGCCCTTGGGCACGAGGTCGATGAGCAGCCCTCCGCCAAGCGCCAGCAGCAGCGCTGGCAACGGCGACAGCATCAGCAGCGCGCGCTGCTGTCCGCGCGGCCAGGAGGCGCGTGAGGCCGGCATTGCCAGCAGCACCGCGACGCTGCCCGCGAGCGCGAGCAGGGCCCGATACCCGCCAGCGCCGAAGAGCACCCAGGCCGCCAGCGCGGTACCGCCGATCACGCCGGCGGACCAGCCCAGCGGCACGGGGCCACCGGTCGCCGCCAGGCTGCCGGGCAACGCCCCTTCCTGCCGAGCCGCCGCCAGGGTCTCGCGGCGCTGCACCGCCCACAGCAGCGCGCACAGCGCCATGCCCAGCGGCACCGCCAGGTAGACGCCGCGCGAGAAGGTCGTCAGCGAGGCGTAGAAGGCCAGCAGCAGCACCGCCAGCGCGCCGAGGAAACGCAGCGGGCGGCGCTCCCGCATCGCCCACAGCAGCGCGAACGGCAGGCTCAGCGCGAGCGCGCCATCCAGCGACGCGCCGCCGACATTCATCTCCCAGAACAGCGAGGTGGTCCGGTAGTCGGTCGAGAAGTCCAGCAGCCCGGTGTAGACCCAGCGCTCCCACAGCGCGCCCAGCGAGGTGCTCAGCAGCACCAGCACCCAGGCCGCGCGGGACAGGCGCTGCACCGACGAGGGCCGCAGGTCGGAGGCCTTCTGCCACAGCGGCAGCAACAGCAGCACCAGGAAGAAGCTCTTGCCCGCGCGCAGGCTGTTCATCGGCTCCTGGAAGCCCTGCCAGAAGCCGGACTGCACGCCGCCGGCATGCACGAAGCCGCGCCACACCGCGATGAAGGCCGACAGCGCGAAGACCGCCATCAGCACCCGCACCGCGGCGCGCCAGCGCAGCGTGCGGTAGCGCCACGGCACCGGCTGGTGCGCGGGTGCCGTCAGCGCGAGTGCCGCGTAACCGCCCGCCGCCACGGCAAGCACGACCAGGTCCAGTTCCTCGAAGGTGATCCAGCCGGTCCAGGGCGCGAAGCCGATCGCCGGCACCAGCGCCGGCACGAGGAAGGGCAGCGCGCGCCAGCCGAAGAAGCTGGCGACGGCCAGCGCCGTCCACAGCGCGACGGCGGCGGCCGGTTCGACGGGGTAATGACGCGCGAGCCACAGCCCGGCGACGGCGCAGGCGGCGCCCGCCGCCAGCGTGGCCAGGGCCGGCAGGCGCCGGGGTAGGACGAAGTTCATGCGCGCGCCCGTCCCAGGCTGCTGGCGATGCACCACTGCGCCGGCCAGTAGCTAGCGAGCACCCAGAAGCTGGCCATGTCCAGCGGGCCGGCGAACTTGTTGATCGCCAGCATCGCGTCGGACAGCACGAACAGCGTGCCGCCCCACGCGGCCCAGCGGGCCAGCGGCTCGTCGGACTGCCCGACGCTGCCGCGCCACCAGGCCCAGGCCTGCGCCGCCATGGTCGCCAGGCAGACCACGTAGACCACCACCGGCACCTGCAGCGCGGCCGGGATGCTGGACCAGAGCCGCCCCAGCACCATCGCCGCGATGAGGCCGAACATCAGGAAAGGCCAGCGCACCGCGCCCAGCCGCTTGCGGGTGCAGAAGCCAACGACGTAGCAGACATGCGCCGCGAGGAAGCTCACCAGCCCGGGCAGGAAACCCTGCTCCGGCCAGAGCAGGGCGACGTCACCGGCCAGCGAGCACAGCAGGCCGGCCCGCAGCCAGCGCGCCAGGCGCGGCTGCTGCGCGCCCCGCCCCCAGGCGTACAGCAGGATGAGGACGGTCGTCAGCGGCTTGAAGACGAAGGCCAGCGCCGGCGGCAGCTCGGGCGGCTGGGACAGCGCGAGGATGGCGACGGCCGCGCTGAGCAAGGTCAGCAACGGCAGTGCGACACCCATCCGGGAGGCGGGCTTGGCGGCGGAGGCGGTCATGCGGCCGCATTCTGCCGTTTGCCGATGGCGTCCATCCCCCTGGACCCGGTGACATGGCAGACCTTACAGGTCGGTCGCCGGCAGGGGCGACGGCAAGGACGATGACGAAAGCGAGGACGGCATGGACGCGCACGCCGGTCAGAGGTAGCCGCTCCGGCGGTCGAGCGCCTGCATGCGTTCATGCAGCGAGGCCTCGGGGACCTGGAACTTGTTCGCCAGCTTGCGGGCGCTGAGCATGCCGTGATCCATCAACCGGTAGATCGCGACCTCCGGCATCAGCAGGTCCAGCGCGAAGTGGTGGGCCTCCTGCTCGATGCGTCGCGGGCAGCAGGTGGACAGCGTGACCAGCGTCTCCGGCGGCACCGGTCCGTGGCCCAGCAGGTGGTGGCCCAGCGCGTGCGCCAGCACGATGCGCCGCCGCGCCGCGTCCTCGCCCAGGTTGACCTCGATCACCGGCCGTTCGTCGAGGTAGAGCAGGCGGCCGCGATACGGGTACAGCGGTTCCTGCGCGCCGCCGCGGGCGCGCACCTCCACGCCGGCGCCCTCGGCCAGGTCCTGCGCGCTCACCGGCAGCGTGGCGGGATGCCAATGGGCCTGGCGCAGTTCATCGGCAATCGTGCCGATGAGGCGGTGGCGGGCGGCGGCCTCCTCGGGCGGCAGCGCGTCGCTGAAGCGCGACTTGGGGAAGGGGGCGGCGGACATCGGGTCTCCTCGGCGGGCGCAGAGGGACCGGATGCTAGGAAGGCGGACAGGGCCTCGTAATGACCCGAACCAGTAAGAATCCTGCGCTTGCGCCCCCGCACCCGTGGGTCGGGTGACCGGGGTTGCTCAGCGCTCGTCCTTGGCCGCCTGCGCCTGCCGGGCCGCGGTCTCGGCGGCCTTGGCGGCCAGCTGCTCGCGCATGCGCTTGAGCTTCTCCCGCGGGTCTTCCTTGATGCCGCTCTCGTTGAGCTTCATCTCCGCGATGAAGCGCGAGGGCACGCCCACCACCGTCTCGCGGTTCTTCTTGCGCCGGCGCAGCGTGGACACCGCCAGCGTGCGCCGCGCCCGCGTGATGCCGACGTACATCAGCCGGCGCTCCTCCTCGACGCGCTGCGGCGTGAGGTCCTCGTTCTCGGCCTTGAAGGGCAGCAGACCCTCGTTGACGCCGGCCAGCAGCACGTGCGGCCATTCCAGACCCTTGGAGGCATGCAGCGTCGTCAGCACGACCTGGTCCTGCTCCTCCTGGCGCTCGGCCAGCGACAGGATGACGCTGATGGTCTGCGCCACGTCGAGCAGCGACTGGCGCGGGCTCTCGGTGGTGATGCCGCCGTCGGTGGTGATCTCGCCGCCGCAACGTTTGGCGACCCAGTCGACGAAGTCCAGCACGTTGCCCCAGCGGGCCTGCGCCACCTTCTCGTTGTCCTCCTGGTCGATGAGGTACTGCTCGTAGCCGATGTCCTTGAGCCACTCCATCATCAGCGCCTTGCCCTCCTCGCCGCCGACGGCGTGACGGGCGCGGTACTCCAGGTCGACGACATAGCGGCCGAATTCATGCAGCCCGTGCAGCGCCTTGCTCGACAGCGTCGCCTTGAGCGACTCGGCGAACAGCGATTCGAACATCGACAGCTTCCACTTCGCCGAGAAGTCGCTCAGGTGACCCAGCGTCTGGTGGCCGATGCCGCGCTTGGGCGTGGTCACCGCGCGCAGGAACGCGGGGTCGTCGTCCTGGTTGACGAGCAGCCGCAGCCAGGCGCACAGGTCCTTGATCTCGGTGCGGTCGAAGAAGCTCTGGCCGCCGGAGACCTTGTAGGGGATCTCGGCGCGGCGCAGCGCCTGCTCGAAGATGCGCGCCTGGTGGTTGGCGCGGTACAGGATCGCGAAGTCGGAGAACTTCGTCGTCGGATGGTTGGCGCGGATCGACTGGATGCGCGCGACGGCGCGCTCGGCCTCGTGTTCCTCGCCATCGGCCTCGATCAGCGTGATGGGGTCGCCCTCGCCGAACTCGCTCCACAGCGTCTTGGGGAACAGCTTCGGATTGCCGCCGATCACGTTGTTGGCCGCGCGCAGGATCGCGCTGGTGGAGCGGTAGTTCTGCTCCAGCGGGATCACCTTGAGCTGCGGGAAATCGACCGGCAGCTTCTTGAGGTTCTCGATGGTGGCGCCGCGCCAGCCGTAGATGGACTGGTCGTCGTCGCCCACGGCGGTGAACATCGCGCGCTCGCCGACCAGGCACTTCAGCAGCTCGTACTGGACCGCGTTGGTGTCCTGGTACTCGTCGACCAGCACGTAGCGCAGCGTCTCCTGCCACTTGCCTCGCGCTTCCTCGTTGGTCTGCAGCAGCTTGAGCGGCATGCCGATCAGGTCATCGAAGTCCACCGCCTGGTAGGCGGTCAGCCGTTCCTGGTAGCGCTGCATGACGACGGCGGCGGCGCGCTCCATATCGTCCTTGGCGTAGGCCAGCGCCTGCTGCGGGCTGAGGTTCTGGTTCTTCCAGAGCGAGATCGTCCACTGCCAGGACTTGGCCGTCGCCGCGTCGGTGGTGCCGCCCGCGTCGCGGAGCACGGACAGCACGTCGTCCGAGTCCATGATCGAGAACTGCTCCTTGAGCCCGAGGTGCCGCCCGTCCTCGCGCAGGATGCGCACGCCCAGCGAGTGGAAGGTCGAGATCACCAGCTCCGAACCCGCCTTGTTGCCCACCAGGTGCCGGGCGCGCTCGCGCATCTCCTGCGACGCCTTGTTGGTGAAGGTGATCGCGGCGATGTTCTTCGGCCGGTAGCCCTCGGACATCAGCTTGGCGATCTTCTGCGTGATCACGCTGGTCTTGCCCGACCCCGCGCCCGCGATCACCAGGCAGGGCCCCGCCAGGTGATGCACGGCCGCGAGCTGGGCCGGATTGAGCGTGGTCTTGGACATGGAACGTGCGGGACAGGGAACTGCGGGCGGGCCGGGGATGATAGCGGGACGTAAAGTGCGAACCATGAACACAGCCGCCAACATCGTCGTCGCGCTCGTCGCGCTCATCCACGTCTACATCCTCGTGCTGGAGATGTTTCTCTGGACCACGCCCACCGGCCGCAAGGCTTTCGGGCTGACGCCCGAATTCGCCCAGGCCAGCAAGGTGCTGGCCGCCAACCAGGGCCTCTACAACGGCTTCCTGGCCGCGGGCCTGATCTGGGGGCTGGTGCTGGGCGCCGCGGGCGGTCCGGTGAAGGTCTTCTTCCTGGCCTGCGTGCTGGTGGCCGGGCTCTACGGCGCCGCGACGGCCAGCCGCAAGATCCTCTTCATCCAGGCGCTGCCGGCCGCCATCGGCCTGGCGCTGCTGCTCTTGAGCTGAGCAGGCGGCGCGCGCCGCTCACTCGGGCAGCGCGACGCCGCGTCGCGCGGCCATCTGCTGCAGCTCGCCGCTGGCGCGCAGGCGCTGCATGCCGGCGTCGACCAGCGCGAGCCAGGACTCGCCCGCCGGCTCGCGACTGAAGGCGAAGTGCCCCTTGAGCTGCGCGAACGGCGGGGCGCAGAGGGCGACCTGCTCGCCCAGGCCCAGTTCCTGGATCACCGGCTCCGAGTTGCGCTGGTTGGCGGCGATCAGGTCCAGCCGGCCCACTTGCAGCATGCGCAGCGCGGTGGCCAGGTCGCGCACGACGGTGACGCTGAGCGCCGCGCGCGACTGCTCGAAGCGCTCGCCGTAGACCCAGCCCTGCACCGCGCCGATGCGCAGGCGCTGCAGTGCCTGGAAGTCGCCCCACCACAGGCCCTCCTCGCGCCGGCGCGCGTAGAAGACCAGCGCGTCCTCGTAGAAGGCCTGGCGCGAGAAACGCATCAGCCGCTCGCGCTCCGGGGTCCGGTAGGGGCCGACCAGGACCTGCGCCGGGCCGTGCTCGATCATCGACTGCGCCCGCAGCCAGGGATAGAACTCGTAGCGCGGCGTGTGGCCGACGGGGATCAGGATCGCGTCGAGCAGGTCCACCGCCAGGCCGAACGGCTTGGCGCCGTCCGCGCCGGGTTCGAAGAGCCGGGCGAAGGTGGTGCCCACGATCCGCACCAGGCCCGATCGCGGCCGGCCCGATGCGGCGTTGCCCGTTGGGCTGCCACTCGCCAGGGGCTCGGCCCGGACGGCCCCCGACCCGGCGAGGGTCGCGGCGCCGAGCGCGGCATGGCGGAGCAGTTGGCGGCGGAGGGCGTCCATGTGAGCGCCGATGATAGGCGCCCGGTCCGCGCGGGACAGCCCCGCGACACGGGGTTGCGGCCTCAGGAACCGCGGGTCTCGGCGGCGAGGTTCTCGGGCATCAGCGCGCCGGGAATGAACACCGGCTCGCGGATCGGATCGCGCCCGATGTCCTCCGCATACGAGCCGTGCACCGCGAAGGCCGCGGACAGCACCGCGTGGACCTGCGCCATGGCCTCGTAGGACGGCGAGGAGCCGCCCGCGAAGAACACCTTCGACTCGCCCACCCCCAGGCCGCAGAGTCCGTAGAGCCGCTCGCCGACGCGGGCGCAGAACTGGTCCGAGATCTGCCGCCCGATCAGCGAGGGCAGCCGGACCAGGTAGTCGCCGGTGGCGCCGTCCACGGCCCAGCGCTCGGACAGCCGGATCCAGTGCGCGTTCTTCCCGTCGATGCAGCTCTCCAGCACACCGCGCAGCCAGGGGGAGCATTCGGGGTCGGTCACCGCGTCCCGCCAGCAGGTCCGCCAGTCGGCGACCGACATCGACCGGATTTCGAAACTCACGCGCATCTCCTCGCGTCACCATCCATGGCGACAGGAGATGGATCGTAGGAAGACGCCCACGCCCAAACAATTCGCCTGAACTCGGGCGCTTGTGACTCATCGATGGCGACTGGCCTCGCGAAGTAGTCGATTCGCCAGGGTGTTCCGACGCACCCGACCTGGGAACGCGTGAGATGACTAGCTCATCGAGGTCGTCAATCCGTCATCCAGCTGGGCTGCTCCGGGCGCCGGCGTCCCAACCGCGCCTCTCCAGCCCTCACCCCGGGCGCCCCCGGGACTCAACTCGCCCTCAACCCGCGCGCAGCAGCAGCCAGGCGACGACCGCGGCCAGCGCCAGCACCAGCGCGATGCCGACCAGCCGTTCCGCGAGCGACGCGGCGGGCGCCCGGGGGCGCTCGTCGGCCTCGTGGTCCAGCGGCGGTGGCGACGGCAGCAGCGGCATCGGCGCGGACGCCGGCGCGCCGGTGGGGGCGGATCGCGTCGCCGGCACCGGCTCGGCCTCGATCCAGTCGCGGACGGCCTGCGCCAGCAGCTGGCGGTCGGTGAAGGAGCGGCCGTCCATCATGGCGCGGTCCAGCAACTGGTCCAGGCTCTCGCGCTGCGCGGCGGTCAGCGACAGCCAGGACTGCAGCGAGGCGACCGGCGTCGCGCCCGGTTCGGGCTCCTCCTCGAATCCCTCCTCGGTCGCGTCGCGACGCGGCAGCCGGCCATTGACCAGCAGCCCCAGCAGGCGGCCCAGCGTGTGGGCCTCGCTGTTCGCGTCCGGGCGCCCGCCCGCGCGCTGGCGCGCGTTCGCGAGCGGCTCGGCGGCGCGCACCAGCGCGGCGGGGGCCTGGCTGTCGCGCGGGGCCAGGCCCTGGCCCAGCCAGTGCAGCTGCTGCGCCGGGCTCAGCCACAAGGTGCCCGGGTCGAGCTCGTGCAGCACCAGCCCCTGCGCATGGGCGGCTTCCAGCAGGTCGACGAGGTCCAGCAGCAGCTGCATCCGGCGCTTGAGCGGCAGCGCCATCGCCACGCGCATCAGCGGTGCGCCCTCCATCGCCGGCACGACGAGGTAGGGCAGCCCGGTGGGGCTCAGCCCGCTGTCCAGCGGCGCGCCGTAGGCGGGATGCTGGAAGCGCGACAGGGACTCGGAGTCCTCGGCGAAGCGCATCAGCACGGCCTGCGCATCGACCTCATGGCGATAGACCAGCGCCAGGCCGGTCTGGGCCGCGGCCTTGCCGTGCTCGACGCGGAACCAGAAGCCGGAGGCGCATTCGAACAGCTCGGCGGCGACGCGCCAGACGCCCAGGCGCTCGCCGACCGCCGGCAGCGCCGCGACCGCCCGGCCGCCTCTGGCGGCGGACGGATCGTGCGGGGCGCGGGATTCCGGCGCGTGCGGGCTGGGCGGCTCGATCATGGGCGCGAATCCTAGCGCAGCGATACTTCGGCCCCATGCCCTCCCGCGTCCCCTCTGTCGGCCTGATCCGCCCGCCCGTCGGCGCCCTCGCGGCCCTCCTCGCCACCACGCTGCTGGCGACCCTCCTGCCCGGCCGGGCCGGCGCGGCGCCCTCCCCGTACAAGCAGCCGTCGCCGGCAATCCGCGAGCTGCTGGACACGCCGGCCCTGCCGCGGCTGCTGCCCTCGCCGGACCGGCAATCGCTGGCGCTGGTCGAGCAACGCCGCTACACGCCGCTGGAAGAGCTGGCCCGCCCCGGGCTGCGGCTGGCCGGCGCCCGCTTCGATCCCCGCAATGCGAGCCAGCAGAACCTGGTCGCGGTGCAGCGGGTGCGACTGCGCTCGCTGCTCGATCCCGAGGCGGCCGAGCGCGAGGTCGAGCTGCCGGCCGGCGGCACCTGGCACAACTTCGTCTGGGCGCCGGACGGGCAACGCTTCCTGCTGTCCAGGCGCACGGACACCGGCGAAGAGCTCTGGGCCGGGGCGACGTCCAACGGCCAGCTCTGGCGCATCTACAACGTGCGGCTCAACAACGCCATCGATGCGGACGACATCGCCTGGCTGAATCCGCGCGAGGCGGTGGTGCTCACCATTCCCGACGATCGCGGCCCCGTGCCCAACCGGCCGCAGACCGGCCCGGCGATCCAGGAAACGCATGGCAAGGCGTCGCCCGAGCGCACCTATCCGGACCTGCTGCGCAACCCGCGCGACGAGGACCTGTTCGAGTACTTCGCGCGCGCGCAGCTCACGCTGATCGACATCGCCAGCGGCCAGAGCCGCGACATCGGCACGCCGGGCCTGTTCACCAGCGTGTCCAGCGTCGGCAACGGCCAGGCGCTGCTCACCGAGCGACTGGTGCGCCCGTTCAGCTACGCGCTCACCTTCGACGACTTCCCCACCGTCGTGGAGGTGCGCCAGCGCGACGGCAAGGTCATCCGCGAGCTGGCCAAGATGCCGCTCAAGCAGGGCGTGGCCATCGACGGCGCGTTGCCCGGCCCGCGGGTCTTCTATCCATCGCCGAGCAAGGACGCGGCGATCTACTGGGTGGAGGCGCTCGACGGCGGGAACCCCGCCAACCGCGCCGCCTTCCGCGACCGCGTCATGCGGCTGGACCCGCCCTACACCGGCGAGCCCTTCGAGGTGCAGCGCATGCCTTACCGCTTCACGCGGCTGCGTTTCCTGGACGACGGCGTGCATGGGCTGCTGACGGAGGAGGACCGCAGCCGCGGCTGGTCACGGACCTACCTGCTACCGCTCAACGGCAAGCAGAGCCGGCCCTTGTTCGAGCACTCGGTGCGCGAGCGCTACCGGCACCCGGGCTTCCCTTTCATGCGGACCCTGGCCAATGGACACCAGGTCGCGCAGACGCTCAATGGCGACCTGCTGCTGTCGGGCCAGGGCGCGAGTCCCAAGGGCGACCGGCCTTTCCTCGACAAGCTGTCGCTGCGCGACCTGAGCGTGCAGCGGCTGTTCCAGTCGGCCGAGGGCGTGTACGAGCAGCCGGTGGCGCTGCTGGAGGACCGGCGGCTGGTGACGCAGCGCGAGACCGAGCATGAGCCGCCCAACCTGAGCCTGCGGGAGAACGGCAAGGTCACGCCGCTGACGCGGATCAAGGATCCGGCGCCGCAGCTCAAGGCGGTGCGGCGCGAGCTGGTGAGCTTCAAGCGCAACGATGGCGTCGAGCTGTCGTTCTGGATGTATTTGCCGCCGGATCTCAAGGAGGGTGAGAAGCGGCCGGCGCTGGTGTGGGCGTATCCGCTGGAGTTCAACGATGCGGCGATCGCGGGTCAGCTGAGCGGATCGCCGGGCCGATACATGAGTTTCTCGAGCATCAGTCCGTTGAACCTGCTGATGGATGGGTATGTGGTGCTGATGGACGCGACGATGCCGGTGGTGGGTGACTCGCGGAACATGAACGACAGCTTCATCGAGCAGGTCACTGCGAATGCGCGGGCGATCGTGGACAAGGCGGAGGATCTGGGCGTGGTGGATCCGAGGCGTGTGGCGATCGGGGGTCACAGCTACGGCGCCTTCATGGCGGTGAACCTGCTGGCGCACACGAAGTTGTTCCGTTGTGGCATTGCGCGAAGTGGTGCCTACAACCGCACGCTGACGCCGTTTGGATTCCAGAGCGAGCGCCGATCGTTGTGGGATGCGAAGGATGTCTACCTGAAGCTGTCGCCCTTCCTGTTCGCGAACCAGATCAAAGATCCGCTGTTGCTGATTCATGGTGAGGCGGACAACAACTCGGGCACGTTCCCGATGCAGAGCGAGCGTCTGTACCAGGCCTTGGCGGGCCTGGGCGGCACGGCCCGCTATGTCTTGCTGCCTTTCGAGGCGCACGGCTACAGCTCGCGCGAGTCTGCTGGCCAAGTGCAATGGGAGATGAGTCAATGGTTGAGGGGTTGCGTCGGCGATCCCCGAGCCGAGGCGCGTCCGCGCCCTGCCCCGGGCTCCGCCCCCGCCACGCCCCAGCAATCGTCGCAATGAGCGACTCGATTGACGTGCTTGGCCGAGGCCGCCGGCGAAGCCGAAGCGTCGTCAACTGACTGGGGCGCCGTCTGTTTGAGCGGAGCGAGCCGAAGGTGAGCGGAGCGAGTTGGCGCCCTGAGCTTCGGCTTCGCCGGCGGTCTCGGCCAAGCGCGTGCGCTCGACCTCCCACCGCAACCCGCGGCCTCAGATCTGCCGCGCCGAGAAGGTATCGCAGTCTCTGAGGTCCCCCTGAGCCATGCCTCGCTTGAACCACCGCTGGCGTTGTTCGCTGGTGCCGTGGGTGAAGCTTTCTGGCACGACGGCGCGTCCGGCGTTGCGTTGGAGCGTGTCGTCGCCGATTTTGGCGGCTGCATTGAGCGCTTCGTCGATGTCACCGGCTTCGAGCCAGCCTTTGCTCTGTTGGGAGTGATGGGCCCAGACGCCGGCGAAGCAGTCGGCCTGGAGCTCGACGCGAACGCTGGTGGCGTTGGCGGCCTGTTCGGACTGACGGCGTCTGGCGGCTTCGACTTTCTGGGTGATGCCGAGTTGATGTTGGACGTGATGGCCGACCTCGTGGGCGATCACGTAGGCCTGGGCGAAGTCGCCGGGCGCGCCGAGGCGCTCGCGCAGGGTTTGGTAGAAGCTGAGGTCGATGTAGACCTTGCTGTCGCCGGGGCAGTAGAACGGGCCCATGGCGGCCTGGCCCATGCCGCAGGCGGTGGGCTGGGTGCCTTCGAAGAGGCGGAGCTTGGGGGCTTCGTAGGTCTTGCCGCCGGCCTGGAAGAGTTTGTTCCAGACGTCTTCGGTGTCGGCCAGCACGACGCTGACGAATTTGGCGGGCGTGTCCTGGGGATGGCTGGGTGCGACGGGCCGCTGCTCGCCGCCGGTCTGGACGGTGCTGCCGTCGAGCGCGCTGAGCACGGTCAGCGGGTTGATGCCGAAGGCCCAGGAGGCGAGCAGGGCGATGACGATGCCACCGATGCCGATGCCGCGTCCGCCGAGCATCGGGAAGCCGCCTCCGCCACCGCCGCCGCTACCTCGTGCGTCCTCGACGTTGTCGCTCTCGCGTTGTCCTTCCCACTTCATGGTGCGCTCCTGCCGCCGGTGTGCCGGCTCCAACGATGCGCAAGGATGGCACAGCGCGCCGGACGGCGCTGTCGGACGGCGCCGCGCCGCGCGCGGGCGGCCTCGATCAGGGGACAGCGGCGGCCCAATTGGCGGCTCAGTCGGCGGCCAGTGCGCCGTTCCCGGGCGTCGCCGAATCCGTGGCGGGCAGGATCAGGTGGAATTCGGCCCCGCCGCCTTCGCGGTTGGCTGCGTACAGCTGGCCGCCATGCATCTCGACGATGCGCCGGCTGATCGGCAGGCCCAGGCCGGTGCCGCCGGAGCCGTCCTTGGTCGTGCTCGACTGGACGAAGGGATCGAAGATGCGCTCCAGCTCATCGACCGGGATGCCCGGCCCGCGGTCGGCGACGCACAGGTGCAACGCGCCGTCGGACCGCCGTTGCCCACGCAGCTCGATCGTGCCGCCCTGCGGCGCGAACTTGATCGCGTTGGCCAGCACATTGCGCACCGCCTGCTGGAAGCGCAGCGGATCGACGCTCGCGGGCATCGGCTCGGGCAACTCGGCGGCCAGCGTCAGCTGGCGCTTGGCGGTCAAGGGCGCGAGCTCCCGCATTACCGCGCCCACCGGCTCGCGCAGGTCCTGCGCGCGGAGTTCCAGCGCGCCGACGGCGTCGAGCTTGGACGCGTCCAGCAGGTCGTTGACCAAGGCCAGCATGCGCTGGCCGGAGCCGTGGATGTCCGAGAACATCGCATGCAACCGCTCCTGGCCGCCGCTGCGCGCCATGCCCAGTTCGGAGAAGCCGAGGATGGATTGCAAAGGCGTGCGCAGCTCGTGGCTGATGTTGGCGAGGAACTCGGTCTTGGTGCGCGAGGCCTCCTCCGCCGCGTCGCGCGCCTGGCGGGTGAGCCGCTCGGCGGCCGCGCGTTCGGTGATGTCGACGGCGCTGCCGGCGTAGCCGAGCAGCTCCCCGTCGCGGCGCAGCGGCACCGTCGCGATCTGGTAGCGACGCGGCGCGCCCTCGCCGTTGCGGATCGTGGCCTCGACGCTGCGCACGCCCTCGTCACCGCCGAAGAGCCCGGCCACCGCCTCGCGGTCGGCCGGCTCGGCGAGGTCGGCCAGCCGGCGGCCGACCGCCTCGTCCGGACGCCCGCGATGCAGCGTCGTCCAGCGCGCATTCACGAAGGTCAGCGTGCCCGACGGATTGGTCCGGAAGATCACCTCCTGCACGCTCTTGAGCAGCACGCGCATGTCGCGCTCGCGGTCGGCGAGCTGCACGTGCGCGCCCTCCAACGCTTCCATCGCCTCGGCCCGCGCCTGCAGGCTGCGCCGCACGGTGACCGTCGCCAGCGCGATCAGGGCCAGCGCCAGGGCGCCGATCAGCATCAGCCAGCGCAGGCCGGCGTGCCAGCGCGCGAGCACCTCCTCGACCGACTGCTCCACGCCCACCATCAGCGAGCGCCGCGGCGCCGCGCGGTAGGCCACGACGACCTCGCCCGGCAAGGCGCCGGCGCCGATGTAGGTGCCGTGCTCGCGCCCGCGACGCAGGGCGTCGAACGCCGGGTGGCCGTCCAGCCGCTGGCCGGGCAGTTGATGCAGCGTCTCCATCGCGGCGAGCAGCTGGCCGTCCGTCGACGCGAGCCAGGCGGCGCTGTGCCCGGAGGGCAGCGCGCGCTGCTGGACCTGCGTCAGCGCATCCGGATTGATCAGCGCCAGCAGCCAGCGCGGCTCCCGCTCGCGCGCACCGGGCGCGACGCCGGCCGCCGTGGACGCGCCGCTCGCGGGCGTGTCCGGCGACGCCGGCAGTTGCAGCAGCAGCGGCAGCATCCCCACCGGCGAACTGCGCGGCGGTCGTCCCCGGGCCAGGTCCGCGAGGCCGCGCCCCGGTCGCAGCGGCATCAGCATGTCGCGGTCCGGACCGGGCAGCCGGCCGAAGTCGTCCAGCGGCACTTCCAGGCCGATTTCATCGGCATTCGTGCTGATCAGCACCTTCCCGCGGGTGTCCAGCAGCGACACGCTGCGGATGAACGGCAAGCCCACCAGCACATGGCTGAAATGCGCTTCCAGGTGCTCGGCCTCATGCGGATCGGCGATCGATCGCGTCAGCCCATCCCCGATCGCATGCAGGGACAGCGACGCGGTCTCGATGGTGCGGCTCGCGTCGCTCTCCAGCACCTGCGCCAGCAGCGCGCCGCGGGCGCGGGCCTCGTCGATCGCTTCCTGGCGGCCGACCCAGGCCGGGCCGATCAGACCGGCCAGCGTGCCCGCCGCCACGACGACGCCGGCCCACAGCGCCGCGCGGCGCAGGCGCTGGAGGGATCGGACGGCCGGACCGAGCATCGTCGCGACTCCGCCTCAGGGGACCACGATCGCGCCCAACCCGTGGCGCTCGGCCGCGGCGCGCAGCCGGCCGTCGCGCTTGATGCGCGCGACGAACTCGTCCAGGCGCGCCAGCCAGGCCGAATCGCCGCGCCGGATGGCATAGGCATACGGCAGGACGTGGAAGGGCTTGGGCGGCGCGATCAGGTGCGCCCAGTCGGCGTTGTCGAGCAGCCGCCGGCTGTAGGGGTAGTCGGTCATGAAGACATCGGCGCGGCCGGACTCCAGTTCGCGCTCGCGCGTCGCCGGCGGCTGCACGACCAGCAGCCGCGCGCGCTTGAGCGCCTCGCGCATCACCGGTTCCATCGAGGTGCCCGCCTGCACGGCGACCACCACCCCGCTCTGGTCGATGTCCTCCCAGCGCTTGACGACGCGGCTCGCGCGGCTCGCGATCGCGTAGATGTCGCTCTGCAGGTAGGGCTGGGTGAAGGCGAGCGCCGCCTTGCGCTGCGGCACCACGGCCACCGCGAACATCGCCACGTCGCAGCGGTCGCCTTCGAGATCGGGGATCAGGCGCTGGAAGGAGGATTCGACATAGCGCAGGCGCACGCCCAGGTCCTTGGCGAGCTCGTTGGAGAGGTCGATGTCCAGGCCGCTGAGCGTCTCGTCGCGAGGATGGCGGTAGGTGATGCCGTAGTAGTCGGGCCAGATGCAGACCCGCAGCACGCCGCTGGCCTGGATGCGCTGCAGCGTGCTGGCCGCCGCCGGCACGGCGGTCGGCTCGGAGGCCTTCGGGGCGCTGTTCGCGGCCGGCGCGAACGCAAGCAGCCACAAGGCCGCCGTCATCGCGGCCAGCCGGCCCGCCATGGCCTGTCCGGTCCTTCGCATCGTCATTGCATCTCCTCGGACCCGGATTGCACCAGAGTTCGCCCCACCGGACCGCAAGGGAAGCCCCGATCTCCCACGGATGTCACATCGACTATCAGTTTTATCGCTTATAAATGAGGATATTGCCCACCTAAAACTTTAGGAAATTCGGCAAAATCGACTCATGACTGCCATTGCCCGGACCCCCGACGACATGCAAGAGGACTTCAGCACGCGCGAAGTCGCGCAGCGCCTCGGCATGGCGGTCCGGTCGGTGCAGCTGATGGTCGATCGCGGGGAGCTGCAGGCCTGGCGCACGCCCGGCGGCCACCGGCGCATCCTGCGAGCTTCGCTCGACGCCTGGCTCACCGGCCGGGGCCTCGCGCCCACCAAACCCGCCGAGCTGGCGCCCGCCGACGGCGCGCCGCAGCGGCTGAAGGCGCTGCTGATCGAGGACTCGGTCCATTACCAGAATCTGGTGATGCTGCTGGCGCAGCAGGAGTTCCCCGACCTCGACCTGCATACCGCCAACGACGGCATCGGCGGTCTGGTCATGTACGGGCAGTTGCAGCCGGAAATCCTGCTGGTCGACATCCTGCTGCCCGGCATCGACGGCGCGGCGCTGGTGACCAGCCTGCGCTCGCAGCCGCAGTTCGCCAGCAGCGAGCTGATCTTCGTCACCGCGCTGGACGAACAGCAGCGCTCGCCCTACGCATTCGCGCTCGCCGGTCTGCCGCTGGTGCACAAGCCGCGGCTCGTCACCGACCTGCCGCCGCTGCTCGCCGCGGCGGTCCAGCGCATCCGGGCCCGTCAGCCGCAGTTCGCCGGCTGAGCATGGCGTCCCGCATCCGGGTCCTCCTCGTGGAGGACGACACCACGCTGCAGCGCTTCGTCGCGATGGCGCTGGAGGACGACGAGGTGCGCCTGCAGGCCTGCATCTCGGTCGACGAGGCGCTGCTGGCGCTCGCGACGCAGAGTTTCGACCTCGTCATCAGCGACCTGATGCTGCCCGGCCGTCACGGGCTGGACCTGCTGCAGACGCTCAAGCAGCGGCCCGAACTGCGCGGCAAGGCGCGGCTGGCCGTGTTCAGCGCCGGCCTGAATCCGACGGTGCGCGAGCAGCTCGAGGCGCTGGGCGTGACGCGTTTCCTGTCCAAGCCCTGCTCGCTGGCGGACCTGCAATCGTGCCTGGACGGCCTGCGCGACGCCGCGTCGCCGCCGGCGGCAATGCCGTCGATCCACCAGGCCGCCATTGAGCAGTACTTCGGCGGCAACGCCGCGCTGTACCAAGCCTTCCTGGCGCGCTGCCGGATGCAGTTCCCGCTCGACATCGCCAGCGGTCGCAGCGCCTGCGAACGGGGCGAGCATGTGAAGCTGCGCCACCTCGCGCACAGCCTCAAGAGCGTACTGCTGACGCTCGGCCACGCCGATGCCGCCGAAGTGGCGCGCCAGCTCGAGCAGGACGCGCAGGACGCCGCCACCGGCTCGGAGGATGCGCTGGCCGCGGTGCGCGCCGCGTGGCCGGTGCTGGAGGAGGCGCTCGCGCGCCTGCTGTGAGACGGCGTCTGCTGGCGCCTCAGATCGCCAGCGGATCCACGTCCACCGCCCAGCGCGTCAGCCCCTTCTGACGGCGCTTGAGCGCGTGCAGCTCCGGCAGCCAGGCGCGCAGGAAGCGCTGCAGCTGCGCGCGGCTGCCGGCCTCGATCAGCATCTGGAAGCGCTCGCTGTCCGCGACCCGCGCCACCGCCATCGGCACCGGCGGATACAGCAGCAGGCCGAGCGACAAGGGCAGCGCCTGCGCCGCCTCCTGCGCCGCGGTCAGGAAGTCGCGCGCGGCCTCGACGCTGCGGCCTTCCGCGCGCACCAGCGCCAGATGCGCGAACGGCGGCAGGTTGGCCGACATGCGCTCGTGCAGCTGGCTGGACGCGAAGGCCTCGTAGTCGTGCTTCTGCAGCGACTGGTAGAGCGCGTGCTCGGGATACCAGGTCTGCACCCACATCTCGCTGGCGGCGGCCTGCGCCGCATCGCGGCCCGCGCGTCCGCCCGCCTGCATCAGCAGCGAGAACAGCCGCTCCGGCGCGCGGAAATCGCTGCTGAACAGCGCGCCGTCCGGATTCACCGCCGCGACCAGCGTGATGCGGCGGAAGTCGTGGCCCTTGGCGACCATCTGCGTGCCCACCAGGATGTCGACATCGCCCTCATGCACGGCCGCGAGCTGCGATTCGAGGCTGCCCTTGAGCTTGGTGGTGTCGGCATCGATGCGCGCCACGCGCGCCCCGGGCAGCGCCTGCGCGAGTTGCTCCTCCAGGCGCTCGGTCCCGCGCCCCAGCGGCGCGATGTCCGGATTGCCGCAGGACGGACAGGCCCGCGGCACGCGCGCCGACACGCCGCAATGGTGGCAGCGCAGCGTGCGGTCCTCCTTGTGGAAGACCTGGTGCGCGCTGCAATGCGGGCAGTCGCTCTTCCAGTTGCACTGGTCGCAATGCAATACCGGCGCGTAGCCGCGGCGGTTCAGGAACACCAGGCTCTGCTCGCCGCGGTCGAGCCGCTTGCGCAGCGCGTCCAGCAGCGGCACCGACAGCGTCGTGGTGACGCCCTTCTTGCGCTCGAGCCGGTTCATGTCGAACAGCCGCACCCGCGGCAGCGCGCCGCCGCCGATGCGCTCGGTCAGGTCGATGCGCCGATAACGACCGCCCAGCGCGTGCTGCCAGCTCTCCAGCGACGGCGTCGCCGAGCCCAGCAGCACCGGGACCTTCTCCAGGTGGCCGCGATAGACCGCCAGGTCCCGCGCCGAGTAGCGCGCGCCGTCCTGCTGCTTGTAGGACGGGTCGTGTTCCTCGTCGACCACGATCAATCCGAGCCGCGGCATCGACGCGAAGACCGCCAGCCGCGTGCCCAGCACCAGCTGCGCGCGACCCAGGTGCGCCGCGAGCCAGTGGCGCAGGCGCTGCGCCGGCGTGAGCCCGCTGTGCAGCGACACGATCGCGTGGCCGGCGAAGCGCTCGGCGAAACGCGCCTCGAGTTGCGGCGTCAGGTTGATCTCCGGCACCAGCACCAGCACCTGCTGGCCGCGCTCCAGGGCGGCCTCGGCGGCGCGCAGGTAGATCTCGGTCTTGCCGCTGCCGGTCAGACCCCAGAGCAGCGCGGGCGGTGGCGCGTCGCGAGCGGCCAGCTCCAGGACGGCGTCGAGCGCCGCCTGCTGCTGCGCGGTCAGCGCGGGCCGGTCAGCGGGCGTGGCCGGCGTGGCGGCCGCCTGCGCCGCGGCCGCTGCGTCGGCCTTGTCCAGCTTCTTCAGCCGCGCCTGCAGCTGCTTGGCGTCCAGGTCCCGCAGCTGCGGCGGCAGCACCGCCAGCGCCAGTTCGCCGACGCTGCGCTGGTAGTAGCTTGCGGCGAACTCCACCAGCCGCCGCCAGCGGTCGGACAGCGGCGGCAGCGCATCGAGCGCCTCGCCCACCGGTCGCAGCTCGGATTCAGGCAGGCGCTCGTCCTCGGGCAGGTCCACGCCGTCCGGCAGGTCGTCCCACACCAGCCCCATCACGTCCCGGCGGCCCAGCGTCACATGCACCAGGGTGCCCGGGGTCAAGT
The DNA here is from genome assembly GCF_052044995.1 of Roseateles sp. 22389. Lineage (NCBI taxonomy): Bacteria > Pseudomonadati > Pseudomonadota > Betaproteobacteria > Burkholderiales > Sphaerotilaceae > Roseateles > Roseateles sp. 22389. The sequence continues at coordinate 104,651 of NZ_JBQEOF010000013.1, forward strand.
CTTGCGGGCCGAGGTAGTCCAGCGGTCCGGTCAGCCCGCTGTGTTGGGGCGCCTCCACGGCGACCCGCACGCGGCGTGAGGCCGGCGCCTCGCTCATCGGGCGCGCCCTCTGGGGGGCTCGCCCACCGCCGCAGCCCGGATGGCCTCCATCGGCCATGAGGAAAACGCGCCAAGTGCCTGATTTCCAACGGTGTTCACAACGGGGTCGAGAGCCTGTGGATAACTTTGTGGGAAACGCCCCGGGATTTTCGAGGCCGATGCGATTGCCGCCGCGAGGGCCTGTCGGCGTCAAATTCCGGGGAAACACTCCCTCCCCTTTGGAATCAACGACTTACACGCCCATCGGGGAAAGCCCTAGCTGCAAGCCAACGCGTGTGCTGCGTTTGGGTGACATGCACGGATTTGGGGATAACTAGGCCTCGTCACCCCGCAGCCGGCGCGAGTGCCGATGCACTTCGTCGACCAGTTCGGCCACGCTTTCCGGCGGCGTGAACTGGCTGATGCCATGGCCGAGGTTGAACACATGGCCGCCCCAGGCGCCATCCGCGCGGCGCGGCGCGCCGAAGCTGTCGAGCACCGCGCGCGCCTGCTCGCGCACCGCGGCCGGCGGCGCGAACAGCACGTTCGGATCGAGGTTGCCCTGCAGCGCGACGCGGTCCTGCACCTGCGCGCGGGCGCGGCCCAGGTTCACCGTCCAGTCCAGGCCGACGACGTCGGCGCCCGAGGCCGCGATCTCGTCCAGCCACAGGCCGCCGCCCTTGGTGAACAGCAGCTTGGGGATGCGGCGGCCGTCGTGCTCACCCTTGAGCTGCGCCAGCACGCGGCGCGAGTACGCCAGGCTGAACTGCTGGAACTGGCCGTCGGCCAGCACGCCGCCCCAGGAGTCGAAGACCATCACCGCCTGCGCGCCGGCCTCGATCTGCGCGTTCAGGTAGGCGGCGACCGCGTCGGCGTTGATGGACAGGATGCGGTGCATCAGGTCCGGGCGCGCGTACATCAGGCTCTTGACGTGGCGATAGTCGTCGGAGCCGCCGCCCTCCACCATGTAGCAGGCCAGCGTCCACGGGCTGCCGGAGAAGCCGATCAGCGGCACGCGGCCGTTCAGCGCGCGGCGGATCGAGCTCACCGCGTCGAAGACGTAGCGCAGCTTGTCCATGTCGGGCACGGCCAGCGCGCTCACCGCCGCCTCGTCGCGCACGACCTTCTCGAACTTGGGGCCCTCGCCCTGCGCGAACGACAGGCCCAGGCCCATCGCGTCCGGCACGGTCAGGATGTCGCTGAAGAGGATGGCCGCGTCGAGCGGGTAACGCTCCAGCGGCTGCAGCGTGACCTCGGTCGCGTAGTCCGTGTTGGTGGCCAGGCCCATGAAGCTGCCGGCCTTGGCGCGGGTGTCGCGATATTCAGGCAGGTAGCGGCCGGCCTGGCGCATCAGCCAGACGGGGGTGTATTCGGTGGGCTGGCGCAGGCACGCGCGCAGGAAGACGTCGTTCTGAAGGGGGGCGCTCATGGGAGGGCGATTATCCTCGGGGCTTCCTGCTCTTGAATTCCCGCGGCTGGCACACGATATGCCAGTGCGCACAAGGAGGTTACGCGAATGACATCGACCCCGTCCCGTTTGCTTGCCGCCGCGCGCGCCGCGGCCGCCGCCACGCTGATCGTCGGGGCGCCCCTGGCGCTGACCGGCTGCGGCTACAACGAGTTCCAGAGCCTGGACGAGCAGGTCAACGCCAGTTGGTCCGAGGTGCTGAGCCAGTACCAGCGCCGCAGCGACCTCATCCCCAACATCGTCAACACGGTCAAGGGCGAGGCCAATTTCGAGCAGGAGACGCTGACCAAGGTCGTCGAGGCCCGCGCCAAGGCCACCAGCATCCAGGTCACGCCCGAGCTGGCACGCGACCCGGCCGCGCTGCAGAGGTTCCAGGCCGCGCAGGGCGAGCTCTCCGGCGCGCTGAGCCGGCTGATGGTGGTCAGCGAGCGATATCCGCAGCTGCAGGCCAACCAGGGCTTCCGCGACCTGCGCGTGCAGCTCGAGGGCACCGAGAACCGCATCACCGTCGCTCGCAACCGCTACATCAAGTCGGTGCAGGAGTACAACGTGCTGACGCGCCGCTTCCCGACCAACCTGACGGCCAAGGTCTTCGGCTACGAGGTCAAGCCCAACTTCACCGTGCAGAACGAGGCCGCGATCTCCGCGCCGCCGTCGGTGAGCTTCGACAAGCCCGCCCCGGCCACGGCGCCCGCGACGCCGGCGCCGGCCGCCTCTCCGGCGTCGAACTGAGGACCCGCGCATGCGGGCGGCCTCGGTGGCGGCGCGACTCCCGGCGATGAACGAGGCCGGCGCCTGTCCCGCGCGCTGGTCCGCGCTGCTGCGCGTGTTCGCGCTCGCCTGTCTCGGCCTACTGATGAGCGTCGGCCTGCTGCCGCGCGCACGGGCGCAGGACGTGCAGGCGGTCCCCGCGCTCAGCGGTCGCGTCATCGACCAGACCGGCACCCTGACCGCCGCGCAGCAGCAGGCGATCGATGCCAAGCTCGCCGCCTTCGAGCGCGAGGCCGGGCCGCAGATCGTCGTGCTGATGGTGGCGACGACCGCGCCCGAGGACATCGCCGCCTACGCTCAGCGAGTCGGCGACCAGTGGAAGATCGGTCGGCGCGACGTCGGCGACGGGCTGCTGATCGTCGTGGCCAAGAACGACCGGCGCATCAACATCCAGACCGCCAAGGCGCTGGAAGGCGCGGTGCCCGACCTGGCCGCGCGCCAGATCATCGAGCGCGACATCACGCCCGCCTTCAAGGCCGGCGACTACGCTGGCGGGTTGAACCGGGCGATCGACTCGCTGCAGGCGCGCATCCGCGGCGAGCATCTGCCCGCACCGACGCAGCGACCGGCGCCATCGACGGGCGGCCATGGCATCGACCTCGGCGAGATCGCGATGATCGCCTTCCTCGGCGTGCCGCTGGCCGGCGCGCTGCTGACGGCGATCTTCGGCCGCAAGATCGGCAGCCTCTTCACTGGCGTGGGCGCTGGCGCGGTCGGCTGGGGGCTGAGCGGCAGCCTGCTGCTGGGCGCTGGCGCGGCGATCGCCTCGCTGATCCTGGTGGGCGTGCTCGGCATCGGCGCGGCCCGACGCGGCTCGGGATCCTCCGGCGCCTACCGGCGCAGCGCCCATGGATCGGGCGGCATCGCGCCGCCGATCATCTGGGGCGGTGGCGGCGGTGATGGCGGCGGCAGCTGGGGCGGCGGCGACGGCGGCGGCTTCTCGTCCGGCGGCGGTGGCGACTTCGGCGGCGGTGGCGCCTCGGGAGACTGGTGATGAACCGACGGACCGATCACGAGGCGCGCCACGCCGGCGACGCCAGCCGGCTGGGGCGGTTCTTCCGCCATCGCTTCTGGGACGAGGCCGACGTGCGTCGCGTGCTGCCCGCGGCGGCGCTGGCGCGGCTGTCCGCGCGGGTGACCGAGAGCGAGTTGCGCCATGCCGGCGAGATCCGGGTGTGTGTCGAGGCCAGTTTGCCGATCAGCTACTTGTGGCGCGGCCTGTCTGCGCGGCAGCGGGCGCTGGCGCTGTTCGGCAAGCTGCGCGTGTGGGACACCGAGCACAACAACGGCGTGCTGGTCTATCTGCTGCTGGCGGAGCACGCGATCGAGATCGTCGCGGATCGCGGGCTGAACCGGCGCGTCAGCGCGGCGCAGTGGCAGGCCATCGTCGACGGGCTGCGGCAGTCGCTGCGCGATGGCCGCTTCGAGGAAGGCCTGGTGGAGGCGATCCGCGCGGTGGAGGCGCTGCTCGCCGAGCACTTCCCGCCCGAAGCGGGCGCGGTGCCGCGCAATGAGCTGCCGGACGCGGTCGTCGTGCTGTAGGGCCAGCGGCGGTCGCAGTCCGCAAGCGCTCAAAAGCTCTTGATCGGCTTGAGCTTCCAGCCGAAGCGCTCGGCTTTCGGCCCGCCCTTGAGCTTGGGGAACACCAGTTCCTTCGCGGGCACGGTCACGTCCGGCAGGTGGTCGAGCAGGTGGCGGATCAGCGTGAGCCGGCCGCGGCGCTGGTCATTGAAGTCGACCAGCGTCCAGGGCGCGTGCTTGGTGTGCGTGTGCTCGAGCATGCGGTCGCGCGCACGGCCGTAGTCCTGGTAATGCTTGCGGGCCTCGAGGTCGATCGGCGAGAGCTTCCACTGCTTGAGCGGATCCTCGGCGCGTTCGGCGAAGCGCTCTTCCTGCTGCTGCTGGTCGACGGTGAGCCAGTACTTGAAGAGCAGCAGGCCGTCGTCGACCAGCAGCCGCTCCAGTCGCGGCGCCTGCTCGAGGAAGTCCTCGGTCTGCCGCGGCGTGCAGAAGCCCATCACCGCCTCGACGCCGGCGCGGTTGTACCAGCTGCGGTCGAAGAGCACGATCTCGCCGGCGGACGGCAGGTGGGTGAGGTAGCGCTGGAAGTACCACTCGCCCTGCTCCCGCTCGCTGGGCTTGCCCAGCGCGACGGTGCGGCACTGGCGGGGATTGAGCGTCTCGGAGATCGCGTTGATGACGCCGCCCTTCCCGGCGGTGTCGCGGCCTTCGATGATCACCAGCAGCCGCTTGCGCGTGTGCTGCAGCCACCGGGCCAGGTTGTTCAGCTCGACCTGCATCGGCTGCAGGCGGTCCAGGTAGTCGGACTTGGAGAGCTTGCTCTTGTCAGGCATGCGGGCTCCTGAGATGAGGGAGCCCGCAGCTTAGCGCGCCGCGCGCGGTGACCTTCCCGGTCCCGCGTGCCGGCGCCCTGCTTCACTTGGTCAGCTGCACGCCGGCGGAGGCGACCTTCAGCGCGACCAGGTCGTTGATCAGCTGCGTGATGTTGCTGCGGATCGCGCCTTCGTTGGCGAGCTTCAGGCGCTCGGTGCCCAGGAAGGCGGCGTTCCACTCGGCCGTGAACGGCACGGCGACGTCGCGCTCGAACACGGCCTTGCCGGTGGCGCGCTCGACCAGCGTGTACTTCACGGTGGCCGTGACCGTCATGCTGGCGCCGAACAACGGCTGGTCCAGCTTCTTCATGTCGGCGGTCAACGTGTACTTGCTGCCCTGACGGTTGCCCGACAGCAGGCCGGCATCCTTCAGCGAGGCTTCGAGCGCGCGCTCGAAGTCGGCGCTCGACACGTTGGACACCCACATCGGATTGGTGTCCTTGCCGCCGGTCACGTCCTTGATGCCGATGTTTTCCTTCAGCTCGGACTGCGACGCCGCGGTGCGGACCTGCAGCGAGCTGCTGACTTGCATCTGGTCGGTGCGGGCGGGGCTGGCGCAGCCCACGAGCAGGACGGCGGCGGACAGGGCGGCCAGTTGGGCGGCGCGGTGCAGGAAAGTCACGGGATGGGTACTCCTCAGAGGTGAAACGGCCGGGTGGCCTTGGTATGGAAAAGGTCAGCGGACGGCGCTGGCAGCGGCGTCGACAGGGATCGGGGCGGAGGCGGCCGGATCAGCCGCGGCCACGGTGGCCACCGCCGGTGCGGCGCCCTGGGATGCAGGCGTTCCTTGGCCTGCCGGCGACACGGCGGCCAGGGTGTCGCTGCTGGCGCAGCGCTTCTGGATCAAGGTCTGCTGGACGGCGTCGTACTCGCCGCGCAGGCGGCCGTACTCCGCTTCCTGCGACTTGGTCCCGCCCAGTGCGAACAGCGCCGGCCAGAAGAGGATCAGGCCGACCCCCATGAGGGTCTTGTCATTGGTGGCGGCCTGGTCGAGGCGGCCACCGAGCTCGAGATAACGCGCTTGCAGGCGCTGGGTCTCGGCGGTCAGCTGCGTGCAGTCGTAGCTGCTGTATTGCGACGGCGAGACATAGGTGGCGGAGATGTCCTTCGACGCGGTCGAGCAAGCGCTGACGAAGGCGACGGCGGTGACCAAAGCGGTCACGCGCACCGCCGCGGCGCGAATGGAACTGCGCATGCTTCCTCCCTCGGACTGGAATCGTTATGTATTGGCGGGAGCGATTCTTGCCGAGGGCGCCTCTCGCGCGCTACGTGCGAACCCGGAAGCTGCGGGTCAAAGCAACAGCGCCCCCGCATTCGCGGGGGACGCGCGCTCAGAGCAGTTCGAGCGTCTGCATGCCGGCCCAGCTCTCGCCGGGCGCGAGTTCGACCGGCTTGAGCACCTGCGCCGCTTCGACGCAGAGCATCTGCTTCCAGCCCCCTTCGGGCATGTCGGGAAGCGCGTCGCCCTTGGCCTGGCCGGGGTTCCAGACCACGGCGTCGGCGAAGCCCTGCTGGCGGATCGCCAGACGACGGTCGCCGTCGCGCAGGGTCAGGCCGTGCTTGACGTCCTGGTAGATGCGGTCGGTCTCGCCGTCCAGGCGCAGCAGATCCTCGTGCTGGGTGGCGGCGCGTTCGATCGTCGAGTCCCAATACGCCAGGCCGGACAGGCCCTGGACCGACGCCGACATGATCTGCGTCAGCCGCAGGTAGGTGTGCAGCGCGGCGCTGAAGGACAGCGGCGTGTCGCCCTGGTTCTCGCAGGCGAGTTCGATCTCGAGCGCGCGGCCGGCGATCCGGATGCTGATCTCGGCCTCGAAGGCGTGCGGCCAGACCATGCGGGTGGCGCCGTCGTCGTTCAGGCGCAGCACGGCCAATGCGTCGTCCTTGCCGGACTCGGCGCTGACCAGCTGCCACGGCTTCCCACGCGCGAAGCCATGGCGCAGCAGCGGGCCGCGCGTGGCGAACTGCGGAAAGATCACCGGCACGCCACCGCGGATGGCCTGGCCGGTGGCGAAGGCGCTCTTCGGGGAGAGGTAGAGCTGCTCGTCGGCGCCCGCGGGCACCCAGGACACCAGGTGCGCGCCATGCAGCAGCAGCGTCGCGCGAGCGCCATCGGGCGCACGGAGTTCGATGGCCTCGAGGCCCTGGTGGCGGGTGATGGAGATGGGAGTGGTCATGCTGAAAAAAGAAAACCCACCGGCGCGAACCGGCGGGTTGGGATCGGCTGGCGCGTCGCGGCGCCCGCCGTTTCCGGGTTCGTGGTCGAGACCCTTAGTTTTTCACAGGCTGGCGCGCCCGGGGACCCGGCAGCAGGCCATTGGGGGCGTAGACCAGACGGTTGCTGGTCATGCCCGCGATCTGGTAGCTGCGGTCCGACAGGTTGCTGGCGATCTGGTCGACCACCGCCTTGACCAGCATGCCGATCAGGCCGCCCTGGCTGTTGTTGTTCTGCTCGGCGCTCGAAGCGGTCGCCTTGCCGTCCCACAGCAGCGCGCCGGTGCGCAGGTCCACCAGCTTGGCATGCATCTCGACGATGGTCTCGCTCGACAGCACCTTGTAGACCGAGCCGTACTGCTTCACGTCGACATACAACGCCGCATCGGCGCCAAAGATCTGACGCAGCTTGGCGGCGTCGATCTGGTGCGCGTCCGCCGGCGTGGTGATGCCGTTGGTGCGCAGCGTCTCATCGACCAGCGACACCGGCAGCACGTAGTAGCCGGCTTCGCCCAGCGGCATCGACAGGTTGGAGAGCACGCCATAGGTGGCGTTCACGTCCGGCGTGTCGTTGACCGGCGGCAGCACCAGCAGCGAGGCCGGCTTGGCTTCCTTGAACGCGGTGTAGTCGTAGGGCTTGGACGGCGAGGCGCAGGCGGTCAGCGCGGCCAGCACGGCCACGGCGCCGAGGCGGCGGATCAGGGACATCAGGTTCGTCATGGTGTCGTTCTCCTCGGCGCTCAGACGCCGCTGGCCGCCTTGGCGGGCACGGCGGCAGCGGCCGCGGTCTTCTCGGACGGCTTCTTCAGCAGGAAGTCCACGTAGGCGGCGGATTCCGGGAACAGCGCGCGCTCGGCTTCCAGGTGGGCTCGCGCGGCGTCGTCGTTGCCGACCTTCGCGTAGAGCAGCGCCAGGTGGCCGTGCAGGCCGGGCGGCGTCGCTTCGTTGGCCGCCTTGTTCTTGATCAGCTGCGCTTCGAGCTGCGTGATCTGGTCGCCAGGCGCGGTGCCGTTGGTCTTGAAGTACTGGTAGACGCTGTTCTGGTAACCGGCCCATTGATAGAGCGGCTTCTGCGGCGTGCCGCAGGCGGTCAGCAGCGCGGCGACGGCCACGGCTGCGCTCACGCGCAGCGCGTGCTTGATGCGGAGGGTCATGGTCGGGCTCCTGGTCAGCGGGCGGCTTGCGGCTTCCAGGCGCCGCTGTCGATGCCGGCGACCATCGTGTTGACGGCCTCCTTGATGGCCAGGTCCAGGACCTTGCCGTTCAGCGTCGCGTCGTAGCTGGCGGTGCCGCCGAAGCCGACGACCTCGCGCGTCGACAGCTCGTATTCGCCGGCGCCCTGCGCCGAGTACACGACTTCCGAGGTCTGGCTGTTCACCACGTTCAGCGTGACCTTGGCGTAGGCGATCTGCTTCTTGCCGCGGCCCAGCACGCCGAACAACTGCTGGTCGCCGACTTCCTTGCGGCCGAATTCGGTCACCGAGCCCGTCACCAGGTAGTCCGCACCCTTGATCGTCAGCGCGCTGTTCTTGAACTTGGCTTCCTGCTGCGCCTCTTCGAGGTTGTCGCGGTCCAGCACGCTGAAGCGGTTGGTCTGCTGCAGGTGGGCGATCAGGATCGACTTGGACTGGTTGCCCAGGCGGTCGATGGCGTCGGCGAACATGCCGCGCATGAAGCTCGAGCGGTTCTCGAACTTGCCCACCGCGATCGGGGCACGCTGGCCCTGGTACTGGACCGGGGCGGGCGCCGCGCGCGGGACTTCAATGGTGCGGGATTGCTCGGTCGCGCAGCCGAACAGGGCCGTCAGGGCGAGCGCCAGGGTGGCGCGGCGCGCCAGGACGTTGAATGACATGGGAACTCCCTCAAAAACGACACCGGCGGGACGCCGGTGTTTGCTCCGGTCAAAGCCGGATGTTCGAAGTGTGCGATACCGAACCGAGTGGTCCGGGGGACGCCGAAAAGAACATCGGCAGGAGTGCGAGTTTTTCGCAGTCCTGCCGATGCAGTGTGGTGTCCTCGCCGCACCGGCGTCCCGGCGCGCGAGGAGATGGGGGGCTCAGCGCTTGGCGCGGAACTTGCGCAGCGCGGCGATCTGCGCGGCCACGGCCGCGAATTCGCTTTGCGCCTTGGCGAAGTCGATGTCGCTCTTGGCGTTCTTCATCGCTTCCTCGGCGGCCTTCTTCGCGGCCTCGGCACGGGCCTCGTCGAGGTCCTTGCCGCGGATGGCGGTGTCGGCCAGCACGGTCACGACGTCCGGCTGCACTTCCAGCAGGCCGCCGGCGACGAAGACGAACTCTTCATCGCCATTGGGACGCTGGATACGCACCGCGCCCGGCTTGATGCGGGTGATCAGCGGGGTGTGCTTGGGCAGGATGCCCAGCTCGCCGCCTTCGCCCGGCAGCGCCACGAATTTCGCCTCGCCCGAGAAGATCTGCTCTTCCGCCGAGACCACGTTCACGTGGAGGGTTGCCATTGCGTTTCCTTAGGTTTGCCGCGGCAGGCCTTCGCCACCGCGGGAAGAAGGTCCAGTAAGCGAGCAGACGGTGGGCTGGCTAGGCGCCGCGCGGAGCCGGACTGGGAGTCCGGCGAGCACGGCAACGACGCCAGCGCGCCGTCTGCGACGTCTTACTGGATCTTCTTGGCCTTCTCGAAGGCCTCGTCAATCGTGCCGACCATGTAGAACGCTTGTTCCGGCAGGTGGTCGCACTCGCCGTTGACGATCATCTTGAAGCCGCGGATGGTTTCCTTCAGCGGGACGTACTTGCCGGGCGAGCCGGTGAACACTTCCGCGACGTGGAACGGCTGCGACAGGAAACGCTGGATCTTGCGGGCGCGGGCCACGGCCAGCTTGTCTTCCGGCGACAGCTCGTCCATGCCCAGGATCGCGATGATGTCGCGCAGTTCCTTGTAGCGCTGCAGCACCGACTGCACCGAGCGCGTCGTGTTGTAGTGCTCTTCGCCGATGACGTTCGGGTCGATCTGACGCGAGGTCGAGTCCAGCGGGTCCACGGCCGGGTAGATGCCCAGCGAGGCGATGTCGCGCGACAGCACCACGGTGGCGTCCAAGTGGGCGAAGGTCGTCGCCGGCGACGGGTCGGTCAGGTCGTCCGCAGGGACGTACACGGCCTGGATCGAGGTGATCGAGCCGACCTTGGTCGACGTGATCCGCTCCTGCAGGCGGCCCATTTCCTCGGCCAGCGTCGGCTGGTAGCCCACCGCGGACGGCATGCGGCCCAGCAGCGCGGACACTTCGGTACCGGCCAGCGTGTAGCGGTAGATGTTGTCCACGAAGAACAGCACGTCACGGCCTTCGTCGCGGAAGGACTCGGCCATCGTCAGGCCGGTCAGCGCCACGCGCAGACGGTTGCCCGGGGGCTCGTTCATCTGGCCGTAGACCATCGCGACCTTGGACGCGCTCAGGTCGTCCTGGTTCACGACGCCCGCGTCGGACATCTCGTGATAGAAGTCGTTGCCCTCACGGGTACGCTCGCCGACACCCGCGAACACCGACAGACCCGAGTGAGCCTTGGCGATGTTGTTGATCAGCTCCATCATGTTCACGGTCTTGCCGACGCCGGCGCCACCGAACAGACCCACCTTGCCGCCCTTGGCGAACGGGCAGATCAGGTCGATCACCTTGATGCCGGTTTCCAGCAGTTCCTGCGACGGGCTCAGCTCGTCATAGGCCGGGGCCTTGCGGTGGATCGAGGCGACCTGGTCGCGGGCCACGTCGCCGCGCTCGTCGATCGGGTTGCCCAGCACGTCCATGATGCGACCCAGGGTCGCCTGGCCCACCGGCACCTGGATGGTGTCGCCGGTGTTGTAGACCTCGGTGCCGCGGCGCAGGCCGTCGGAGGAGCCCAGCGCGATGGTGCGGACCACGCCGTCGCCCAGCTGCTGCTGCACTTCCAGCGTCAGGGCCGAGCCTTCCATCTTCAGGGCGTCGAACACCTTCGGCATCTGGTCGCGCGGGAACTCCACGTCGACCACGGCGCCGATGCACTGAACGATCTTGCCCACCGATTGAGTGTTAGCCATTTTTTCGTTCCTTCAATTCCAAATCTGTTGCCTGCGATCGATCGCCGGGATCAACCGCTGATGGCGGCCGCGCCGCTGACGATTTCCGACAGTTCCTTGGTGATCGCGGCCTGGCGGGTCTTGTTGTAGACCAGCTTCAGCTCACCGATCAGCGTGCCGGCGTTGTCGGTCGCGGCCTTCATGGCCACCATGCGCGCCGATTGCTCGGACGCCATGTTCTCCGCCACGGCCTGATAGACCAGGGCTTCGGTGTAGCGCACCAGCAGTTCGTTGATCACCGTCGGGGCATCGGGCTCGTACAGGTAGTCCCATGCGTGACCCGCGGCATCCGTCTCCAGCGACTCGGCCGTCAGCGGCAGCAGTTGCTGCACCACCGGCTCCTGCTTCATCGTGTTGACGAAGCGCGTGTAGCAGAGATAGACCGCCGACAGCCTGCCTTCCGCGTAAGCGTCCAGCAGCGTCTTGACCGGGCCGACCAGCTTCTCGAGCTGGGGGCTGTCGCCGAGCTGCGTCGCATGCGCGACGACCTTGGCGCCGATCCGGTTCATGAAACCCAGACCCTTGTTGCCGATCGCGACCACTTCCGCCTTCTGACCCGCCTGCTCGATTTCCTTGAGCTTGCTGGTCGTCGCGCGAAGCAGGTTGGTGTTCAGACCACCGCACAGGCCCTTGTCGGTCGTGACCACCACGAAACCGGCCGTCTTGGCGTCGGCATGCGACACCATGAACGGATGACGGTACTCGGGGTTGGCCTTGGACAGGTTGGCGGCGATGTTGCCGACCTTCTCCGCGTACGGACGGGCCGCGCGCATCCGATCCTGCGCCTTGCGCATCTTCGAAGCGGCGACCATTTCCATGGCCTTGGTGATCTTCTTGGTGTTCTCGACCGACTTGATCTTGCCGCGAATTTCCTTGCCTGCTGCCATGATTTCTCCTGTGAGGGCCGGGTCTTGCCTGACTTCAGCGAGACCCGGTCATGGTTGCTTTAGGCGAAGGACTTCTTGAACGACGTGATCGCGGCGTTCAGTTCGGCTTCGGCGTCCTTGTCCATGGCCTTGTCGCTTTCCAGCTTGGTCAGCAGGGCGGCGTGCGAGGTCTTCAGGAACTGGTGCAGGCCGTGCTCGAAGGCCAGGACCTTCTTGACCTCGATGTCGTCCATGAAGCCCTTGTTGGCCGCGTACAGCGACGCGCCCATCAGGCTGATCGACAGCGGGCTGTACTGCGCCTGCTTCAACAGTTCCGTCACGCGGGCACCGCGGTCCAGCTGCTTGCGGGTCGCGGCGTCCAGGTCCGAGGCGAACTGCGCGAACGCGGCCAGCTCACGGTACTGGGCCAGGTCGGTACGGATACCGCCGGACAGCGACTTGATCAGCTTGGTCTGGGCAGCGCCACCGACGCGCGACACCGAGATACCGGCGTTGATCGCGGGACGGATGCCGGCGTTGAACAGGTTGGTTTCCAGGAAGATCTGGCCGTCGGTGATCGAGATCACGTTGGTCGGAACGAAGGCGGACACGTCGCCGGCTTGCGTCTCGATGATCGGCAGCGCGGTCAGCGAGCCGGTCTTGCCCTTGACTTCACCCTTGGTGAAGGCTTCGACATACTCGGCGTTGACGCGGGCGGCGCGCTCCAGCAGGCGGCTGTGGAGATAGAACACGTCGCCGGGGAAGGCTTCGCGGCCCGGCGGGCGGCGCAGCAGCAGCGAGACCTGGCGGTAGGCGACGGCCTGCTTGGACAGGTCGTCGTACACGATCAGCGCGTCCTGGCCGCGGTCGCGGAAGTACTCGCCCATCGTGCAGCCCGAGTAGGCCGACACGTACTGCATCGCGGCGGATTCAGACGCGGAGGCGGCGACGACGATGGTGTATTCCATCGCGCCGGCGGCTTCCAGTGCGCGCACGACGTTCTTGATCGACGAAGCCTTCTGGCCGATCGCGACGTACACGCAGGTCATGTTCTGACCCTTCTGGTTGATGATCGCGTCGATCGCCACGGCGGTCTTGCCGGTCTGGCGGTCGCCGATGATCAGCTCGCGCTGGCCACGGCCGACGGGCACCATCGAGTCGATCGACTTCAGGCCGGTCTGCACCGGCTGGTCGACGGACTTGCGGGCGATCACGCCCGGGGCGACCTTCTCGATGACGTCGGTCATCTTGGCGTTGATCGGGCCCTTGCCGTCGATCGGCTGACCCAGCGCGTTCACGACGCGGCCGATCAGCTCGGGGCCGACCGGCACTTCCAGGATGCGGCCGGTGCACTTGACGGTGTCGCCTTCGACGATGTGCTCGTAGGCGCCCAGGATCACGGCGCCGACGGAGTCGCGCTCCAGGTTCAGCGCCAGACCGAAGGTCTGCGAGCCATCGGCGGCGGCCGGGAATTCCAGCATTTCGCCTTGCATCACGTCGGACAGGCCGTGCACGCGCACGATGCCGTCGGACACGGACACCACGGTGCCCTGGTTGCGCACGTCGGTGGACGCGCCAAGGCCTTCGATGCGGCTCTTGATCAGTTCGGAAATTTCAGCGGGATTCAGTTGCATTGCTTGCTCCCAACGGCATCCCGCCGAAGCGGGACACCAGGGTGAATCGGGGGGATCTTTGGCAGTCGGGCTGGGACCGGAGGCTTGCGCCTCAGGCCGTCAGCGCCACTTTCATGCGTTCCAGGCGGGCCTTGACCGAGGTGTCCAGCACCTCGTCGCCGACCACCACACGGATACCGCCGATCAGGCCAGGCTCCAGCTCGACGCGGGCTTGCAGCTTGCGACCGAAGCGCTTCTCCAGCGACGCGACCACGTCGGCCAGCTGGGCCGGCTCGATCGGGTAGGCGCTGAAGATCTGCGCATCGGACACGCCGGAAGCGGCGTTGGCCAGTTCGTGGAACTGCTGGACCATCGCCGGCAGCGCCGACAGGCGGCCGTTGGCGATCACCTCGCGCAGGAAGTTCTGCACGCCGGGCAGCAGCGTCTGCTTGCTGGCCGCCGACATGACCTGGAACACCTGGTCGGTGCCCACCTTCGGGTCTTCGGCGAACTGGCGCAGCTGGCTGTCGCCGGCGACGAGCGCCAGCGCGGCCAACTGCTCGTTCCAGGCCTTCAGGTCCTGCGAGGACGCGACCTGGAACAGCGCTTCGGCGTAGGGACGGGCAATGGTTGCGAGTTCAGCCATGATTACAGCTCCGTCTTGAGACGGTTCAGCAATTCGGCATGCACGCTGGCATTGACCTCGCGCTGCAGGATCTGCTCGGCGCCCTTGACGGCCAGTGCGGCGACCTGCTCGCGCAGGGCCTCACGGGCACGCACCGACTGCTGCTCGGCCTCGGCCTTCGCAGCGGCGATGATCTTGGCGCCTTCGTCCTCCGCGCGCTTCTTCGCTTCGTCCACGATGGCGGCGCCGCGCTTCTCGGCGTCGGACAGCAGCTTCGTGGTTTCGTTGCGGGTCTGCGCCAGTTGCTCGTCGACCTTCTTGTTGGCGTTGGCCAGCTCGGCCTTCGCCTGGTCAGCAGCCGCCAGGCCAGTGCGGATTCGCTCCGCGCGCTCGTCCAGCGCCTTCACGATCGGCGGCCAGATGAACCGCATCGTGACGAACACCAGGATGGCGAACGGAATCCACTGAATGAAAAGGCTAGCGTTGATATTCACGGCACGATCCTTTCAGTCGTGAAAGGGACGGGCCTATCAGCGAGCGATGGTGGACAGGAAGGTGGCGGCGAACGGGTTGGCGAACGCGAACAGCAGCGCGATGGCGACACCGATCAGGAAGGCCGCGTCGATCAGGCCGGCCAGAATGAACATCTTGGTTTGCAGTTCGTTCATCAGCTCGGGTTGACGAGCCGAGGACTCCAGGAACTTGCCGCCCATCAGCGCGATGCCGATGGAAGCGCCGATCGCGCCCAGACCAACGATGATGCCGCAAGCCAGAGCGACCAGACCGAGGATGTTTTCCATGTTTTGCTCCTGAGAGAGTTAGATAAAAAGGAAAGGGAAAGGGAATCGGGAAATCGAAGTAGCCGTGTCCAGCCGGATCAGTGCGCGTCGTGCGCCTGGCCCAGGTAGATCAGCGTCAGCATCATGAAGATGAAGGCCTGCAGCGTGATCACAAGGATGTGGAACAGCGTCCAGACCGTGCCGGCGAGCACATGGCCGATGGCCAGGCCGATGCCGGTGCCGGTCAGGGCCCAGCCGCCGCCCATCAGGGCGATCAGCATGAACACGAGCTCGCCGGCGAACATGTTGCCGAACAGCCGCATGCCATGAGACACCGTCTTGGCGATGAACTCGATGACCTGCATGGCGAAGTTGAAGGGCCACAGCACCGGGTGCGCGCCGAAGGGCGCGGAGATCAGCTCATGGCCCCAGCCGCCCAGACCCTTGATCTTCAAGCTGTAGAAGAACACCAGCAGCAGCACGAACGTGGACATGCTCAGCGTGGTCGACAGGTCGGCGGTCGGCACGACGCGCTGATAGGCGTGGTGCGCGTCGTGGGCGACGTAGTTGGTGAACAGCGTGGGCAGCCAGTCCACCGGCAGCATGTCCATGAAGTTCATGAAGAAGATCCACACGAACACGGTCAGGGCGACCGGGCCGATGACCTTGCGGCTCTTCTCGTTGTGGATGACGGCCTTGGCCTGGTTGTCCACCATCTCGACCAGGATCTCGACGGCGGCCTGGAAGCGGCCCGGTACGCCGGCATGCGCCTTGCGTGCGGCACGCCACAGCAGGAACACGGCGAGCAGGCCCAGCACGGTCGAATAAATGAGCGAATCGAAGTTGAAGACGCTGAAGTCGACGATGTCGACCTGCTTGACGTCCTCGAACTGGAAGTTCTTCTGCCAATGCTGCAAATGGTGGGTGATGTATTCACCCGAGGTCGGCGCGTGCCCTTCTGCTGCCATGGTTGCTTTCCGTCTCTATTTTCTGATTCGACCCTGCCGAAGCAGGGCCAGCCAATTTGCCTTCAGGGTCACGACGAGGGTCGAGAGCAACGCTGCCCAACTCAACGACGGGAAACCCGCGGCGACCGCCACCAGGATGGCGACCGCCAGAATGATCTTCACCAGCTCCCAGACCGCGAACGTGAGCATCGGAGTGCCCGCGTCCCTCGCCGATCGCCGCGTCATGCCCCACGCCATCAGGGCGTTCGGCAGGACGACCGAGGCGGCACCGAACAGCGCCGACCAGGTTTTGTCGGCTTGCAGGGACAGCAGACCCCACAGCGCGACCATGACCGCTCCCGCCGCCGCCTGCCAGATCAACAAGGACCAGACCGACATCGCCGGGAGCCGGGCCCGCAAGTCCTGCGCTTGTTCTCGCGTCAGGGGCTTGAAAGCCGGTTCGCCGTCCGCATCTCCTTCGATTCCATCGTCCCAGGGATCCTGGCTGGCGGCGCCTCGGTCCTTCGCCTGATGGGGCGGAGTGGTCCGGAGCGGCTCGGCGGGCGGCGCATTGGATGCGCGCGCTGGATCGGGATTCACGGCTTCAAGGGGCGAGCGGCAAAACCACGGGATTATAGGGGGTCTGACCTTACAGACCCTTAACAGGCTGCGGCGGCGGCCCATCGGCGCCGACTTGACAGGCCGTGCGAAGCCCGCATAGCCGGGCGCGCGCCGTGTTCATCGAGGCCGGCGGGGGTGTCCGCCACGACGGGGCGCGAGGTGCGCACGCAACACCTGCCCCTTTGCCGCCACTCGGGATTGCCCTCGACCCGATCGGCGCAGGCCGCCCCGTCATGGCGCCACGGCGCCACAGCACTCTCGGTCGACCTCAGCCCGGCCAGCGCGCGAACTGCACCGGCAGGCCGGCCACCGGCACCCGCATCTTGAGCACGCACCCTGCCCAGGGCTGGGCGGCGAGTTCCGCCTCGCTGCGCTTTTCCCGTGCAGTGGTGACGAAGATGGTGCGCAGGTCCGCACCACCGAAGGTCGGCATCGTGGCGCAGCGCACCGGCAGCTCGACGCGAGTCAGCACCTCGCCCGACGGCGACAGGCGCAGCAGCTGCTGGCCTTCCATCATCGCGACCCAATAACCGCCCTCGACGTCGACCGCCGCGCCATCGGGCCGGCCGCCATAGGTCTCGAGCGGCTGGTCGGCGCCGCGCGGCGCGAATCGCGCGAACACCTCGCGCTCGCCAAGCTCGCCGCTGGCGGCATCGAAGGCCAGGCGGTAGATCTCGTGCGCCTTGGTGTCGGCCCAGTACATCGAGCGGCCGTCCGGGCTCCAGCCCAGGCCATTGGAAGTGGTGATGCCGTCCTTCATCGGGACGAAGACACCCTCGCGCAGGCAATAGAGCGTCGACTCGGGTTGGCGCGCGTCATCGATCGTGCCGACCCACAGGCGTCCTTGCGCGTCGGCCTTGCCGTCGTTGAAGCGCCGCTTCGAGGCGTCATACGGCGGGTCGAGCAGCTTCAGGTACTCGCCGGTGGCGGGATCGAAGCGCCACAGCCCGTTGCGCTGCGGGATCAACAGGCCGCCGCCCACCAGCGGCACGACACAGCCCGGCTCGTCGTTGAGCGCCCAGCGGGTCGGCGTCGCCGCGCCGCTGTCGAGCCGGAACAACGCCTTGCCCGGGATGTCGACGTAATAGAGACATTGCTCTAGCGGATGCCAGAACGGCGACTCGCCGAGCAGCGCCGGCGTCAGCGACGCGGGCTCGAGGCGGAAGAACTCGTCCGTGGACGTCGTGGGGTCGGCATGAGGCTGCGAGGTCATGGCGCGATGCTATGCCGGTAACCCGGCGAAACCGGAAACCGCGCGGCCGACGGGGTGGGCGCCTCGATCAGGCCAGGTCGACCTTCAGGTAATGGGCGCCGGCGATCGGATTGAAGTAGTACGGCGGAATCTCTTCGAAGCCGAGGCTCTCGTACAGGTCGCGCGCGGCCTCCATGTCGTCGAGCGTGTCCAGCAGCATGTTGGAGTAGCCGGCGCTCGTGGCGCGATCGATCAGCGCCTGCGCCATCGTGCGCCCCAGCCCGAAACGACGGAACGCGGGGCGGATGAAGAGCCGCTTCATTTCGCAGGCGTTGGCGTAGTCCGAGTCCATGAGCGGCCGGAACCCGCCACAGCCGGCGACCTGTCCGTCCACCAGCGCGAGCAGCAGCGTGCCCTGGGGCGCATCGTATTCGCCGGGGAGCGAGGCCAGTTCTTCCTCGAAGCCCTGGAAGCAGAGGTCCACGTCCAGGCTCTGCGCGTATTCGCGCAGGATCGCGCGCGCTTCTTCCCACAACGCAGGCGAATCGGGGCAGATCAGTCGTATATCAGGGGTGTCCACAGCGGGCGAGTGTAGCGAGGCCGCTCCCGCGTTCAAGCGCTCGGATTGGAGAGCGGCGTCGAGGACGACGGCGCTCAGGGGCCCGCGGCCGGACCGTGCAGGGCGAATCCCGGGCGCGCCAGCAGGCGCTCGTACCAGGCGTCGACCGCCGGCAAGCTGGCATGCGCGATGGGCGCGGCGTGCCAGCGGTGCGCGGACAAGCCGAGCACCACGTCCGCCAGGGTGAAGGTCGCGCCCAGCACGTAGGGCCCGCCCGAGCGCTCGAGCTGCCCGTCGAGCATCGTCATGTGCCGGTTCCAATGGGCGATGCCGGCCTCGATCTGCGCCGGGTCCTGATGCAGCGGGCTCTTGCGCACCAGGGCCATGAAGGCGTAACGCCAGCTGTTGTTCAGCTCGCCGCCCTGCCAGTCCATCCACATCTCGACCAGCGCGCGACGCCGCGGCTCGTCGGGCAGCAGGTCCTCGCGGCCCTCGCGGCGGGCGAGGTAGCGGCAGATGCTGTTGCTTTCCCACATCGAGAACGGCGTGCCGGCGTCAGCGCCCGGACCCGCCTGCGCATCGATGAGCACCGGCATCATCGCGTTGGGATTGAGCACGCGGAAGGCATCAGCCTTGACGTCGACGTCCTCGCGCACCAGGTCCAGGCCCAGTTCGACGCCGGTCCACAGCACCTTGCGCACGTTGATGGACGCCGCGCGTCCGAGCACGCGCAGCGCGCTCATGCCGAAGGCGCCGCGGCGGCGTCGCTGGCGAAGCCGAGCACCACGCGACGCGTCTTCGCCGACTTCTTCTCGATCTTGGTGACGACGACCGCGCCGATTTCGGCCGTGTTGGCCACATGCGTGCCGCCGCAGGGCTGCAGGTCGACGCCGTCGATCTTGAGCACGCGCACCCGGCCCGAGCCGCGCGGCGGCTGGACGCTCATGCTGCGGACCAGTCCGGGATTCGCGTCGAGTTCCTCATCGCTGATCCAGCTGTGGCTGACCGGGCGCGCCTCGGCCACCAGCCGGGCGATGCCCGCTGTCAGCGCGTCCTTGTCGAGCGCGTCGGTCATGTGGAAGTCCAAGCGCGCGTAGCCCGCCGTGATCGAGCAGCCGTCGACCGGATGCGGCACCAGCGCGCACAGCAGGTGGGTCGCGGTGTGGAAGCGCATGTGGGCGTGGCGGCGCTGCCAGTCGATGCGGGCCGTCACCGGCGTGCCGACCTCCAGGCCGGCGAGGTCCTGATCCGGCGCGGGCAGGTGCAGGATCTCGCCGCCCTCGCCCTTGCGGGTGTCGGCGATCACCAGCTCGCGTCCGCCGGGCAGCGTCAGCGTGCCGGCGTCGCCGGCCTGGCCGCCACCCTGCGGATAGAACACCGTGCGGTCGAGCAGCAGGCCGCGCTCGTCGGCGCGCAGCAGCGTCGCCTCGCACTCGCGCAACTGCGCGTCCTCACGGAACAGGTCCTGGGTGCCCATCAGGCCAGCACGTCGTCGAGATCACCCGACTGCGTCGGCGCATCGGACAAGGTGCCTTCGATCGCCTCCAGCTCGACCGTGCCTTTGGGCGTCGAGAGCTCGGCGCGCAGGCCGTCGCGCGCTTCGAAGCTCAGCAACTGGACGCCGCTTTCGGGCAGCTTGTCGGTGGGATGGGCGTCGCCCTGCCACTCGATCGGCACCGGCAGGCCTTCCTTGCGCAGCCGGCGGCCGTCCTCGCGCAGCGCGATGCGCCAGCGCAGGTCGCCGCGCCCGGCCTCGACGGCCTCGCCCGCATCGATGCCCTCGCCGGACCAGGTGGCCAGCGTCGCATCCAGGCTGGACACGCGCGCCACCCAGTGCAGCAGCGCCGTGCCCTCCTGCGCCAGGCGCTCGCGCACGGCGGGCTGGTCCAGGTCGAACCAGCGGGGCCGGCCGGGATCCGGCGCCTCGGGATCGATGGCGATGATTTCCAGATAGCAGCGGGGATACGCTGGCGGCGCGCTGATGTTGAGCAGCAGGTTGTGCGTGCCCATCAGCGCATGGCGCCCGCCGGGTTGCGGCGTGACCCCGAGGACACGTTCACACCAGGCGCGCCCCTCCTCCAGGGTGTTCGCGGCGACAACGAGATGATCGACTTCCATGCTCATGGCTTCACAACCTCACCTGACCGTGGATCAACGGCGTGACATCGCCGCCAATCCAGCAATGTCCGCCTTCGCGTGCCACATGGATCCGGCCGGCGCGCCCGAGGGCGGCGCCCTGGGCGGCCACATAGCGATCAGGCGCCAGACCGGCGCCCTGCAGCCATAGTGCCAGACCCGCGTTCAGGCTGCCCGTGACCGGGTCTTCCGGAACGCCGAGTCCGGGCACGAAGGCCCGGACCTCAAATTGCTGTGGCGAACCCGCAGGATAAGCGCCCACGACGCCCAGCTTCAGGCCGTCCATCGCGACGAAGTCCGGCTGCAGCGCCAGCACCGCCTCGGCCGAGCGCAGCCGCGCCGCCATCCACTGCGGGCCGTTGTCGACCCACACCAGGTCCAGCAGCGCCGCTTCGTCCAGGCGCAGCGCCTTCAGCGCCTGCGCGCGCAGGGTCGGCTCGACCGGCCCCTCGCGCTTGAGCGGCGGCGCCGCGAAGGCGAGCCGGCCGCCGTCGCGCCGGATGCGCACCAGCCCGATCTCGCACTGCTGGACGACCTCGCCGGGCTGCTTCGGATCGCCGCCGCTGGCCAGCCAGGCATGGGCCGCGCCCAGCGTCGGATGGCCGGCGAACGGCAGCTCGCCGCCCGGCGTGAAGATGCGGACGCGGTAGTCCGCGCCGGGATCCGTCGGCGGCAGCAGGAAGGTGGTCTCGGACAGGTTGGTCCAGCGGGCGAAGGCGGCCATGGTGGCCTCGTCCAGGCCCGCGCCGTCGACGACGACGGCCAGCGGGTTGCCCTTCAGCGCCTCGGCGGTGAAGACGTCGACCTGGACAAAACGGCGGAGTTCGGACATGAAGACCCTCGATCGAGAACGGTGAAGTCGGCCCGCCCCGCCTGACGTGCGAGTGACAGGCGGCATCGGGTGCCAGAAACAGGGGACATCGCCCCTACGCCGGCCTCAGGGGGCGGCGCGGTAGACGTCGGGACGGAGCCGCTCCATGCCGCGGTCCGGCGCCGCCAGCGGCTGGAAACCGTGGCGCGCATACAGCGCATGCGCGTCCTTGGTGAACAGCGAGAAGCGTCGCAGCCCCTGCAGCGCCGGATGCGCGACGACCCGCGCGATCAGCCAGTCGCCCAGCCCCCGCCCCTGCCAGTCCTCGAGCACGAAGACGTCGCACAGGTAGGCGAAGGTGGCGCGGTCGGTGACCACGCGGGCGTAACCCACCACCGCGCCGCACGGTCCGCGCAGCAGCAGGTTCAGCGAGCCCGCCATCGCGCGGCGCATCGTGTCGCGCGGGATGCCGGCCGCCCAGTAGGTGCGGCCGATGAAGCCGTGGATCACGTCCAGGTCGGCCTCGGTCCAGTGCTCGTCGAGCACCGGCTCGAAGGGCAGCGGCGGGCGCGCGTCGCTCATGGCGTGGTTTCGGCGGTCGTCAGCGCGAGCGCCTCGTGCAGCACGCGTCCGAGCTTGTCGACGCCCTCGGCGATCAGGTCCGGCGTCAGCGTCACGAAGGACAGGCGCAGCGTGCGCGGATCGGGCTGGTGCGCATAGAACGCGGCGCCCGGCACGTAGGCGATGCCGGCGTCGACGGCGCGCGGCAGCAGCGTCATCGCGTCCAGGCCCTCGGGCAGGCGGATCCAGAAGAACATGCCGCCCTCGGGCACCTGCCACTCGCAGCCGGGCGGCAGGCACTCGGCCAGCGCCTTGGCCATCGCGTCGCGATTGGCCTTGTAGCGGGCGCGGATCTTGGGCACGTGCTCGTCCAGGAAGCCGCCCTTGATCACCTCGTGCACCACGCGCTGGTTGAAGCCCGGCGTGTGCAGGTCGGCCGCCTGCTTGGCCTGCAGCAGCTTGGGATAGATCTCGCTGGGCGCGACGATGTAGCCCAGCCGGAAGCCCGGCGTCAGCACCTTGGAGAACGAGCCCAGGTAGATGCTGCCCTCGGGCCACAGCGAGCTCAGCGAAGCCGGCGGCGGCTGGTCGAACCAGAGGTCGCCGTAGGGGTTGTCCTCGACGATGGGCACGCCGGCCTTGCGCGCGGCCGCGACGACGGCCTCGCGGCGCTGGGCGCTCATCACGCGGCCGGTCGGGTTCTGGTAGTTCGGCAGCAGGTAGGCGAAGCGCGTGCCCGGCGCGTCGTGCGGCAGCGCCTCGATGGCCGAAGGCAGCGGGCCTTCGTCGTCGCTGGCCAGGCTGGCGAAGATCGGCTCGTAGGGCGTGAAGGCCTGCAGTGCGCCGAGGTAGGTCGGGGTCTCGACGGCCACCGGCGCGCCGGCGTCGCACAGCAGCTTGCCCACCAGATCCAGTCCCTGCTGCGAGCCGCTGGTGATCAGCACCTGGTCCGGCGAGGCCTGGATCCCCAGCGTCGCGACCTTGGCCGCGACCCACTCGCGCAGCGGCGCGAAGCCTTCGCTGGCGGCGTACTGCAGCGCCTCCTTGGCGTTGTGGGTCAGCACCCGGTCGCAGGCGGTCTTGATGGCCTCGACCGGGAAGGTGTCCGCGCTGGGCAGGCCGCCCGCCATCGACAGCACGCCAGGCTTCTCGGTGACCTTCAGGATCTCTCGGATGATGGACGGGTTCATGCGCGCGGCGCGGCGGGCTTGCGTCCAGGGACTGCGGTTCATGGGGGTTGTCTCCGGTTGAGCGGGCCAGTCTAAGGGGTCGACCAGCACAGAACCAATACACTGAGCCATACCACCGCATCATCTGTATTGGCATGGACACCAGCACAGCCAACGCCGGCATGAGCGCCAGCTCCAGCGTGAATGTCGCGCCGGTCACCCTCTCCCGCAACGCCAGCCAGCCGCTCGCGCAGCAGCTGGCGCAGCGCTTCGCGGCGCGCATCCAGCAGCGGCTGCTGCTGCCGGGCGCGCGGCTGCCGTCGGTGCGGGACTGCGCGCGGCACCACGGCGTCAGCCCGTACACCGTGGTCGCGGCCTACGACCAGCTGCTGGCCCAGGGCCTGCTCGAGGCGCGCAAGAAGCGAGGGTTTTTCGTTCGCGAAACCCGCACCCCGCCGCGCGCGCCGCTGGCGATCGAGCCCGCGCCGGCGCCGCTGCCGCCGCCGGTCGACGCCAGCGCGCTGATCCGCGGCATGTTCCAGGCCGACGCGCGGCGCTCGCCGGGCCTGGGCACCTTGCCGGCGGAGTGGCTGGACCTGGGCCTGCTGCAGTCGACGCTGCGCCGGCTCGCGGCCAATGCGGACGACGCGCTGCTGTCGGGCTACGGCGAGCCCCTCGGGGACGAGCGCCTGCGCCGCGCGCTGTCGCGGCGGCTGCTGGACATCGCGATCCAGGCGGCGCCGGACCAGATCATGAGCACCGTCGGCGCGACCCACGGGCTGGACCTGATCACCCGCGCCTTCCTCAAGCCTGGCGACGCGGTGCTGGTCGACGACCCGGGCTGGGCGATCGAGTACGCGCGGCTGTCGCAGGCCGGCATGCGGCTGCTGCCGGTGCCGCGCGGCGCGCAGGGGCCCGACATCGGCGTGATGCGCCGGCTGATCGAGGAACACCGGCCGCGGATGTACGTCACGGTGTCGGTGCTGCACAACCCGACCGGCGCGACGCTGGACCTCGCGCACGCGCATCAGGTGCTGCAGCTGGCGCACGAGCATGACCTGCTGATCGTCGAGGACGACACCTACGCGCTGTTCGCGCCCAATCACGCGCCGCGCCTGGCGGCGCTGGACCAGCTGCGCCGCACGATCTACGTCTCGGGTTTCTCGAAGATGCTGTCGCCGGCGTGGCGGGTCGGCTTCGTCGCGGTCAGCGCGGACCGCATGGCGCGGCTGACCGAGCTCAAGCTGCTGGCCTCGCTCACCACCAGCCCGCTGATGGACCGCGCGGTGGCGCTGTGCCTGGAGCAGGGCCTGCTGCGCAAGCACGCGGAACGGATCGCTTCGCGCCTGGCCACGGCCCGCCAGCGCTGCGTGCGGCTGGCCGAGGACGCGGGCTGCCGCTTCGCCGCGACGCCGGCCGGCCTGTTCGGCTGGGTCGACGTGGGCGTGGACACCGAGCGGCTCGCGCCCGCGATGATGGACCAGGGCTGGCTGATCGCGCCCGGCATCCTCTTCAGCCCGACCCGCACGCCGGGCACGCTGATGCGCATCAACTTCGCGACCTCGCAGGACCCGAAGTTCTGGCACGCCTTGGAGCGCGCCCGCGAGGCGCTCCGGCGCTGAGCCGCGATCGGCCGCCGATGACGCCACGACGGATGACCCGCGATGACGCGCCCCCGCGGCGACGCGACGAGCACCGTCAGCGGCGCTCGGGCGGCGGCGCGTTGTCCTCGCGGACCGGCGCGTATGGGCCGATGATCCGGTAGCTCTGCTGCAGCCGGCAGACCACCTCGACCGGCGTGCCCCACCAGGTGGCCGGCCGCACGCGCCAGTCCTTCATCGCCAGGTTGTTGTGGTTGATGAACGCGCGGGCTGGGCCCTCGGCGGCCGTCAGCGGCGTGACCCGTCCCTGCGCGTCGACGCGGAACTCGACGACCACGTCGCCGCTGTACGCGTTCATATGCTGCGTGGCCGGATACATGGTCTTGCTGCCGAACTCGAGGTAGGGCGGGACGTCGTAGTTGCCCTTGCAGCCGGCGAGCGGGCCGGGCTTCAGCACGTTCTCCTCGTCGTACGCGCGGCCGAACGGATTGAGCGGCTGCGTGGCGCAGGCCGCGAGCAGCGCGGACAGCAGCAACGCGGCGGCGCGCGCCGCGGATCCGGAGCGATCGATCATCTGGGGCCTCCCTGGCCGTGTTCCCTGTCGCGCGAGGCTCGCCCGACGTGGTGTGTCCTTGTCGGGCCGGATGCTAGCGGCGGCGCCTAAGATCCGCGCTCATGACCATCCCTAGCCCCTCCTCCCCCGCCGACCTGGGCGCCGCGCTCGCCCAGGCCTGGTCCGACGACACGCTGCTGGACGACACCGCCTGGTCGCTCCCCGACGAGGCCGCCGCCTACGCGGCGCAGGCCGAGCTCGCGCAGCGGCTCGACTGGCTGGCGCCGGGACGCGTGCAGTTCTGGAAGTGCGGCGGCTCGTCACGCGATGGCGCGCTGGGCAGTTCGCCGCTGCCGCCCCTTCGCGCCCGCGAGGTGCGCGGCCTGCGCAACGGCGGCGACTTCGGTGACCTGTCCTTGATCGGCGCGGAGGCCGAGATCGCGCTGCGCCTCGGGCGCGACGTGACGCCCGAGATGGCCGCGGCGCTGGTGCCCGGCCTAGCCGAGCACCTGATCGATGCGATGTGCGTCGCCGTCGAGTGGCTGGGTTCGCGCTGGCAGCGTGGCCTGGGCGCCGACAACCTGCTGCGCCTGGCCGATGCGCAGACGCATGGCGCACTGGCGCTGGGCCCCTGGCAAGCGTGGAAGCCGGGCCACGACTGGGCGAACCAGCCCTGCGAGCTGATCGTCGGCGACCAGGCGCCGATGGCGGGTACCGGCGGTCATGGCCTGAACGATCCCGCCTGGGTCGTGGCCGGATGGCTTCAAGCGGCGACGCGCACTGGCCAGACCGTGCCGGCGGGCAGTGTCGTCACGACGGGTTCCTGGCGCGTCGCCACGAAGTTGTCGAAGGGGGTGACGGTGACGGCGCGCTACGCCGGTCTCGGCGACCTCACCGTCAAGTCCTGACGCACCCCTCGGTCGCAAATCCGCCGCACGCGGTGACGTCTCGGGGCGCGGACAGGGCTTGGGGGTCCAGGAGGGAGCCCCCATGCCCTGGCAGTGCCGCGCTCGGTGCTGGCAGTCCGGGCGCCGAGTTCGTTGCCACCAGTCCGGCCGCCTCCCTCACTTCGCCTCGAGCGCTTCCCACCGCTCCATCAACGCGAGCAGTTCATCGTCGATCTCCGCCGCCCGGTTGGTGACTTCGGTGATCTTGGCGGCCCCTTGCT
Source organism: Roseateles sp. 22389 (assembly GCF_052044995.1). Classification (NCBI taxonomy): domain Bacteria; kingdom Pseudomonadati; phylum Pseudomonadota; class Betaproteobacteria; order Burkholderiales; family Sphaerotilaceae; genus Roseateles; species Roseateles sp. 22389. Next base: position 130,853 of record NZ_JBQEOF010000013.1, read on the forward strand.
GGTAGAGCTCGGTGCTGTTGAGCAGCGCCTGCAGGTGCTTCTGCTCGGTCTCCAGCGCGCCGATCCGGGCGGGGATCTCGTCGAGCTCGCGCTGCTCCTTGTAGCTGAGCTTGCGCTTGGTCGCGACGACGGGCGCCGGTGCGGGGGCGGGCGCCGGAGCCGGCGCCGCGGCCGGCGCCTGGCGCGCCTTGATCTCCGCCGCGCGCTGCGACTGCTGCAGCCAGTCCTCGACGTCGCCTTCGTACTCGCGCCACTTGCCGGCGCCCTCGCTGACGATGGTCGAGGTCACGACGTTGTCCAGGAAGCGCCGATCGTGGCTGACCAGGAACACGGTGCCGTCGTACTCGGCGAGCAGTTCCTCGAGCAGCTCCAGGGTCTCGATGTCCAGGTCGTTGGTCGGTTCGTCCAGCACCAGCACGTTGGCCGGCCGCGCGAACAGCCGCGCCAGCAGCAGCCGGTTGCGCTCCCCGCCGGACAGGCTGGAGACCGGCGAGTCCGCGCGCGCCGGCGAGAACAGGAAGTCGCCCAGGTAGCTCTTGACGTGCTTGCGCTGGTTGCCGATCTCGATCCACTCGCTGCCCGGGCTGATGGTGTCGGCCAGCGTGGCGTTGAGGTTGAGCGCGTCGCGCATCTGGTCGAAGTAGGCGACCGTCATCTTGGTGCCCAGGCGCACGGTGCCGCTGTCGGGCGGCAGCTCGCCCAGGATCATCTTCAGCAGCGTGGTCTTGCCCGCGCCGTTGGGGCCGATCAGGCCGACCTTGTCGCCGCGCAGGATGGTGCCGGTGAAGCCGTCGACGATCAGGCGGTCGCCGAAGCGCTTGGAGACGTTTTCCAGCTCCGCGACGATCTTGCCGCTGGACTCGCCGGTGGCCACGTCCAGCCGCACCTTGCCCTGCACGTCGCGGCGCGCGTGGCGCTCGGCGCGCATTTCATGCAGGCGCTGCACGCGCGCGACGCTGCGGGTGCGGCGGGCCTCGACGCCCTTGCGGATCCAGACCTCCTCCTGCGCCAGCAGCTTGTCGAAGCGCGCGTTGGCCAGCGCCTCGTTCTCCAGCTCATAGGCCTTGGCGGCCTGGAAGGCGGCGAAGTTGCCGGGGTAGCCGCGCAGCTGACCGCGGTCGAGCTCGACGATGCGGTTGGCCACGTTGTCCAGGAAGGCGCGATCGTGGGTGATCAGCAGCAGCGAGCCCTTGAAGCCATTGAGCAGCTCCTCCAGCCAGCGGATCGCGTCCAGGTCCAGGTGGTTGGTGGGCTCGTCCAGCAGCAGCACGTCGGGCTGCGCGACCAGCGCGCGGGCCAGCGCGACCCGCTTCTTCAGGCCGCCCGACAGCTCGCCGACCCGGCGTTCGCCGTCCAGGTCCAGGCGGTGCAGCGTCTCGTCGACGCGCTGTTCCCAGTTCCAGGCGCCGATCTGCTCGATGCGCTCCTGGACCCAGCCGAGGTCGTCGTTCTCGTCATGCGCCTCGTAGCGGGCGCGCAGCGCCTTGGCCTCGGCCACGCCTTCGCTGACGACGTCGAAGATGGTGGCTTCGGGGCGCAGCTCGGGTTCCTGCGGCACGTAGACGCTGGTCAGGCCCTTCTCGAGCTGCAGCAGACCGTCGTCGAGCTTCTCGAGGCCGGCAAGGACCTTCAGCATCGAGGATTTTCCGGTGCCGTTGCGGCCGATCAGGCCGACGCGGTCGCCGGTTTCGAGGGAGAAATTCGCGCCGTCGAGCAGCGGCACATGGCCGAAGGCGAGGTGGGCGTTGGAGAGGGAAAGGACAGCCATCGGGGGATTGTCCTCGATGGGCGGGGACGCCCCCTCACCCCGGCCCTCTCCCCCTCCCGGGGGCGAGGGAGTCACACCCGGGCGCTGCGGCGGTCAGACCCAGACGCGGTAGGCCCAGAAGGCCTCCTCCTCGGCGACGCGGCGGCGCAGTTCCTCGGGGCTGAAGCCGCTCAGGCGCCGGGTCTCGCGGCACAGGTGCGCCTGGTCGGCGTAGCCGTGGTCCTGGGCCAGGGCGCTCCAGATCACGGCGTCGTCGTCCTGGTCGAGCCGGCGCACCTCGTGGAAGGCCGCCTCGGCGCGGCTGACCAGCCGCAGCGCGCGCAGGCTCTGGCCGCTCCACTGCTTGATGCGACGCTCGGCCTGGCGGACGCTGCGCCCGTGCCCCGCCGCGATCGCGCGCAGGGCCAGGCGCTGCATCCAGCCGGCGTAACCGCGCGGCGTCGGATCGTCGGCTAGCACCGCCGCGCGTACCGTCCGCCAGCGCGGCAGCAGGAAGGCCTCGAGCGTGCGACGCGCCGTCGCTTCGTCGCCGGCGTCGCGCATCGCCGCGTCGAGCGCGCGCCAGGCCGGATCGTCGATGACCGACAGCGGCACCATGCGGTCCTTCAGCGCGCCGATGTCCAGGCCGGTCATCGCCTGCAGAGCCTCCGGCCGGATCGCGACCATGAAGGCCCGGCCGTCCGGTGTCGACTGGAAGCGCCGCGGCCCGCTGCGCGGTCCGCCAAGCACGCCGGCCGGCAGCCAGTCGCCAGGCTCGCCGCCAAGGCCCAGCTCACGCACGCGGCCGCTGAGCGTCCAGCTCAGACCGCACAGCGGCGTGGCGGGGAACCAGCTCTGGCACTGCGCCTCGGTGAGCGCGGGCGCCGATGGGTCCGTCACCTCTCCGGCGAGGTCGCGCCACAGGTAGGCATACACGCAGCCTTCCAGCGCGCGCGAAGGGATGCGCAGGCGGGCGATGGTGCCGGGGTGGAGGGAGGCGTCCATGGCGCCGCAGTCTAGGCGCGTCGCGTCCCCGGCGATGGTGCTCACTCGAAGCCCCTGTCATGTCGCTTCGATTCAAGACGAGGCGCCGGGTCGCCGCCACGATGCCCTCCCATGAGCCATGTCCTGCCGATCCCCGTTCCCATTCCTGGTCCTCCCACCCGCTGGGGCGGGTTGCCCGAGGTCCTCGCGCTGCGCCGTGACTACCTGGGCCATCTCCGCCACCTGCAGCGACGTTATGGCGACGTGGTCCACCAGCGGCTGCTCGGCCTGGACGACTTCTGCTTCTTCCATCCCGACCACGTGCGCGAGCTGCTGATCACCGGCCACGACGGGCTGATCCGCTGGGAGCGCGCGACCGCGGTCTTCGCGGATGCGCACGGCCATAGCGTGCTGGTGGCCGAGGGGCCCGCGTGGCAGCGCCAGCGCAAGCTGCTGCAGCCGGGCTTCTCGCCGCAGCGGGTGACCGGCTTCGTGCCGCTGATGGTCGAGGCCGCGCTGCGCGCGCTGGAACGCCTGCCCGACGCGGCCATCGGCTCGAACGGCGGCTCGAACGGCAGCTCGGCCGGCGGCTCGGGCGAGGCCCGGGCCGTGACGCTCGACTTCGAGTCGCTCATGACGCTGCTCACGATGGACGTGATCCTGCGGACGCTGTTCTCCGCCGGCGAGGGCGACGCGACGGTGGCCGAGGCGGCCTGGGCCGTGCACGAGCTCGGCAAGGTCGCGATGGGCGAGATGTACGTGCCGGTCAGCGCGCCGCTGTGGGCGCCCTGGAAGCGGGGCAAGCGCCGCGCGCTGCGATCGCTGGACGGGCTGATCCGCGGTCACCTCGCGATGCGGCGCGAGCATGCCCGCCAGGGCGCGCCGGCGCCGGACGACCTGCTGGCCATGCTGATGGCGCTGCGCGACGAGCACGGCGCGCCACTCGACGACACCGCCCTGCGCGACGAATGCATGACGACCTTCCTGGCCGGCCACGAGACCAGCGCCGCCGCGCTGACCTGGTGGGGCTGGTGCATGGCCGCCCACCCCGACGCCCAGCGGCGCGCGGCCGACGAGGTGGACGCGGTGCTCGGCGGTCGTGAGCCCGGGGCGGCGGACCTGACGCGGCTGCCCTGGCTGAGCCTGTGCATCAAGGAGACGCTGCGGCTGTTCCCGCCGGCGCCGGCGCTGTTCTCGCGCCGGACCACGCAGCCGCTGGACATCGCCGGCCTGCGGCTGCCGCGCGGGGCGATGCTGCGCCTGACACCCGGCCTGATCCAGCGCGACCCGCGCTGGTTCGACGAGCCGGAATCCTTCCGCCCGGAGCGCTTCGATCCGGCGGCCGGCCATCGCGAGATCCCGCGCGGCGCCTGGATGCCCTTCGGCGCCGGGCCCCGGGTGTGCCTGGGCAGCCACTTCGCGCTGATGGAGATCACGCTGATCGCCGCGATGGTGCTGCAACGGTATCGCCTCGCGCCCGAGCCCGGAGCGCCCGCGCCCGAGCCGGTGCTCAACATCACGCTGCGCCCGGCCACGCCCCTTCGCCTGCGGCTGCTGCCGCGCTGAATCTTTTATTCGTGGACGACCGCCGGTCGGGCCCGTAGCGTGGCGGCCTCGACCGGGGCTTTGCTGTGGGCCCTGGTAGCGGCCTTCGGCGCCTACGCGGTCGCCGAGGTCGGCCTGCTCGCGCTGGCGCTGTCGGCGCTGTCGGCGCTGGCGATCCCGCTGGCGCTCTTCGCCTGGCGGCGGCTCGCTCAGTCGTCGGAAGAGAAGCCGGACGCCTGCACGATCGGCCCCCACTGCGCGCGCTCGGCCGCCAGCCGCCGCGCGTAGTCCGCCGGCGCCATCGCCAGCGGCTCGAACCCCAGCTTGGCCAGGCCGTCCACGACCTGCTTCTCGCGCAGCGCGACCCGGATCAGGTCGAAGACCTTGTCGACGACGGCGGCCGGCGTCTTCGACGGCAGGAAGATCCCGTAGCTTTCCAAGCCGACGATGCCCTTGAAGCCCTGTTCGGCGAAGGTCGGCACCTCGGGGGTGAAGCGCGAGCGCTCATGGTCGGTCACGCCCAGGATGCGCAGCCGGCCGCTGGCCAGGTGGGGCAGGAAGTCGCCGAGGATGAAGCAGCCCGAGGCGATCTGGCCGCCCATCAGGTCCTGCAGCCCGGGCGCCGCGCCCCGGTACGGCACGTGGGCGAGCGTGATGCCGGCGGCGCGTTTGAACTGGTCGCCGAGGAAGTGCGGCATCGCGCCGGCGGCGGGCGAGGCGTAGGACGACTGCTCCGGATGCGCCTTGGCCCAGGCGACGAAGTCGCCGAGCGTCTTTACCGACGACGGCACCATCGGTCCGACGCCGAAGCCGCAGGTCGCGTTGCAGATCGGCGAGACCGCGATCGCGTCGCTCTCCGCCTTGTAGGCCAGCTTGCGATAGACATGCGGATAGATGGTGAACATCGAGGACGGGCTCAGCAGCATCGTGCCGCCGTCCGCCGGCGCGTCCTTGAGCGCAGCCACCGCCAGGCGTCCGCCCGCGCCGACGCGCTGTTCGACCAGCACCGCCTCGGCCAGCCGGCCGCGCCAGGCCTCGGAGAGCCGGCGCGCGATCACGTCGGTGGAGCCGCCGGCGGGGAAGCCGACTAGGATGCGCGGCATCGCCGCGGTCTGCGCGCGCAGCGGTCCGGCCAGCCCGGCCAACGCGGCGCCGAGCAGCAGGCCGGCATCGCGGCGGGTGAGCAGTCGTTCAGGGTCGTTCATCGCTTGTCTCCGTCGTCGTTGTTGTTGGCCGCCGCCATCGCGGCCAGCCGCTCGAGGTCCACCTTCAGCGGCGCGGCGCGGTCGCCCAGGCCGCGCATCAGGCGCTCGTCGTGCGCGCGCACGCGGCGCTCGATCTCCGCCAGCTTGCGCTTGCCGGCCGCCGTCAGGAACAGCCCCCAACTGCGGGCGTCCTCGGCATCGTCCTGGCGTTCCACCCAGCCGCGGGCGGTCAGCCAGTCGGTCAGGCGCAGCGCGCCGCTGCGGTGCAGGCCCATCGCCTGCGCCAGCAGTCCCTGCCGCATGCCCGGGTTCCGGCCCACGAGCACCAGCGCCGCGAAGCGCGGCGGACTCACGTCCAGGCCGGCGGTGGCGCGGTAGAAGTCCACGTACAAAGCGATCTGCGCCCGGCGCAGCGCATAGCCGAGCAGCTCGTCGAGCACCCCGTAGTCCAGCCCGGGAACGGGCAGCAGCGGGCCGCCAGGCGGCTCGGCGACGGTCTTGGGCGAGCGGGTACGACTCATGGCAATGAGCTTAGATACTGTTGCATAGCGCAACTATCTCGCTTACCCTGACCCGATCGATTCCCCTGGAGCCCGGAGAGCCCATGGCCTTCGACATCCTGATCGCCGGCGGCGGCATCGGCGGACTGGCCGCCGCTCTGGCGCTGCAACGCGACGGCCACCGCGTGACGGTCTGCGAAGCCGCTGCCGAACTCAAGCCGCTGGGCGTCGATGGCGGTGCCGACTTCGGCGCTGGTCTTCGCCAACCGTCACGGGCAGACGATCTACGAGGATGTGCGCGGCCCGGCCGGCGGCTACAGCCATCCGCAGTTCAGCGTGCACCGCGGCGAGTTGCAGCAGCTGATGTGGCGCGGCACCTCGCTGGCACGCCCGTTCCTGGACGGCCGGACGATGGTGCAGGCGGGGCATCGGCGCGCGAAGTTCGTCGTTTATCCGATCGCGCCGCCGCGGCCGGACGGGCTGCAGCTGATCAACTGGATCTGCGACCGCCGGCTGCGCGAGGACGGCCTGGGCGGCGGCCTGACGGCGCCGGGGCGCGAGGACTGGAACAAGCCGGGCTCGATCGACGACCTCATGCCGACCTTCGGCGGCTGGCGCTTCCCGTGGCTGGACGTGCCCGGCGTGATCCGGGGCGCGACGCAGCTGCTGGAGTGGCCGATGGTCGACCGCGATCCGCTGCCGCGCTGGCGGCATGGGCGCATCACGCTGCTGGGCGACGCGGCGCATCCGATGTACCCGATCGGCTCGAATGGCGCGACGCAGGCGATCCTCGATGCCGCGGCGATCGCCAGGGCGCTGCGCGAGGAGCGGCGCGTGGAGACGGCGCTCGCGAACTACGAGGCCGAGCGCCGGCCGATGTGCGCGCGCATCGTCGAACTCAATCGGCAGGAGGGGCTGGACTACATCCTCGACATGGTCGAGGAACGGGCGCCGGACGGCTTCGCGCGGCTCGAGGACGTGATCGATCGCGCGGAAGTCGACGCCTTCGTCAAGCGCTACAAGGCGGTGGCGGGGCATCGGCAGGCGGCGATGGGGGATACCGCGCTGCCCCTCGCCCCGCTAGCGCGCGGAACCAGCCCCTTCGTTCCAGTCACCCAAGCGCCCTCCATCGGGGACGAGGGCCGGATTTCATGCTGATCGAGGTGGCAGACGCCGAACAGCGGCTTCCGAAGAATCGCCAGCTTTCCTCACGCAGTTGCAGGAGTGGCGAATGTCCTACCTCCATGTCGAGCAGCCGATGACCTCGGACGAGTTCCTTCAATGGCAAGCGCTGCAGGAAGAGGCCCATGAACTCATCGATGGCCACCCTCGTCCGCTGCCGCCGCGCGATTCCGCCTTCTTCCGCCTGCTGGTCAATCTGACTTCGGTGATCCAGGCGGCGTCGGGCGAGGAGTCACCTTGGGCCGCCTGCCTGGGCGCTGAACCCGTGATCGCCACCCGTCTCGATGTGGTCCGGCCGGACGTGTTCTTCGCTCGATCCGACGAGTGCCTCTCTCCGGCGTTCGCCTGTACCTTTCCCTCCGCGACGCCCGGCATCGCCGACGCCATGCGTCTGGGCGCCTTACGGCGCATCAACACCATGCAGGAGCTGTTGATCGTCGACCGTGGCACCCGAAGGGTCAGCGTGGAGCGGCGAAACGCGTCAGGCGGATGGACCGCGACCCACCACGAGGCGGGCGGCGAGGTGCGCCTCGATTTCCAAGGGATCGCCTTCCCCGTGGCCGCCGTGTTCGCCGGCCTTGACCAGCCAGATGTCAGGCTCACCCTCGAGGAGTTCTGCGCATGGGAAGACCTTCAGCGACGCAGGCACGAGTTCTTCCACGGTCAGATCCTGGCGATGACCGGCGCTCGCCTCGACCACGGCACGGCGTGCATGAATCTCGCCGCGAGCCTGCATCAGCATCTGCGAGGCAGCCCTTGCCGCGTCTTCTCGGAGAACGCGGCGGTGCTGAATCCCATCGGCACCTATTTCTATCCTGACGTCGTCGTCACCTGCGAGCGGATCAGCGGGCATCAGCGGTGGATGCTGGCGCCCATCCTTGTCATCGAGGTGCTGTCGGTCTCGACGCAGCGCTTCGATCGGACCGAGAAGGCGCAGGCCTACTTCCGGATTCCTTCCTTGCGGGAGTACGTGCTGGTCGACCATGTCCGCCGCCGCATCGATCTTCACCGCCGGGAATCCGATGGCCGGTGGTCGCGCCATCCGTCCATCGGCGATGCGCCGCTTCACTTGGAATCCCTGGACCTCACCATTCCCGCCGAGGTCATCTACGAACGTATCGCGGCGAGCAATCAAGCCGCCGCGTAGCCCGTCCTCAACCACCTCGCCCAATCTTCACGCCCATTGCGGACCGCGATCCGCGCAGCGGCTTCGTGGTCATACGGCACGCTGATCGACGTCACCCGCCATCCCTGCACCGTCTTCTCCACGATGGCATAGCGCGCATCCGGCGATCCCATCTCCGCGACGTGCGGCTCGGGGTGATCGTCATCCCAGGCCTGCAAGCCCACGCTCCCCGGATTCACCAGCCATTGCCCGCGCGCACTGCGCAGCACCCGGGGAATGTGCGTATGGCCGCAACAGACCAGCTCGGATCGCTCCTCGGCGAGGCGCTCGGTGACCTCTTCCGCCGACGCGAGCACCAGGCGCTCGCCGACCTGCGAGTCGAGGAAGTACTCGATGTCCCGGCGCGGCGTGCCGTGGCACAGGAACACCTCGTCGTTGAGCCGCAGCGTCGCCGGCAGCGCGCGCAGCCAGTCGAGTTCCGCCTCGCCCAGGCACTCCCGAGCGAAACGGTCCGAGGCACCGCCCGGCTTCGCCGCCGTGATCGCCAGCAGCTGCCGCTCATGGTTCCCGGCGATCGTCGGCCAGTCCTGGGCCATCAGGTAGCGCGCCGTCTCCAGCGGCAGCAGCGGACCGGACAGGATGTCCCCGAGATTGACGATCGTGTCCACGCCGCGCGGGCGCAGGTCGGCCACGACGGCCTCCAGCGCGGGCAGGTTGCCGTGGATGTCGGACAGCAGGGCGATACGCATTGGACTCTCCGGTGCTCTCGTTCATCCGCCAGCGACCGGCGAGCAACCGGGCGCCGGGCGCCACACGCGGCGGCAAACGCAAACGCGCACTCCAGACACCAGGGCGCCCGGACATCCGAGCACCCGATCGGCGCCGGGCCCGCAAGGACGCGTCATCGGTGACGGCGATCAGCCTCTGAACTGCAGGGCGTGATGCGCCAGATGATCGTCGATCACCGACGCGATGAAGTAGTACCCGTGGTCATACCCGTCGTGCCGGCGCAGCGTCAGCGGCTGCCCAATCGCCGCACACGCGGATTCGAGCGCCTCCGGGAACAACTGCTCGACCAGGAATCGGTCCGCCAGCCCCTGGTCGACCAGCAGGCCGCCCGGGTACGGCACGCGCGCCTGCGCTTGCATCAGCGCGCTCGCATCGTGCGCGGGCCACGCGTCGCGGTCATCGCCAAGGTAACCGGTGAAGGCCTTCTCGCCCCACGGGCAACGGCTCGGCGCCGCGATCGGCGCGATCGCCGACACCGACGCGAACGCGCCCGGATGCCGCAGCGCCAGCGTCAGCGCCCCATGCCCGCCCATCGAATGGCCGGCGATCCCGGTCCGCGCCGCGTCCACGCCCAACTCGGCCTGCACCTGCGGGATGAGCTCCTTCATCAGGTAGCTTTCCATGCGCCAGTGCGTCGCCCACGGCGCCTGTGTCGCATCGAGGTAAAAGCCCGCGGCGATGCCGAAGTCCCAGGACGCGCTCGCCCCCGGCAGCGCGCTGACGGTCTCGCCGCGCGGGCTGGTGTCCGGCATCAGCAGCGCCAGGCCCAGCGCAGCAGCCTGGCGCTGGGCGCCGGCCTTCATGGTGAAGGTCTCCTCGGTGCAGGTCAGCCCCGCGAGGAACACCAGCAGCCCCTTCGCCGCCCGCGCCCCGCCCGGCGGCAGGTACAGCGCGAAGCGCATCGGCAGGCCGATCTCGACCGAATCGTGGCGGTGGAAACGCTGCACGCCGCCGAAGCTGGCGTGCTCGCTGAGCAATTCAAAAGTCATGGCGGGATCCTGGTCCGGTCCGGCGATCAAGGCGCGGCCTTCACCGCCGCTTCCAGCGCGTCGATGAACACCGCGCCGACGTCGAAACCGGTCTGTTCCATGATTTCCTGGAAGCAGGTCGGGCTGGTCACGTTGAGCTCGGTCATCTTGTCGCCGATCACGTCCAGCCCCACCAGCAGCAGCCCGCGCGCGGCGAGCACCGGCGCCAGCGCTTCGGCGATGCGGCGGTCGTCGTCGGTCAGCGGCTGGGCCACGCCCTTGCCGCCGGCGGCCAGGTTGCCGCGCACCTCGGTGCCCTGCGGGATGCGCGCCAGCGAGTACGGCACCGGCTTGCCGCCGATCAGCAGGATGCGCTTGTCGCCCTGGACGATCTCTGGCACGAAGCGCTGCACCATCACCGACTGCGCGCCGTTCTTGTTCAGCGTCTCGATGATGCTGCCCAGGTTCAGCGCGTCGGCCTTGACGCGGAAGATGCCCATGCCGCCCATGCCGTCCAGCGGCTTGAGGATGATGTCCTGGTGCTCCGCATGGAAGGCCCGGATCGCGGCGGCGGAGCGCGTCACCAGCGTCGGCGCGATGAACTGCGGGAACTCCAGGATCGCCAGCTTCTCCGGATGGTCGCGCAGCGACGCGGCCTTGTTGAACACGCGCGCGCCTTCGCGCTCGGCCTGCTCCAGCAGGTGGGTCGCGTAGAAGAACTCCGAATCGAAGGGCGGGTCCTTGCGCATCAGCACCGCGTCGACATCGGCCAGCGCCAGGTCCCGCGTCGCGGTGACCTCGTGCCACACGGCGAGCTTCGTGCCGGCCTGGCTGGCGACGGCTTCCAGCGTCAGCGTCAGTTGCCGGGCCGCATGCGCCGTCACCCGGCCGCCGCTGACCCACAGCAGGTCGGGCACCTCGCACACCCACAGCTCGTGTCCGCGCCGGGCGGCCTCCCGCATCATCGCGAAGGTGGAGTCCTTGTAGGTGTTGAACGTGGACAGCGGGTCGGCGACGAACAGCAGTTTCATGGACAGGGCTTTCGACAAGGGATTCGGCAAACGCCGGCAATTCGGCGGCAGTTCGGGCAATTAGGCGGCAATTCGGCGGCGAGGCCCGGGTTTTGGCAGCGACCTTCGGACCTCGGGCATGAACTCCCTCTCCCGCTTGCGGGAGAGGGCGGGGGTGAGGGCCAGCCCCCGAGGCAGGATCACTATCTGGGAGCGGCCCGGAAGTGTTGCACCAAAAGAGAAACCGCACCGGCGACCACGCCCCAGAACGCCGAGCCGATGCCCAGCAGGCTCAGCCCCGAGAGCGTGACCAGGAAGGTCAGGATGGCGGCGTCGCGATGACGCTCATCCTTCAGCGCGGCGGACAGCCCGCCGGCGATCGTGCCCAGCAGGGCCAGTCCCGCCACCGCCGCGATCAACTCGCGGGGGAAGGCGGTCAGCAGCCCCACCACCGCGCCGCCGGCCAAGCCGATGGCGATATAGAACAGTCCCGCCATCGCCGACGCCGTGTATCTCCGGGCCGGATCCTCGTGCGCCTCGCGGCCCATGCAAATGGCCGCGGTGATCGCCGCCAGGTTGAACGCATAGCCGCCGAACGGCGCGAAGACCACCGAGGCCAGGCCGGTGGCGGCGATGCTCGCCGACACCGGCGTCTGATACCCCGACGCCCGCTGCGCCGCGACGCCGGGCAGGTTCTGCGAAGCCATCGTGACGAGGAACAGCGGCAGCGCCACGCCGACCAGCGCGGGCAGCGAGAACGCCGGCGTGACCCAGACCGGCATCGCCCAGCCCCACTCGACGGCCTCGAGATGCAGCCGGCCCTGCGAGGCCGCGACGGCGACGCCGGCGAGCAGCACCAGCGGCGTCGCGTAGCGCGGCAGGAAGCGACGCGCCGCGACGTAGACGAGCGCCATCGTGAGGGCCATCGCGGGGGCGGTCTTCGTCGCGAGCACGGCGTCCAGCCCGAATCGCGCCAGCACGCCGGCCAGCAGCGCGGAGGCGATGGCGATGGGGATGCGGTCCATGATCCGTTCGAACCAGCGGGTCGCACCGGCGATGAGGATCAGCGCGCCGCAGACGATGAACGCGCCGACGGCCTCGGGCATGGAGATGCCGGACACGCCGGCCAGCAGCGCGGCGCCGGGCGTCGACCAGGCGGTGAGGACGGGCTGGCGCGTCCACAGCGACAGGCCCAGGCTGGTCAGTCCCATGCCCAGCCCGAGCGCCCAGATCCAGGAGCTGGTCTGGGCCGGCGTCGCGCCCAGCGCCTGCGCGGCCTGGAACACGATGGCCACCGAGCTGGTGAAGCCCACGAGCACGGCCACGAAGCCCGCGACCGCGGCGGAGAGGGACAGGTCTTGCAGCCAGCGTTTCATGACGCGAAGCATAACGACCGCGCTCCGCGTCCCTGCGACCGTCAGATCTCGACCTTCGACCCCAGTTCCACGATCCGGTTGGTCGGCAGGTGCAGGAAGTCCGCCGCGGCAGCCGCGTTGCGGTGCATGCTCGCGAAGAGCTTCTCCCGCCACAGCGCCATGCCCGAGCCGATGGTCGGGATGACGATGTCGCGCGACAGGAAGTAGCTGGTTTCCATCTCGTCCAGGTGGACGCCGCGCTGCTCCAGCAGCTTGAGCGCGTCCGGCACGTCCGGTTCGTTCTTGAATCCGAAGTGCAGCGTCACCTGCCAGCAGTCGTTGTCCAGGCTCTCGACCTCGACACGTCTCTCGAACCCGATCCACGGCACCTCGTGATGCTTGACGCTGACGAACAGGTTTTGCTCGTGCAACACCTTGTTGTGCTTGAGGTTGTGCAGCAGCGCGTTGGGCGTGACGCCCTGCTCCGCCGACAGGAACACCGCGCTGCCCTGCACCCGCGTCGGCGGGTTGATGAACACCGCCTCGAGGAAGCTCTTCAGGTCGATCGCGTCCTCGCGCAGCTTGTCCGACAGCAGCCGGCGGCCCTGCTTCCAGGTCAGCATCAGCGTGAACATGCCGAAGCCGATCAGCAGCGGGAACCAGCCGCCGTGGGCGATCTTCAGCAGGTTGGAGGCCAGGAAGGTCGCGTCGATGACGAAGAACGCGCCGGTCGCCAGCACGCACAGCCACAGCGGATAGCGCCAGCCGAAGCGGATCACGAAGAAGGTCATGACCGTGGTGATGGTCATGTCGATGGTCACCGCCACGCCGTAGGCGCCGGCCAGCTTGCTCGACGAGCCGAAGAAGGCCACCGCCACGACGACGAAGGCGAACAGGCCCCAGTTGACGAAGGGCACGTAGATCTGGCCGATGTCCCGCACCGAGGTGTGCACGATGCGCATGCGCGGCAGCAGCCCGAGCTGCACCGCCTGCTTGGTCACCGAGAAGGCCGCCGTGATCAGCGCCTGCGAGGCCACGATCGCCGCCAGCGTCGCCAGCACGAACAGCGGGATCTCCGCCCAGCCCGGCGCCAGCAGGAAGAAGGGGTTCTTGATCGCTTCCGGCCGGTCCAGCAGCAGCGCGCCCTGGCCGAAATAGTTCAGCGTCAGCGCCGGCATCACGAAGCTGTACCAGGCGATGCGGATCGGCTGCTTGCCGAAGTGGCCCAGGTCCGCGTACAGCGCCTCGCCGCCGGTCACCACCAGCACCACCGCGCCCAGCGCGACGAAGGCGATCCAGCCGTAGTGCGCGCAGAACTCGATCGCCCACATCGGGTTGATGGCCTGCAGCACATGCGGATTGCCGACGATCTTGGGGATGCCCAGCAGCGCCAGCGAGGTGAACCACACCAGCATCACCGGCCCGAAGGCCTTGCCCACGCCGCCGGTGCCGAAGCGCTGGACCGCGAACAGCCCCGCCAGCACCACCAGGGAGATCGGCACCACCGCGTCGTGGTACTGCGGCGCGTAGACCTCGATGCCCTCGACCGCCGAGAGCACCGTCATCGCCGGCGTGATGACCGCGTCGCCGAAGAAGATCGCCGTGCCGAAGAGCCCCACCAGCATCAGCCCGCGTCGCAGCGTGGGTTTCTCGCGCACGGCGGTGGTGGCCAGCGCCAGCATCGCGATCAGGCCGCCTTCGCCGTTGTTGTCCGCGCGCAGGATCAGCAGCACGTACTTGAAGGAGACCACGATGGTCATGGTCCAGAACAGCAGCGACAGCACCCCGAGGATGTTGTCGTGCGTCATGGGGACGTGCGCGCCGTGGAAGACTTCCTTGAGCGCGTACAGGGGGCTGGTGCCGATGTCGCCGTAGACGACACCGAGGGCGCCGATGGTCAGCCCGGCCAGGACGGCCGGCGAGCGGGGCGCGTTGTGTGAACTCACGAAAGGCGCGGCGGCCGCCCGGGCCGCCGGAAGTCGAAAGCGCGTATTGTCTGCCTTCCGTTGTGCAGTGCGTCAATCGCCACTCCCGCCGTTGCGGGGGCGGGCTTGACGGACGGCGGCGGTTGCGCTTGGACCGGGAAATCCGGCCCCGGCGCGACCGCCCGCCGGCCACCGTCTCCCGACGGCGCCGGCGGCACGGCGTTCACTGGAACACGTAGCTGGCGCCGACGGTGAAGCGGCGGCCCAGCAGGTTGGTCGCGCCGGTGTCGTAGTAGCTCAGCACCGTCGGGATGCCGTTGGCGCGGTCGTAGTCGTTGGTGAGGTTCACCACGCTGGCCGACAGCGTCAGGCCCTTGATGCCGCGGTAGGAGCCGCCCAGGTCGATGGTGCGGTCCCGGCCGACCCGGCAGCGGTTCAGGTTGCTCAGGAAGGCCCGCTGCGCCGCGGTCAGCGACGAGCAGACGGTGCTCGACAGCGGATCCGCGTGGTTGAAGCGCAGCCAGGCGCCCGCCTGGTCGGTGTCCCACTTGAAGGTGGCGCTGGCCCGGGTCTTGGAGATGTCCGACACCGTCGTGCCCACCTGGTGCTGCACCGCCTGGCCCTTCACCACCACCTGGTCGTAGCGCGCCGTGTAGGTGCCGTTGACGTTCAGGCTGAACTTGCCCCAGGCCGTCGGCGGCAGCCGCAGGTTCAGGTCGTAGTCGATGCCCGAGGTCTTGGTCCACTCGTTGTTGCCGTACTGGCGCACCAGCATGATGATCGGCCCGCTGTTGTCCACGCCCGGCAGCCAGGTCTGCGGATTGGGATCGCGCACGACCTGCGTGTTGCCCGCCGGGTTGGCGTTGTAGTCGTCCATGATGTCCACGCCGCGCTGGGAGCGGATCTCGTTCTTGCGGTGGAAGTACCAGCCGTCGATCGCCAGGTCCGCGTACTGGCTCGGCGTGAAGATCATGCCGAAGGTGAAGGAGTTGGACTTCTCCGGCTGCAGGTCCGGATTGGCGCTGATCACCGTCGGCAGACTGCCCGGGCTGGTGGTGCCCGACGGCACCGCGGTGAAGCCCAGCACGTTGCAGTCGCGGTTGTTGGACACCGGCGCCTTGCTCACCGGCGCGTTCGGGTTGCTGGTGTCGCAGCGCAGGCTGTCGAAGACGCGGCGCTCCTGGAAGCTGTGGAAGGACAGCGCGAAGGAGTTGCCGATCTGCGAGATCGCCGGCGCGCGGAAGCCGGTGGCCGCCGTGCCGCGGAAGACCATCAGCGAGGGCAGCGCCGTCCACTTGAAGCCGGCCTTGCCGGTGGTGCTGTTGCCGAAGTCGTCGTAGTGCTCGTAGCGCGCCGCGGCCTGCAGCTCCAGCTGCTTGACCACCGGCAGGCTCAGCTCGGTGAACGCGGCGTAGGACTTGCGGCTGCCCGAGGCGCCATTGGCCACCAGGCCGATGTAGTCGCCGGTCGAGTAGACATCATCGGGAATCGCCTCCAGCTTTTCCTTGCGCAGCTCGGTGCCGATGGCGATGGCCGCCCGGCCGCCGGGCAGGTCGAACAGCTCGCGGCTGCCGCGCACGTCCCAGGAGACCAGGCGCGACTTGCCCTCGTTGTAGGCCGTCGACGACACGCTGTTGATCGCCTCGCGCGAGTTGGGCTTGCCGAAGCGGTAGCTGCCGTTGGCGATCGCGGCGTTGAGCAGCGAGCTGCGCACGCGGCCTTCCTGGAAGCGCTCGTTGTCGTTCTGGCTGAACAGGATCGCGGTGTCGAAGTCCCAGCCGAAGGCGGTGCCCTCCAGGCCCGCGGTCAGGCGCGTGGAGCGCAGCACGTTGATGTCGCCGGTGGGCAGGTCCTCGAAGCGGTAGATCAGCTGCACCGGCTGCGCACTGGCGGTGCCGTTGGTCGGGTTGTCCGGGTGGCCGACGGGCAGGATGATCGCGTTCTGGCGCAGGAAGCTGCCGTCGAGCTTGGGCCAGGTCGTCGCGACCGGGTTGCCCGAAGTGACCAGCGAGGTGGTCATCGCATAGGGCGCGCGCTGCTCCACCGTCTTGGTCTTGGAGACCATCAGGTCCGCATAGGCGGTCAGCGCATCGTTGATCGCGAAGGTGCCGCGCACCATGCCGCTGGTGCGGTCCTGCTTGGCGACGACCTCGTCCGCATCGTCCAGGCTGAAGCGGCACATGCCGGTGGGCAGCGTGGCGGTGGTGGGCAGGAAACCCGCCGGCCGGTTCGGCACGCCCTGGCCGACGGTGCGCTCGGGCGGGCAGCCCGACAGCGTGCCCAGGTAGTTCACCCCCGACAGGTTGTTGTTGGCGACGTTGATGCCGTTGATCGGGGTGGTGCCGGTGAGGCTGGTCGGCACGCGGTAGTAGTTGCCGTAGAACGAGGCCGAGGAGTCCGGCGTGAAGCGCGCCAGGGAGCCGTTGCTGGTCAGGTACTGGTTCTGCAGCGCCAGGTTGCCGCGGTCCTTGAGCTCGTTGGCCATCACGCTGTCGCGCTTGGAGACTTCCAGGCCGCCGAAGACGTTGAAGCGCTGCGTGTCCAGGTTGCCGAAGCCGAAGGTCAGGGACCCGTTCTTCGTCGCGCCCACGCCGCGGTCGTTGGCGCCGTAGGAGGCGCTGCCCTCGATGCCCTGGTAGTCCTTGCGCAGGATGTAGTTGACGACGCCGGCCATCGCGTCCGAGCCGTACATCGCCGAGGCGCCGTCCTTCAGGATGTCGATGCGCTCGATCGCCTCCTTGGGGATGGTGTTGACGTTGATCATCGAGCCGCGGCCGAAGTTCACGTCCACCGCCGCCACCGGCGCGGTGCGGCGGCCGTTGATCAGGATCAGCGTGCCCTGGGAGCCGAAGCCGCGCAGCGAGATCGTCGACACGCCGCCGACGAAGCCCGAGGCCGCGCCGTCGCCGATCGAGCCGATGTCCACCGCGGAATTCGCACGCAGCAGCTCCTCGACGTTGGCATAGCCGGAGTTGCGGATCTGCTCGCGGGTGATACTTTGGACCACCGACGGCGTCTCCTTGTCGGTGCGCTTGATCAGCGTGCCGGTGATCTCCACCCGCTCCAGCTTCTTCGCATCGTCCGAGGGCGAGGACGGGGTGGGGGTCGCGGCCTGCGAGGCCTGGGGGGCCGGGGACTGGGCCTGGGATGGGCTGGCCAACGCCAGGGCCGCTGCGGCGGCGGCCCACTGCAGGACGTGCAGGCGTTGCGGACGGGAAAAACGACGGACCATGTGGCAATCACTCCTGTGACAAGACTCGGGGGAGGCGTGCGTCACGGTAAGGAGCGGTTCCCGATGGCCCATGAAGCTTTGTGATGGATTTGTGAACCTCAGGTTATGAACGCGTCATCCACCTCCCCGGAAGCCGCCGAACACTTCGTCATGCGGCGCATGTCGCTGCGGCATGCGCGGGTGCTGCTGGCGCTGCGCGACACCGGCAACATCAGCGCCGCCGCCGATCTGCTGCATGTCACCCAGCCCGCGGTGAGCAAGACGCTGGCGGAGCTGGAGCAGGGGCTGGGACAAACCCTGTTCGTGCGGCGCGGACGCAACATGCAGCCGACGCCGCTGGGCCGGCGGCTGCTGGTGCTGGCCGTCAAGCTCGACGCCGATCTGCAGCGGGCCGCCGGCGATGTCGCCACGATGGTGCGCGGCGCGTCCGGCGAGGTGCGCATCGGTGCGACCAACGCAGCGCTCGCACGCTTGTTGCCCATCGCGATCACCGCGATGAAGGGCGAGAACCCCGGCGTCACGGTGAGCGTGCGCACCCACGCGCTGCGCTCGCTCTTCACCGACCTGCTGGCGGGCACGCTGGACCTGGTCGTCGCCCGGGCGATGCCGCAGGACGAGCCGCTGGGCCTGGCGCGGGTGGCCCTGGCGCCGCAGCCGGAGGTGCTGACGATGAGCGCGCAGCATCCGCTGGCGCGCACGCCGCGGCTGAGCTGGGAGGTGCTGAGCCGTCAGCGCTGGATCTGGCAGCTGCCGGGCACGCGCACCCGTCTGCTGATGGACCGGCTCTGGCAGGAGATGGGCCTGGCGCCGCCGACCGACCTGATCGAGAGCGGCGACGCGATGCTGGCGCTGAGCCTGATGCGCGAGATGCCGCTGGTCGCGGTGATGACCCAGGACATGGCGGTGGCGGCGGCCAAGCGCGGCGTGGTGGTCCTGCTGCCGCACGCGGTGGACCTGGGACTCGGGCCGATGAGCGTCTGGCATCTGCCGGACACGCAGGGCGAGGCGGTCGACCGCTTCAAGCAGCTGCTGGTGGAGGCCGCGCGCCCGGAGGGCGGCGCGGCCGGCGTTCAGGCGTAGTCTTCGGCGTCCGGATCGGTGGTCTCGAGCTCGTAGCTCGCCGCCAGCATCGCCAGGCGGCCGATCACGCCATACATGTAGAAGCGGTTGGGCGCGCTGGCGCCGGGCTTCTCGCCGGGCGCGGGCAGGTGCGACGAATGGGCGAAGGCCAGCGGCACGAAGCTCGAGCCCGGCGCGTTCAGGTTCTCGTCCTCGGCCCGGTCCGCATGCACGCGGTAGAAGCCGCCGACGACGTAGCGGTCCATCATGTAGACCACCGGCTCGGCCACCGCCTCGTGGATGCGCTCGTGCGTGGCCACGCCTTCCTGCACCAGCACCTGGGACAGCGCCGGCACGCCCTGCAGCTTCGCCAGCTTCTCGCGCGCCTTGATCGCCAGCGCCTCGAGGTCCTTGGCGTCGCGGATGGTCATCACGCCCAGGCCGTGGGTGCCGGCATCGGGCTTGACCACGACGAAGGGCTTCTCGTTGATGCCGTATTCCTTGTACTTGCGGCGGGTGCGGGTCAGCGTCGCGTCCACCTGCGCCTGCAGCGCGTCCAGCCCGGCGCCGGTGTTGAAGTCCAGGCCGTCGACCGCGACCGAATGCGGATAGATCAGCCACGGGTCCATGCCCAGCAGCTTGGCGAACTTCTTGGACACCTCCTCGTAGGCGCGGAAGTGCTGGCTCTTGCGGCGCTGCGCCCAGCCGGCATGCAGCGGCGGCAGCAGGTACTGCTCGTGCAGGTGGGTGAGCGGGTCGGGGATGCCGGCAGACAGGTCGTCGTTCAGCAGGATGGTGCAGGGATCGAAGTCCTTGAGCATCAGCCGCGAGCGCTGGCGCACCAGCGGCTCCAGCGTCAGCGCGCTGCCGTCGGGCAGCGCGACGGTGGTCGGCTCCTTGATCGACTCGTCCAGCGAGCCCAGCCGCACGTTCAGGCCGGCCATCGAGAAGATGCGCACCAGCGTCGCCAGGTTGGACAGATAGAAGCTGCCGCGGTTCTTCGCCTCGGGCACCAGCAGCAGGTTCTTGGCCTCGGGGCAGATCTTCTCGATCGCCGCCATCGCCGCCTGGACGGCCAGCGGCAGCATCTCGGGCGTCAGGTTGTTGAAGCCGCCCGGGAACAGGTTGGTGTCCACCGGCGCCAGCTTGAAGCCGGCATTGCGCAGGTCCACCGAGCTGTAGAAGGGCGGCGTGTGCTCCATCCATTCGAGCCGGAACCAGCGTTCGATCGCCGGCATCGACTCGAGCACGCGCTGCTCCAGTTCATTGATGGGCCCGGTCAGGGCGGTGATGAGGTGAGGGACCATGATGGGCGGCGCCTGGACAGCCTGTGGGGCGGGTCTTCGGATTCTAGGCACGCCCACATGGGGGCTGTCCGCCCCATCTCAAGGGGAGGCCTCAGGGGGTGCCGTACCCGCCCCCGCCCGGGGTGCGGATGACGAAGACATCCCCCGGCGCCATCTCCACCTGGCCGATGTGGCCGAGCGCCTCGACCCGTCCGTCGGCGCGTTCCACCCGGTTCTCGCCCACCGCGCCCGGCGACCCACCCGCCATGCCGAAGGCGCCGGCGCCGCGGCCGTTACTCAGGATCGACGCCGTCATCGGCGTCAGGAAGCGGATGCGGCGCTCGCCGCCCTGCCCGCCTTGCCAGCGGCCGGCGCCCGCCGAATCCTGGCGGATCGCGTAACTGTCCAGCCGCACCGGGAAGCGGAACTCCAGCACCTCGGGATCGGTCAGCCGGGAGTTGGTCATGTGCGTCTGCACGACCGAGGTGCCGTCGAAGCCGGGCCCGGCGCCGGAGCCGCCGGAGATCGTCTCGTAGTACTGGTGGGTCGCGTCGCCGAAGGTGAAGTTGTTCATCGTGCACTGGCCTGCGGCCATCACGCCCAGCGCGCCATACAGCGCGTTGGTGACGCACTGGGAGGTCTCCACGTTGCCCGCCACCACCGCCGCCGGATGGCGCGGGTTGAGCATGCAGCCCTCCGGCACGATCACGTCGATCGGCTTGAGGCAGCCGGCGTTGAGCGGGATCGCGTCGTCCACCAGCGTGCGGAACACGTAGAGCACCGCCGCCATCGTGATCGACTTGGGCGCATTGAAGTTGTTGGGCTGCTGGGCGCTGGTGCCGGTGAAGTCCACCGTCGCGCGTCGCGCTGCCGCGTCCACCGTCACCTTCACCTGGATGCGGGCGCCGTTGTCCAGCGGCAGCGTGAACGCGCCGTCCTTCAGCACCGAGATGACCCGCCGCACCGACGCCTCGGCGTTGTCCTGCACATGCTGCATGTAGGCCTCGACGGTGGCGCGGCCGAACTGCGTGACCATCGCCTGCAGTTCCTGCACGCCCTTCTCGTTCGCCGCCACCTGCGCGCGCAGGTCGGCCAGGTTCTGCGCCGGGTTGCGGCTCGGATGCGGCCCCGAGCGCAGCAGCGCCTGCAGTTCGGCCTCGCGCAGGCGGCCCTGCGCGACCAGCTGGAAGTTGTCGATCAGCACGCCCTCCTCGGTGATGTCGCGGGAGAACGGCGGCATCGAGCCCGGCGTGATGCCGCCGATGTCGGCATGGTGGCCGCGGCTGGCGACGAAGAAGCCGGGGCGGACATCGTCCTCGTCCAGGAAGACCGGCGTGACGACGGTGATGTCCGGCAGGTGCGTGCCGCCGTGGTACGGATCGTTGAGCACGTAGACGTCGCCGCGCGCCATGTCCGGGTTGCGCTCGATCACCGAGCGGATGGACTCGCTCATCGAGCCCAGGTGCACCGGCATGTGCGGCGCGTTGGCGATCAACTGGCCCTGGCCGTCGAAGAGCGCGCAGCTGAAGTCCAGCCGCTCCTTGATGTTGACCGAGTGCGCCGTGTTCTGGAGCCGCAGCCCCATCTGCTCGGCGATGTTCATGAAGAGGTTGTTGAAGACCTCCAGCACGACCGGGTCGGCCTCGGTGCCGAGCGCGCGGGTGCGGGCGCGCTCGCGGATGCGCGTCAGCAGCAGGTCGCCCGAGGGCTGCAGCTCGGCGCGCCAGCCGGCGTCCACGACGGTCGTCGCATTGCGTTCGGCGACGATCGCCGGGCCATCGATGCGGGCGCCCGGTCTCAGCGCATCGCGATGATGCAGCTCGGCGTCGCGCCAGCCGGCCGGCTGGTCGTCGGCCAGGCAGTACATGCGCACGCGCTCCAGCGGTCTTGGATGATGCGTGCTGGCGATGCCGGCCTCGGCCGGCGCCTCCAGCGTCGCACCGGCGGCGAGCGCCTCCACCGACACCGCCTCGATCACCAGCGTGCGGTCCGGCATCAGGAAGGCGAAGCGCCGGCGATACGCCTGCTCGAAGGCCTCGCGGATCGCGCCGATCGCAGCGGGGGCCGGGCCGTCCAGCGGCAGCGGGCAGCTCAGCGCGGTGTCGGTGCCCTGATAGCGGACCTGCGCCCGTGCGATCGTGCGCAGCGCGTCGTCGGACACGCCCTGCGACGCCAGCTCGCCGCCCGCCTGCGTCGCCAGCGACCGTGCGGTCTCGCGCGCCGCGGCCAGGCCGTCCTCGTCCAGCGGGCGCTCGATCGAGGCCTCGCGCATCGCGGTCTGGTCGGCCAGCCCCATGCCGTAGGCGCTGAGCACGCCCGCGAACGGATGGGCCAGGATGCGCGTCATGCCCAGCGCGTCGGCAACCAGGCAGGCCGCCTGGCCGCCGGCACCGCCGAAGCACTGCAGCGTGTAGCCGGTGACGTCGTAGCCGCGCGCCACCGAGATCCGCTTGATCGCGTTGGCCATCGCGCCGACGGCGATCTGCAGCGCGCCGGCGGCCGCGTCCTCGGCCGTCATCGGCTTGCCGGCCGCGGACATCTGCCCGGCCAGGTCGGCGAAGCGGGCGCGGACGACCTCGCCGTCGAGCGCCTGGTCCGCGGCCGGGCCGAAGACCTTGGGGAAATGCGCCGGCTGGATGCGGCCCAGCATCACGTTCGCATCGGTGGTGGCCAGCGGACCGCCGCGCCGGTAGCTGGCCGGACCGGGATTGGCGCCGGCCGACGCCGGCCCCACCCGCAGCCGCGCACCGTCGAAGGCGATCACCGAGCCGCCGCCCGCCGCCACCGTGTGGATGCTCATCATCGGCGCGCGCATGCGCACGCCGGCGACCTCGGTGTCGAAGGCGCGTTCGAATTCGCCGGCGAAGTGGCTGACGTCGGTCGAGGTGCCGCCCATGTCGAAACCGATGACCTTGTCGTGGCCGGCCGCCTGCGCGGTGCGCACCATGCCGACGATGCCGCCGGCCGGGCCGCTCAGGATGGCGTCCTTGCCCTGGAAGCGGCGTGCCTCGGTCAGGCCGCCGGAGCTCTGCATGAAGAACAGCCGCACGCCCGGCATCTCGGCGGCGACCTGGTCGACGTAGCGGCGCAGGATCGGGCTCAGGTAGGCGTCGACCACGGTGGTGTCGCCGCGGGGGATCAGCTTCATCAGCGGGCTGACCTCGTGCGAGACCGAGATCTGCGTGAACCCGACCGCCTGCGCCAGCCGCTTGGCGGCCAGCTCATGCTCGGGGGCGCGCCAGCCGTGCAGGAACACGATGGCGCAGGCGCGCAGGCCGGCGTCGAAGGCCGATTGCAGGTCGACGCGCAGCGCGGCCTCGTCCAGCGGTCTGATTTCCGCGCCCTGAGCGTCGACGCGCTCATCGGCTTCGATCACCCGCTCGTAGAGCAGCTCGGGCAGCTGGATGTGGCGCTCGAAGAGCTTGGGCCGCGCCTGCGTCGCGATGCGCAGCGCGTCGCGGAAGCCACGCGTCGTCACCAGCAGCGTGCGGTCGCCGCGGCGCTCCAGCAGCGCGTTGGTCGCGACGGTCGTGCCCATCTTCACGCAGTCGACGAGCGCGGCGGTGATCGCTTCGCCCGGCTTCAGGCCAAGCAGGCGACGGATGCCTTCGACCGCGGCATCGCGGTAGTGCTCGGGGTTCTCGGACAGCAGCTTGAGCGTGTGCAGCGTGCCGTCGGGCGCGCGGCCGACCAGGTCGGTGAAGGTGCCGCCGCGGTCGATCCAGAACTGCCAGCGATCGGGGGTGGGAGTGGCTTGCATCGTGAGGTCCAGGAGGTCCGTTCCAGCACCCGGCATCCAGCGCCGGGCGCCCGTGATTCGAAGGGTGCGGGCCGGTCAGGCGGCGGCCGGCGCCAGCTCGCGGCCACGGGTTTCCGGCAGCGCCAGCGCCGCCAGGATCACCAGCCCGTAGCACAGCGCCGCCATCCAGCCCAGCGTCTGCCCCAGCGGGTACTGGGTGCTGAAGTGGCCGATCAGCGCCGGGCACGCGGCGCCGAGCGCCCGCCCGATGTTGTAGCAAAAGCCCTGGCCGGAGCCGCGCACGTCGCTGGGGAAGAGCTCGGCCAGGAAGGCGCCCATGCCGGAGAAGATCCCGGACAGGAAGAAGCCCAGCGGGAAACCGAGCACCAGCATCGCCGCGTCGGTGATCGGCATCTGGGTGTAGGCCAGCACTAGCACGCCGCCCATCAGCGCGAACAGCATGAAGCAGCGGCGTCTTCCGATGGCATCGCAGAGCCAGGCGCTGGTCAGGTAGCCGGCGAAGGAGCCGGCGATCAGCACCAGCAGGTAGCCGCTGGTGCCCAGCACCGAGAGCTGCCGCTCGGTCTTGAGGAAGGTCGGCAGCCAGGTGGTCACCGAGTAGTACGCGCCCTGCATGCCGGTGGCCAGCAGGCTCGCCAGCGCCGTGTTGCGCAGCAGCTCGGGCGAGAAGATGCGCAGGAAGTTGGCGCGCTGTCCGCGGGCCTTGGCACGCGCCTGCTCGGCCAGGTAGACCGGCGGTTCGTCGAGGTTGCGGCGGATGTAGAGGATCAGCAGCGCCGGCAGGATGCCGATCCAGAACAGCACCTTCCAGGCGGTCTCCGGCGGCAGCACCGAGTACAGCCCCCAGAACGCCAGCGCCGAGGCCGCCCAGCCGATCGCCCAGCTGCTCTGCACCAGGCCGGCGGCCTTGCCGCGGTGCCTGGCGTTGATCGTCTCGGCGATCAGCACCGAGCCCACCGCCCACTCGCCGCCCATGCCGAAGCCCTGCATCGCGCGGGTGAAGAACAGCTGCTCGAAGGAGGTGGTGAAGCCGCTGAGGAAGGTGAACAGCGCGAACCACAGCACCGTCCACTGCAGCACGCGCACCCTGCCGAAGCGGTCGGCCAGGACGCCCGCCGCCCAGCCGCCGACGGCCGAGGTCAGCAGCGCACCGGTGGCGATCGCGCCGGCCTGGCCCTTGCTCATGCCCCAGGCCGCGATCAGCGTCGGGATGAGGAAGGTGTAGATCATGTAGTCGAAGCCGTCGACGGCATAGCCGGCGAAGGTCGCGGTCAGCGTGCGCCGCTCAGGGGGCGTGGTGTCTCGGAGCCACATGGTGTCGTCTTTCTTCGATGCCGGCGACACGCGCCGGCGGGGGACGGAGACGGCCGTCGCCTCGCGCGCGGGGCGGGCGGCGGCCGGGACGGTACTGCGGAGACGGGCGGATCGCGGCGGGGACTCAGGCCGCGAGCAACGCACGATTCAGGAGATCGGTGACCAGCATGTGCCCCGGCGCATGGGTGATGCAGAACGGCGGACGCGCCGTGGCGATCGCCGACTGCGGCGTGACGCCGCAGGCCCAGAACACCGGCAGCTCGCCGTCGCGCACATCGACGGCGTCGCCGTAGTCCGGCGTCGCGAGGTCGCGGATGCCGATGCGCGCGGGATCGCCCAGGTGCAGCGGCGCGCCGTGCACCTGCGGCAGGCGCGAGGTGATCTGCACCGCGCGGATCGCGTCGGCGGCCGTCAACGGCCGCATCGAGACCACCGTCGGCCCGCGGAAGACGCCAGCGGGCGCCGTCTCGATGCTGGTGCGGTACATCGCGACATTGCGGCCCTGCTCGACGTGCCGCAGCGGAATGCCCTCGGCCAGCAGCGCATGCTCGAAGGAGAACGAGCAGCCGATGGCGAAGGCGACCAGGTCCTCGCGCCACCAGCGCGCGACATCGACCGGTTCGTCGATCAGCTCGCCGTCCCGCCAGACGCGGTAGCGCGGCAGGTCGGTGCGCAGGTCGAGGTCGGCGCCCAGCGCCGCCAGGAACGGGCTTCCGGGCTCGCTCACGCCGAGCAGCGGGCAGGCTTTCGGGTTCAGCGCGCAATAGCGGCGGAAGTCCTCGGCCAGGTCCGCCGGCAGGATCGCCAGGTTGGCCTGCACGTGGTCGCTGGCCAGGCCGCTGGTGTGGCCGCTGAAGCCGCCATGGCGCGCGGCGAGGCGCACCTCGAGCGCGCTGGACGCGGCGTCCAGGACGGGAAGATCGGCGACGGGATCGAAGCGGGCGGTCGGCAGGTTCATGGCGGGATCGCGAAGGCTGTCGGGCGATGCGACGCATTGTGGGAGTCGCCCACCTGCTCGATCCAATGGAAATTTTGCGCGTCGCCTCATCGATTTTTTCGATGAGGCAAGTAGCGATTCCGCTTATCGCCGCGCGGGGGCCGATGCCATGCGGGGTTTCCCGGACGGACGCTGGCGCGCGACGTAGTCGAGCGCGGAGTCGAGCACCGACTCGGTGAGCTGCGAGCTGGGATCCTCGCGGTAGCTCGCGTGCAGGGGCAGCGGCACGAGCTCGGCATCGCTGCGCAGCACGCGCAGCGAGAGCCGCTTCGCCAGTTGCTCCGCGACGGCCACCGGCAGCGTCGCGATGCCGAAGCCGCCCTCCACCAGCTGGACCATCGCCGAGATCGACGAGATCGCATGCACGCGGGGCAGCGGCAGGCCCGACTCCTGGAACATCTGCAGCAGCGCCTGGTGCGGCTGGGAACCGCGCTGGAAGGTCAGCAGGTCGTGGCCAGCGAGGTCGGAGAGCCCATAACGCCGCTTCGTGTGCAGGTCGGCGCGGCCGACGAAGCCCATCGGCATCGGCGCCATCGCGCGCGTCCGCACGCCGCCGGCATCGGCGGCCGGGATCGCCGCGAACACCAGGTCCTGCGCGCCGCGCCGCACCTGGTCCACCAGCACCGGCGAGGTCTCCACCGTCAGCTCCAGCTCGAAGTCCGGATTCGCCGCCCGCATCTCCTGCAGCCAGCCGGTCAGCCAGCTGTGCACCACCGATTCGATCGCGCCGATGCGCAGCACCACCGGCCGGCCAGCGCCGCCGCCGGTGCCGCCCATCTCCTCCTTCACCTGGCGCTGCACCTCCAGCAGGCGCTGCGCCAGCGTCTGGAAGCGCTGGCCCGCGACGGTGAGCCGGAACTGCTTGTCGCGGCGGTCCAGCAGCACCACGCCGAGCTCTTCTTCCAGCGAGGCGATGCGGCTGGACAGCGCGGACTGCGTGATGTGCAGCTTCTCCGCCGCGCGGGTGACGCTGCGCAGCGAGGCGGCCCAGTGGAAGGCTTCGACAAAGCGGAGGTTCATGGCGGCGGATTATGGGCAGCCGCAATGAAGAAGGCCGCCCCGAAGGGCGGCCTCAGCCATTGCAGGATCAGCGGATCAGGAGATCACTTGTGGTACGCGGTCTCGCCGTGGGAGCTGATGTCCAGGCCCTCGCGCTCTTCCTCTTCGGAGACACGCAGGCCGATCACCAGGTCGACGATCTTGAACGCGATCACCGACACCACGCCCGACCACACGATGGTCAGCACGACCGCCTTGAGCTGCGTCAGCACCTGCGAGCCGATCGAGTAGGCGTCCGCGGTGACCATGCTCGCGGTCACCCAGTCGCCGACCAGCGACGGGCCGCCCAGGCTGGGCGAGTTGAAGACGCCGGTCAGCAACGCGCCGACGATGCCGCCCACGCCGTGCACGCCGAACACGTCCAGCGAGTCGTCCGCGCCCAGCAGCTTCTTCAGGCCGGACACGCCCCACAGGCAGGCGAAGCCGGCGATCAGGCCGATGACCAGCGCGCCGCCGATGCCGACGTTGCCGGCGGCCGGGGTGATCGCGACCAGGCCGGCCACGGCGCCCGAGGCGGCGCCCAGCATCGAGGCCTTGCCCTTGAGCAGCGCTTCACCGACGCACCAGGCCAGCACCGCGGCGGCGGTGGCGAACAGGGTGTTGATGAAGGCCAGCGCGGCGAAGCCGTTGGCTTCCAGGGCGGAGCCGGCGTTGAAGCCGAACCAGCCCACCCACAGCAGCGAGGCACCGACCATCGTCAGCGTCAGGCTGTGCGGCGTGAAGGCTTCCTTGCCGTAGCCGATGCGCTTGCCGACCATGAAGGCGCCGACGATGCCAGCCACGGCGGCGTTGATGTGCACCACGGTGCCGCCGGCGAAGTCCAGCGCGCCCCACTGCCAGATCAGGCCGGCCTTGCCATTCATCTCATCGACGACGCCGGCGGCGGTGTAGGCGTCCGGGCCCATCCAGAACCAGACCATGTGCGCGATCGGCGCATAGCTGAAGGTGAACCACAGGACCATGAACAGCAGCACGGCGCTGAACTTGATGCGCTCGGCGAAGGCGCCGACGATCAGGCAGCAGGTGATGCCGGCGAAGGTGGCCTGGAAGGCGGCGAAGACGATCTCGGGGATCACGACGCCCTTGCTGAAGGTCGCGGCATTGGCGAAGGTGCCTGCAGCGTTGTCCCAGATGCCCTTCATGAAGAGCCGGTCGAAGCCGCCGACGAACTTGTTGCCCTCGGTGAACGCCAGGCTGTAGCCGTACAGGGCCCACAGCACCAGGATCAGCGAGAAGGTCACCATCACCTGCATCAGCACGGACAGCATGTTCTTGCTTCGGACCAGGCCGCCGTAGAACAGCGCCAGGCCGGGGACGGTCATCAGGATCACCAGCAGGGTGGAGACCATCATCCAGGTGGTGTCGCCCTTGTTGGGGACCGGTGCCGGAGCGGCGGCGGCCGAGGCGGCTTCCGCGGGGGCGGAGGCGGCGGGCGCTGCCGCGGGGGCGACCGGCGCCGCCGTGTCGCTGGCGGTGACGGCGGGCGCGGAGGCCGCGTCCTGCGCCATGGCCGCGGGGGCCAGGCCGGTGAAGGCTGCCGCGGCCAAGGCCAGGCAGGCGAGTAGTTTCTTCATGATCGGGACTCTCTTCGTTGGATCTTGGGGATCGGCGGACGCGACGGGCCGTGCGGCGCGCGGCGCGGGACTGCAACGGACTGCGGAGCGGCCACCCGCGGCGGCCGCGACGTTTCAGCGCTCGGCCGGGGCGCTTACAGCGCGTCCTGGCCGGTCTCGCCCGTGCGGATGCGGATCACCTGATCCAGCGGGGAGACGAAGATCTTGCCGTCACCGATCTTGCCGGTGCGGGCGGCGTTCTCGATGGCCTCGATGACCTGCTCGACGACGCCGTCGGCGACGGCCGCCTCGATCTTGACCTTGGGCAGGAAGTCGACGACGTATTCCGCGCCGCGATACAGCTCGGTGTGGCCCTTCTGGCGGCCGAAGCCCTTGACCTCGGTGACGGTCAGCCCCTGCACGCCGATGGCGCTCAGGGCTTCGCGCACTTCATCCAGCTTGAAGGGCTTGATGACGGCGGTGATCAGTTTCATGACGTTTTCTCCTCGATGCGCGGCGCGGAGGGCGGCGCGGCCATCCGCCCGCGCCCTCCTGGTTCAGATTCAGAAGACCTTCTTGACGGACACGACCACACCGTTCTTGCCCAGGTCCTTGCCCTTGCCGCCGATGTAGTTGTCGGTGTTGGTGGCGACGAAACCGGCGCCGAAGGTGAAGCCGGACCAGTCCTTGTTCACGGTGAGCGAGTAGTCGGTGTAGCTGAAGGCGCTGTTGTTCTTGACCTTCTGATGGCCGATGTGCGGCGTCAGCGTGAAGCCGCCGCCCACGTCGAAGGTGGCGGCCAGTTCGAGGTAGCCGCTGTTCTTCGAATCGGCGTTGCCGAACAGGTTGCTGATGCTGTGCGAGTACTTCAGCGTGGCCGGGCCGTAGCTGACGGCGCCGTACAGCTCATTCGTGTTGGCGCTGACCGGCAGGTCGTTGCCCGGGTAGTTGTAGCGGAGGAAACCCACGTCGACGGTGACGCCGCCGCCGACTTCGGTCTTGTAGCCGGCGTAGGTGTCGATCTCGACGTCGGCGTCGCCACCGGCGTCGGAGATCCACTTGATCGTCGAGCCCCAGGCGCCGACATAGAAGCCGCTCGAATGGGCGTAGTCGACGCCGCCTTGCAGCGCCGGCTTCAGGCGGGTCTGCGAGATGCCGCGATAGCGGTAGTCGGAGGTGACGCTGACGTTGAAGGACAGCGGGTTGGCCTCCTGCGCCAGCGCCGGGAGGGCGGTGGCGACGACGGTGACCGCAAGGGCGGCGGCGCGGACGGCGGCGGCGGCGAAGGACTTCATGCGCGGGGGCTCCTGATTGTTGGGCGACTCGGGGCGACTGCTTCCGGACGAGGCTTTGCAGCTTTTGTGCCAAGCGGCGCTCCTCCCCCGAAAGAGCCCCAATCCGGCTCATGCCGCGACGAACGGTTGCCGATACCGCCCCGTCAAGCGTCAATGCGCACCAAAAACAGGCGCGACAGGGGGAGTGGTTAACCCTCGAAACGCCCCAACAGGGTGCTAGGCGTGAAATCCATCGGTGAGGACACTGCCGGCTTCATGACCCGAGTGGGTGCGGAGGGATATGGATGAAGGAGGCGGAGGCAGGCGCGGCATCGACGACGGCGGTCTGGCCGGTGGACCTGTCGCGCATGCGGCCGGAGACGGCGGCCGAGTGGGTCGCGGCGCGGTATGGGAACGGCACCATGCCGATCCGGCCGGAGCGGATTGCCAGGCGAATGGGCGTCGAGGTCTACGCGATGACCGCCGAGGACCGCAGTGCGGTGTTCCTCGGGCCCAATGGCCGGCCGTGGATCGTCGTCGACGTGACTGCGCGCGACGACCACCAGCGTTTCGCCATCGCGCACGGGCTGGGCCACATCCTCCTGCGGCATGACCGTCCGCATCTGGAGACACCGGCCTCCTTCGGGGCCGACGCACCGGATCACCGGGATCGCGCCGCCAACCAGTTCGCCGCCAGCCTGTTGGTCCCGACGGCCCAGCTGCGGTGGTGCGTCACCAGCGGCTGGATGAGAAATGTCGATCAGATCCTGAAGACGCTGTGGGTCCCCGAGGACCTGCTCTTGCTTCGATACCGGCAGATGCGCGCTGGGCGGTGACCCAAGGCGGATGTCCGGCGTCCATGGAGAAGGACATGACGACACTCCCCACCCCCTCCGAGCTTCCGACGCGCGAGCCCATCGATGAGGTGCAAGGCGCCACGGTCAACGGCGCGGCGGACCTCTCGAACGACACCATCGATGCGCGCGCCCGCCTCTGCTTCCGCGGGCTGGCGCTCTGCCTCACCGCGATGGTCCTGATCCTGAATGCGGTCAGCCTGCAGGCGGTCGTCGGCGCGTTCCTCGGTCATGCGCAAGGCACGCCCTTCGATTCACCTCAGACGCCAGACGCTGGAATGATGGTGGAGGCCGGCGCCACGGTCAGCCACGGAGCCGCCGCGCAGGACTTCCACCGCACGGTCGTCGCAGTGATCTCGATCCTGCTGATCGGCGAGGTCGTCCTGACCCTCGGCCTGGTCCGCGCGACCTTCTCGATGCGCATCAACGCCGATGCGCACGTGTCGCCGGAACGCGAGGCGCCAACGGGCGGGCATGCCCTGCCGGGCGTCGAACTGCTGAAGGCGGTCACCGAAGCATTCGGCACCGTGCTTAAGGGCCTGCCCAAGCGCTGATCGGCCTTTGCGACGCCATGGCGATGTCCCTCGCGATCATCCACAGCCGCGCGCTGGACGGCCTGTCGGCAGCGGCGGTCGAGGTGGAAGTCCATCTGGCCAATGGGTTGCCGAGCTTCACGCTGGTCGGCCTCGCGGACCTGGAGGTCAAGGAGTCCCGCGAGCGCGTGCGCGCCGCGCTGCAGAGCAGCGGGCTCGAGTTCCCAGCGAACAAGCGCATCACCGTGAACCTGTCGCCGGCCGACCTGCCCAAGGAAGGCGCGCGCTTCGATCTGCCGATCGCGCTGGGGTTGCTCGCTGCCAGCGGCCAGATCGACGCGGAGCTGCTGTCCCACCTCGAATGCGCCGGCGAGCTCGGCCTGTCCGGTGAGCTGCGGCCGGTGAAGGGCGCGCTGGCGATGGCGCTCGCGCTGCGCGCCGCCAAGCTCGAGCGCGAATTGATCCTGCCGCGGGGCTGCGCCGACGAGGCGGCATTGGTGCAGGGCCTGGTGGTGCGCGAGGCCGCCCATCTGCTGGACCTCGTCAACGCGCTGCAGCCACGCAGCGATGCGCCCTTGCCGCGCGTGCAGCGCGATCCGCCGCCGGCGGTCGACACGCCGCTCGACCTCCGCGACATCAAGGGACAGGCCGGGCCGAAACGCGCCCTCGAGATCGCCGCGGCGGGCGGCCTGAGCGTGTTCATAATAAGGTCGTGAAACCCAAACTCTCGCCACCTTGTTGAAATGACCACCCCGGCTACCGCTCGCCCAAAAGCTTTCAGCTACGTGCGCTTCTCTACTCCCGACCAGCAGAAGGGCGACTCCTACCGTCGGCAGGTGACCATCGCACGTCGATATGCCGACCAGCACGGTCTGGACTTGGATGAGTCTCTCGATCTTCACGACCTCGGACTGAGCGCGTTCCGTGGCGCAAATGCCGAAAGCGGAAGGCTTGCGGATTTCCTTGAGCTGTTACGCGATGGGCACATCCCAAAGGGCAGCTACCTCCTTGTCGAGTCGCTCGACCGCCTGTCCCGGCAGACAGCACGTAAGGCATTGCGTACCCTAGAGGACATCATCGAGGCGGGGGTCAATGTAGTGACGCTCTTCGATGAGCGGATCTACGATCTGAAGAGCCTGGAAGGTACCGACCTTCTCATCGCACTCTTGTTCATGATTCGTGCAAATGAAGAGAGTGCGACGAAGGCCAGAAGACTCCGCCACGCGTGGGAACAAAAGCGCGAACAGGCGTCAGCCTCACCAGGCGGGCGACTCACCTCTCTGGCTCCTGCTTGGCTGCGAGCAACTGACAACGGCTTTGTCGTGATCGAGGAGTATGCAGAGGTTGTTAGAGACATCTTCGCGATGGCCCTGTCGGGCCAGGGAAGACAAACGATCGCTGCAACTTTGAATGTCCGAGGCACGGCCCCCTTCGCCTGGGAGCAAGGGCGACGGCGGCGGGCAGGATCGTCTGGGTGGCACGCTAGCTACGTGGGGCGCATTCTCTCAAACAGCGCGGTGATCGGGACTATGACACCGCACACGTATCAGCACATCGCTGGCAAGTCCACCCGGGTAGCGTTGGATGCCATCCCCGGCTACTACCCAAACATCGTTGAGGAGGAGGTTTGGGCAGCTGTCCAAGCACTGCGCTCAGTCCGCAAACCCCGGGGTGCTGCGAGCAAAAGTCCGGTTAAGAATCCGCTTGGTGGACTCCTGCGCTGTCACTGTGGCCGTTCGATTGTTCGAGCGAATAAAGGCAAAGGCGCAGACGGCACCGTATGGTCGTACTACATGTGCGTTGGCAGCAAGGAGAAGGGGTCGCTGCGGTGCGGATTTTTCAAGCCGATGCGTGCGGAGCAGGTTGAGTCTGCCATTTGGGATCAACTGCCCGCAGCGCTCCGTTCTTGTCCGGGGGAGGGTGAGCGAGCTAAGGAATTGAACTGGAACCTTGGAGCGGTCATGGCCGCGCTTGGGCGTGTGGAGCAAGCGCTCAGCGCCCTCGTGACTGAAGCCGAGTCCTCCTATCTCTCGCCCACTGTCCGGAGTCGGATCGACTCGTTGGAAGCGGATCGCGCACGACATCGAGCCGAGGCAAATTCGCTTGAACGAGAGCTTCAACAGATTGCCCCAGGGATTTCTCAACGGAGGTCGTTGTCGCTTGCGGACGCATTGGATGCGGGCGCAGCTTCAGCGGAAGAAACCAACGCCATTTGTCGCTCCATCTTCACGGAGGGAGCCTATGACCCGCTTGAGCGCTTGATCCGACTCACTTGGCGCCATGGGGGCTCTGTGAGCATTCAACTACCAACGCTCTCGCGGGCTACTCGCACCAATGTGCAGAATAGAGGGAAGGCCGGTCGTTTCACTTCTAACCGGTGATGGGTCTCCATGCCCGTCGGCAATTTGCCGAAGACCCTCATGCGCATTTAACCCTGTCGCACGTGGATGTCTTATCGTAGTGCACGGCCTTTACGCACACGACGCCTGTACGCAACGGACCCCCCGGCCTGCCGGGGCTCTATTCAGAGCGGAGTTCGGTCAAAAATGAGGATTTGCTCTCCGAATTCGGCAACTGACTTCTCCTTAATTGAGTCCATCGCCATACCGAGTTCAACAAGATCATTTCCGTAATCGGCTTGAACGTCCTCATCGGTGGTCGTGTTGCAGATGGTTCGCCATTTATCTTTCAGCTCCGCCATGGCTAGAAGAACTAGCCGGGCTTCCCACTCCAGAAGCTCCACCGTTACCTTGTTCATACTTGCGCCCCTTGCTTGTAAAAAACTCTCATCGCTTTCAGCGCCAACTCTTCCAGTAGGCCCTTGTATTTGTCTAGCGGCATATCGGAAGTAGGCGCTATACAAAAGTGTCCAGGCTTGTCGTTGACCAACTTTAGCCCGACCGGGAATGGGGTACTTGGTGCAAATTTCCAGACCCATCCACTCATGTCAGTCCGTGCAATGCCGTCCTTGTCGAAGACGCTAATCCCCTTATTGTTAGCTACAACGACGATGATCCCATTGATCACCGTTTGCCTAACATCGTGCGGTCGAACGTGCGCCAGCTTAGGACTTGTTGAATTGCCGAGACGGAAGACCTCCTCGGGGACAATGAAGAACTCTTTTGGAAACATCGAGCTACCTGCTGAGAGTTGACGCAGCGAGTGGACATCGCACTCCGATCCTCAGCTAGTGACGTAAGTTCATGACAGTCGCGATGCCCAGGTCGTGCCGCGAACTCGCGACGCAGAGCGTCCCGCGCAGCCTAGGCCTAATGTGCCTCTATCTTGGTGGAAGACCAACCACTCATTCGCTTCGCCGATGAAGCGGTGACCATCTAGCACGCCGAAACTTGCGTACACGCAAGCAAATGGTCATAAAGCAAGAGCTAGTCTGGACGCGGGCCATGGCAACAAGCGTGTCTAGCGAAGCGTTGAAGCCGCCCGCCAGCGTAGATACCAGACGGAGGCCGCAAACAAGACGCGTCGCGAGGTGTGATCAACGTCATCAAGCGGATGTCTAGGACAGCGCGGCGGAGTCTAATCCGGCGCCATCGCCGCGATTGCGTTCTTGGCAGCTTCCTTGGCCTGCTCTGAACGAGGATATGCGCCAGTCATGGCAACGCGTACCTCTTCAGCTTCCTCACCTTCGCCCTTCCCCACAACCAGAACGGGTTGCCACAACCCGTCCTCGGTCTGCTGTACTTCCACGTTGGCCCGGAACTTTTCGTCGTCCACGACGCTGCCCCTGATCGCGGGGAGTTTAGTTCCGGAATCCCACTGGTACGGGCCGAGTAGCATCTGGCCTGGGAGGAAACCAGAACATGCAAACCGTTGTGCTGCCCTTATGGGTCGAGTACGTCAAAGCTTTGGGCGCTCCAGTAGTCGCGCTGATCGCAGCGTTGCTCGCGGGCTCCATCGCTTATCGGCAATGGAGCACTGCCAGAAGCAAGCTCAAGCTCGATCTTTTCGAGAAGCGACTGAAGGTCTATGACGCCGCATGGCAGATGATCGCCACGCTCAACGACCCCAAGACAGTCACGATCGAGCACTTCAAAACCTACTTGCTAGGGATCGCCACCGCCCGATGGCTCTATGGTCCAGAAGTTACCACGCTGCTCATCGAGCTTCAGCGAGACGCACAACGAGCACTGGGTACCGAGTATGACTTCGAGGGGCCAATGTCTCGAAGCCAGCGGGTGCAGGAAGGCCTCGACTATTTCGCACGTCTTGAAGGCGAAACAACTCAGCGATTCAATCGTTTGAACGCGCTCATGGTGCCGTACCTGACTATCAAACACTGAAACTTTTAGAAAGGTCCTGCATGCCAGCACCGGAAGCATCCACACCAAGCGGACCACAGACATCTTCCCAACCCATCCCGGCAGCCATCACGACGACCAAGGCCCTGACCATCGAGATTGCGAAGGTTCCTGACGGCAGACCCTTCGATCCTCACTGGACGACCTACCTCCAAGCAACGGCGACACCCGTCGTCGCAGTGATTGCAGCGGTGATCGCAGCAACGATCCAATGGCGACAGTGGAAGACCGCCACAGCGGCAGCCGAGACCGCGAAGAACAAGTTGAAACTCGACCTCTTCGATAAGCGCATGGTGGTCTTCGACGCAGCGGTGCATCTGGTTCGAAGAGCCAATCTGGAGGCACCGATGGACCTGGATGACTTCTCCGAGCTGACCACAAAGATGCGGCAAGCGGAATGGCTGTTCAGCCGCGAGGTCGCGTCTAGGTTAGATGACATAACGACCCGAGCCCTCGAGAGAATCGTGCTCACCACGGCACACGACAAGAGCAGTCGGCTTCCGGACAACCAACTTCACCTGGTCGGCAGCAAGGGCAGCATTGATCGATTTAACGCGGCGTACAACGAATTACGTGAGCTCTTCAACCCCTACCTTTCCTTAAGCCACTGAGCCATGGCGAAAAGATTGAATCAGTTCAACGGCCCGCTCAACATTGAGCAACTAGCCGAAGGAATGAACCTCGCGAAGAAGAACGCCTCCCGCTTGCACGACGACGCAAAGCTGCTGCTTGAGGCCGGGCGCTACGCTTCGGCGATGTCGCTTGCGATTCTGGCAATCGAAGAAGCTGGGAAGTTGTCCATCCTTCGACGCATGGTGAGTGAGAAAGCGCCAGAGCAACTCAAGGGCTTGTGGAAGGAATACCGCTCCCACACCAAGAAGAACGCCGCCTGGACGCTGCTTGAGCACATCAAGCTAGACGGCAGGACGAAGCTTCAAGACCTCGCCCACCTCTTCGACTCGGACTCCGATCATCCCTACATCCTCGATCAGATCAAGCAGCTTGCGTTCTATACGGACTGCTTGGGCCAAGGGAACTGGACGTATCCAGAAGACGTGATCACCGAGCATCTGGTGCGAAGCATCATGTTAGTTGCGCGGGCTCAATCCGGCGACCGGCAGACGACATCAAGAGAGCTTGAGCTTTGGGAACTGCATGTCGGCGACGCAACCCGCTTCGCGACGCAGCGTGAAGGCAATGAGGCCATCGCAGCTTGGTACGGTGCAATGCAAGCGGAAGGACTGTTTGAGCCCGGGCCGAATAGGATGCAAGAGTTCATCACTGAAGGCATCAACGTCGTCAGGGACCATCGGTGAACCGTCTCGCGCTGACCTATACACATTCGTGAAGCCCCGAACCCTTCGCGTGTCGCTACTGGCCTGCTCGACCCGTAGGTTGCTCAAGATCGTAGCGGCCCAACAACGAAGCGTTGGGCGGCGCATCACGTAGTCCGTGACAGCAATAGCTGACGTGCAGCTAGCTCGTGTTGAATTCCAGCATCGACGCGCAACCGACCCTCACTAACGTACCGGACGGATGCGCCAAGTTCGTTCGGCGGGATGAGAGCGGCACCTGCGACAAAGCACCCAGCGTGCTACTCCTCGGCGCCGACCTTAGCATCCCGATCATCCATACAGGCAAGCCTCGCGAAGGCCTCGTCCGACGCTTCGGCATCTTGGCTGTACACAGCTCGACCAGTCCCACCGGACTTCAGTTCCCTTTTGCTCTCGAAGCAAGATGATCCCGCAACGCCTTGAGCGAGCGTCTTATGAAGACCACATCGCTCTGCGGCAGGCCCCCGATGAGCGCTTCCATCTCGTGCGCTTCCGAGGTCACCGTCGCTGGAGCTTCATCAAGCAGCTCGGCGCAGGTCGCTAGCAATTCCGCCGCCAAGCGTTCCAAGGTCATCAGCGAGGGCGCATGCTTGCCGCGCTCGAAGCGCGAGAGCGTCTCCGTATCCACTCCTAGCCGCTCGGCGAGGTCGGCTTGAGTGAGCCCGAGCGCTTTCCGCCTCGACGCAATGTTCCGTCCAAGCCGGATAGGCAGGGCCTCCCGGACAGCCAGGTCAATATTCTTGGAAGGCAAGGTCAACCAACGTTGTCGAGTAGCGAGCCAACACGCATGGTTGTCTTCAACGCCCGCTCAAGCCAGAATGCAATTTGTCGTCCTTGAACACGACAAATTACACCGATCCGCCCCTTTGGACGCGACCGGCATTCGAGGTTAAGTACAGGAGGGAGCGCCTTGGACGGAATTCCTGAAGCAATGGTCGTCATGTCGATACATAGGCCGAGCCGGGCTGTTGCCCGTGAGGGCGCCAGCGCCTGCCTCCAGCTTCATCGCGTGGAGTACCTCGCCTCCAGGGGCTTCAGACCGCTGCATGCGCCGCAAGAGGCTTTGCCGAGCTCGCCATGCCGCGCATAACCGGCTACAAGTTTGCGGACCAACAGCTCTCGCAGCTGCGCGATGGCTTGTCACGCCTGCAGCGCACAACTGGAGTGGCGGTGTCAGCAACCCTGGGATCGTCCGCAGGCTTTGACGCTGTAGTCCTGCGGATCGAAGCCCCGGAATTTGCCTTCAGCGCCGATGTGGCCATGGTTCAAAGTGCACCAGACCAGAACGGCGGGGTCTGGTTCGGGCCACTGTCCTCAGAAGGAGAGCAACTTGGACCGCATTCAGCCTATCGCGATTTCCGCGAGGCTCTAGTCTTTGCGGAGGTGCGCGTTAGGCATGTAATCGATTCCTTGAAAGCACGCAAGGAGCGACGCCCTCAGCACAGCTCTGCTACAGCTATTGAGAGTGCCTTGCTCTCTCAGTCAGAGGTGCTCCTGGTGCAGGAATTCGCGAACAGCCTTGGACTTCACGCGCGGCTCCCCGGCTTTGTTCGGTTTACCGAATTCGCTGCCGGGGCTACGTCTATGGCGGTAGGGCTTATGCACAAGGACACGCCCGTCCTGCTCGCCTCAATCGTTGTGTCGAAGACGCCGGAGGGTGGACAGCTCTGTACCGTCCGCGACCTCAACAACGAGCCGCTACCAGGACCACAGAGCTACGAAAGCATTTCGGCAGTACTTGTCTCTCAGCGTTCATACTTTCTGAAGGTGGCGGAGATTGCGTCGAAGCACCTTCGTCCGACCCTACTTGATCGCTTGAAAGCAGCTCTCTCCTGATCATCTGCCGCTTCGATGCCTAGCTACAAGGCTAGGCATCGTCTTGAACGATAAACGTTCCACGGCGCAGAAAGTCCTCCAGCGTCGGGGCTGGCTTGTCCGCATCGAGGATCATCGACTGGGACCAAAGTATTTGATGCGGATAGTGGCTGGCGCAGACCACCTCCCCATCCCGCATGAACCAATGGGTAGCTTCCGGCAGCAGGCGGCGAGGTGCCGGATGCCGCGCGAAAGGGTTATGGAAGACCTCCAACTCGGCGGACCAAGGCTCGCGCTCGCCCGGCCATAGGGCCCTGTACTCGTCGGACATGATGTCCATGCAAAAGGGTCGCCCTTCGAATGCACCTGGTGCCCTGTCAAAAAATCGACCCATGCGCATGTAGCGCAACCCAGCGGGTGCGCCGAAGGTCGTAATCGCCACTCGATTGAGCTTGGCGATGCTGCAGGCGTTCGAAAAGACGACTGCACTGAGTTCCGCACATCCTTCGTTCGCGAACAAGCCAGCAGGGAATCGTGAAGGGCCTAGTAAATGCGTGAAAGGTATCGACTGCGGCTGCTTGAGGCCAGCCACCTCGACCACTTCTGCGCCATGCCCATAGAGGTATCCGATCAGGGCCTCACGCGACCATTTCATCGACCCTGCCGCGTGAAAGTCGGCGAGCGCAATCATGAAAGGCTGCCCCTTCACATGCGGCAGTTGGTCGTACCGGCGGCGTAGCTTGTTCCCAAGCGTCTTAGCAAAACGCACGGCCGCAGGACCGGCGAAAACTTCCATCGGTTCCGTTGGCGGAGCGACCTCCTGCGCATTGAAATGGTTGTACGGGACAGAGGGATTGGCGGTAACCGCCTCAACCCATGCCGAGTCTCCGCGTCGGTTCTCGATACGGAAATCCGGAGACTCGTGGGGTTGCGTGACAAGGTGGCCCTGTTCCCTAAAGGCCCCCAGGAGGATCGCTTCCCAGAGCCGAGTGTGGAAGTTGCCTGTCTGACAGTCGCTTACCCAGTTCGCATCCGGTCTAGGAAGAGCGAGATACAGCTGATTGAGCATCCATGCCGCTCGATGATGCGTAGGGGCAGCGAGAAGCCCGAACACATCACTCGCGGTTCTGCTGCCCAAGTCATACAGCGCAGCGCGCGGTGAAACGCCCGATGGGACGGGCTCACGCGCCTTCCCCTCGACTAACGCCTGCCCGATACGACGCATCGCTTGGTCGCGATCCGAAATGCCGTCTGCCGCATCGGTGATCGTCCACACATCGTCGACACGGCGTCGCATCACGAGCACCCCAAAAACGTTGGAGTCGTCGCGCGTCAATACTCCAACTGAAGCGCCGTCATCGGTAGTCCAGGCCCCCGCTGGCGGCCTCGAACCAAAGCCATGGCCACGAGGAAGAGATAGCGCGTAGACAGCGAAGAGTGGCTCAGGAAGTTCCTTCATTTCTTGCGTCCGGCGCTGATCCTTCGGGTCCCGCAACGACTTCGTGGCGAGGGCTCGCCCACGTCCACCGTCACCCATCAAGGTCCGGCGGCCAGTCAGCAGAGCCAATTCGGTGCCGTATCAGAACAGTACGTGCAACTTCTGCACGCGAGGCTGGCGATTCGGTACCGGATATAGAGGGCAGGCAGCTCTCTTGAACGCCTTCGAGCTGTTCCTGCCCCCTCTCTCCCGGCCACCAACGTCATTCGACCGTAGGTCGCCACAACCATTCATCGCTCCCGCACCTTTTCCAGGTGAGGCGGAGCCCTGGACTAACCAACTCGATATGCACTCTA
The DNA here is from genome assembly GCF_052044995.1 of Roseateles sp. 22389. Lineage (NCBI taxonomy): Bacteria > Pseudomonadati > Pseudomonadota > Betaproteobacteria > Burkholderiales > Sphaerotilaceae > Roseateles > Roseateles sp. 22389. The sequence goes on from NZ_JBQEOF010000013.1 coordinate 171,372, forward strand.
TCAATACAGAAGTACATCCCGCTCACCTTGAGGGTGGCAACTGTTGCTCGCCAACTCCTCAATCGCCATCCACTCTGGAGAGGCTCAGCTCGCTCGCACACAGCAAGGTGCTCGCAGCCCTTCGAGGTTACGGAAACCAGATCAGCTCAACGCATGGGCAAGCGCTCCTAGACCTGAGCAAAGCGCTCAGCGGTCAAGCCCTCGGCGTCCTTCCAGGACGGTTCGCGTATGCGATGCCTTGTGGTGCCGGAAAGACTCAGAGCGTCGTTGCTTGGATCACTGCCGTTCATGAACTACGACTCGGACTGTCCGTAGCCGTTTCAGCGTTTCAGATTGACGCCCTCTGCTCGATCAAGCTGGACTTGATGCGGGCAGGAGTTCCAGAGTCAATGATCGGCCTTAGGCATAGTCAAGGCGCCAACGCGAGACTTCCCGATACGGGTGAGGATGATCGACCCATCATGCTGGTGTCTCACGCGCGGATTCGAGGGCAGCGTGACTCATCGACGTTTGCACTGCACAAAGGAGCCAAACGTCACCTCCTGATTTGGGACGAGAGTCTCATCACCGCCGACGTCCAAGTTCTAACTTGGCTGGACGTTAAGTCGGCTGTCGAGCGACTACTTCCTGAGTTGCATGACTCCTGCTTGGCCCACTGGCTCAGGGATGCACTTCTAGCGATGCAGGCCGATCTCGATGCTCAACGCATGGGAGTGAAGCCCCAGCCCATTGATCTCCGCGGCTCTCTCGATCTGGATGAGATCCAGGCACTAGCCTGCCAATTGCGGTCTGGAGGGAGTCCACTTCGCGTTGCGGCGGTTAAGGCGGTGCGGCAGTTGACCAAGCTAGCCACGCATCCGATCTCGATGGCGTTGACGGGCAACGGCATGACAGGCGATGGTCTGATCCGTTACACCGTCGCCGTACCAGCCGAACTCGACAACATCGCAGTTCTGGACGCCAGTTATCCGATTCGGGAACTGACGCACAACCACGCGATCCTCGATGGGACAACTTCAGCGATGAGGACGTGCAAGAGGTATGACCGAGTCTCGGTACGACAACTCTGCCTAGCGACTGGACGGACAACACTCCAGACTCATCCTGATCGTCTTAAGGAAATGGTCTCTGCCCTTGCCGCAAGCGTCGCCGACATCCCGATGGACGAGGCCATCTTGATCTTTACCTTCAAAGGTGATGACGATGCAACTTTGCTTGCGAAGGTACGGAAAGAACTGGGAGAACGCGGTGTCGATCTCGAGGCTCGGCTGTTCAACGGTCGTGCCCGAATCAACTGGCTGACATGGGGGAACGAGACAAGCCTGAGCGAATACAGCCACTGTCAGCACATCCTTCTAGGTGGCGTACTTCGTCGAAGTCCGCTTGACCTATCAGCAAGTGTTGCGGGACGTGAAGATGACTTGTGCTATCGACCTACGTCCGAGCAACTGAGGGCGATTCAACTGTCAGAAGTGGCTCACTGTGTGCTCCAGGCGATGAACCGAGGTAGCTGTCGGAATGTGGATGAAGACGGCATGGCCCATGCGATGTCGCTAACTGTCCTAGCAGATATCAAAGGCTTGCACGAAGCCCTCGCCGAGAGCTTGCCCGGCATCGTGTGGAAGATCGTCCCTGATCTCAAACTTGGCCCGCTCACGCAGAGCCTCTCAGCACGGATAAAAGCCCATCTGCTGACGCAGCCAGCTTCCGTGAATCGGCTAAGTATCCGGAGCATCAAGGCGGGGGTTGACGTTCCAGCCGATCGGCAGACCTGGCGGGACGCGTTGACGTTCGCTCTGGTTTTCGTGAGGCTTCAAGATCCAAGCCAAACTTGGCAGCAAGCCGGTCAATCCGTGATCCGCTCGATTCGCTGACAAACGTGGGGGGTGAGCCCAATAGAACACCTTATGGAGCCACCCCCCTTGTTTAGTCGGCCCGTCCTGCTGACGGCTTGAAGTTGACTCCTCGGTCAGACAACGGAAACTCGGCGCGGCTCAAATTTGCTAGACATTTTTGAGGGGGCACTTCGAACAAATGCATGCACGCTTCCCCCCGCGCCCCCTTCGAAGACCGCTAGCGTGCACTTCACTCCTCTATGTGCCTAGCCGTGCCGATGTGGCGTGCGGTCAAGTTTGTGCCCAATGTAAGCACGCTTATCTACTCGGCGAACTTGGTACGCGGCACGGGAGCACGGCCATCTGTCTCATCCTCTAGCGGAGTGGCAATGTGTTAAGTCCGTATTTGGGCTTGACAACCCTAGCGTGTTGCTGGTCGGGCCGCCGGGCACCGGCAAGTCGATGCTGGCCCAGCGACTGCCGACGCTGCTGCCGCCCTTGTCGGAATCCGAGGCCCTGGAGTCCGCCGCGCTGCTGAGCGCCAACGGCCAGTTCCGGCCATCGCTGTGGGCGCAGCGCGCTTTCAGGTCGCCGCATCACAGCGCGTCCGCCGCGGCGTTGATCGGTGGCGGCTCGCCGCCGCGCCCCGGCGAGATCACGCTGGCCCAGCATGGCGTGCTGTTTCTGGATGAGCTCCCGGAGTTCCAGCGGCTGTCGCTCGAAGCGCTTCGGGAGCCGCTCGAGACCGGGCGCGTCCATATCTCCCGCTCCGCGCATCAGGCGGATTTCCCGGCGCGCTTCCAGCTCGTCGCCGCGATGAACCCCTGCCCGTGCGGCCATCTCGGCAACCCGACCAAGGCCTGCCGCTGCTCACCGGACCAGGTCACGCGTTATCAGAACCGGCTCTCCGGGCCGCTGCTCGACCGCATCGACCTGACGGTGGAGGTGCCGGTGTTGCCGGCCGCGGTGCTTTCGGCCGCGCCGGACGGCGAGCCCAGCGCCACCGTCGCCGCGCGCGTCGCAACCGCCCGCCAGCGCGCCGAGGCCAGGCAAGGCTGCGTCAACGGCCGGTTGGCCGCGGGTCAACTGGACGAGCACCTGCGGATGGCGCCCGACGCCGAGGCGATGCTCCATCGCGCGTCGGCGCGGCTGGCGTGGTCGGGACGCAGCTTCCATCGCGTGCTGCGGATCGCGCGCACCATCGCCGATCTGGCGGCCGAGGACATCGTTGCGCCAGCGCACGTCGCGGAAGCGATCCAGTGGCGTCGCGCGCTGCCGGGGCGTGAGGAATGAGGCCCGGCGTGGTCGGGCCAGCGCCCCGCGCCGCCCCAGAACGCCAAAGCGCCGGACGATGCCGGCGCTTCGGGGGTTCGCGGCCGCGCGGGGCGGCCCTCGCGATCAGGGATCCGGCTTACTGGCGGATCAGCTGGCCGTCGCTGACGCGCACGACATCGCCGCTCTGCACGCCCGGGTCATGGCTGAAGGTCATCGTGCGGTTGCTCTGGTCGGCGTTGCGCATCTTCACCACCCACACGGTGGTGCTGCGCTGGCGCTTCTCGATCTCGTTGCCGGCGTAGCCGCCCGCCACCGCGCCACCCACCGTGGCGATCTTCTTGCCGGTGCCGCCACCGACCGCGCTGCCCAGCAGGCCGCCGACCACCGCGCCGCCCACCATGCCGATGCCGGTGCCCTGGCCTTCACGGGCCTCGGTGCGCACCGACAGGACCGTCGCGCAGGACGCGCACAGGCGGGATTCAGCCTGGCCGGCGCTGCCGTTGTTGTCCGCGTAGCCGGTCGAGCCGCCGTCGCGCGACTGCGAGCCGCGGCGGGGTTCATTGGATGCGTGCTGCTGCACGGCCTGGTCGCCCGAGCGGCGCGCGGCGCGCGCCTCGTCGGCGGCATTGGCGCCGTTGCGATCGACGATGTTGCCTTGCTGCTCGGCCGCCGCGACCGGCGTGTCCGGCATCGACGGCGCCGACTGGTGCCGCCCCGCGAAGAACGCTGCCACGACCAGCACGGTGGCCCCAACTGCACCCGCCGCGATCTTTTGATTGGTATTCAACGCCATGATTCACCTCTTATGGTTTTCCCCTACCTCGGGGGACGAGCGAAGAATGCCACGCTGTTACAAGTCGCGGGGCCCGGTTCTTGTTCCGTTTGTAAATGGGTGAAACGCGGCCTGTAGGACAAGGCCGCATCCTGCGGTTTTCGTTGCTCCGGCGCGTCAGCCCAGCAGCGGCGCGAGCGCCCGCTGCGCGTCCTGCGGCTCCAGCGCCATGCGGGCCGCCCAGTCCGCCACCTGGTCGTCGCCGATGCGGCCCACATTGAAATAGGTCGCCTCCGGATGCGCGAGGTAGAAGCCGCTGACGCTGGCCGCCGGCGTCATCGCCATGCCTTCGGTCAACGCCATGCCGATGTCCTCGGCCTGCAGCACGCGGAACATGTCCCGCTTGACCAGGTGATCCGGGCAGGCCGGGTAGCCCGGCGCGGGACGGATGCCCCGGTAGGCCTCGGCGATCAGCTGCTCGTTGCTGAGCGCCTCGTCGGCCGCGTACCCCCAGAAGTCCATCCGCACGCGCTGGTGCAGCCGCTCGGCGAAGGCCTCGGCCAGCCGGTCGGCCAGCGCCTTGAGCATGATCGCGGAGTAGTCGTCCAGGTCGTCGATGAACTGCTGCTCCTTCTTGTCCACGCCCAGGCCGGCGGTGACCGCGAACAGCCCGATGTAGTCCGGCACCGTGCCCTTGGCCGCGATGAAGTCCGCCAGCGCCCGGTTGGGCCGGCGCACGCCGTCCACCACCGGCCGCTCGGACTGCATGCGCAGCCCGCGCCAGGTCATCAGCACCTCGGAGCGCGACTCGTCGCTGTAGATCTCGATGTCGTCGTCGTTGACCTGCGCGGCCGGGTACAGGCCCACCACGCCATTGGCGGTCAGCCAGCGGCCTTCGATCAGCCGCTGCAGCATGCGCTTGCCGTCGCTGAAGACGCGCTGGGCCTCGGTGCCGACGACCTCGTCCTTGAGGATCGCCGGGAACGGCCCGGCCAGGTCCCAGGTCTGGAAGAACGGGCCCCAGTCGATGCACTGCGCCAGTTCGGCCAGGTCGTAGTTGCGGAACTGGCGCCGGCCGATGAAGCGCGGCGCCGGCGGCGTGTAGGTCGTGAAGTCGGCGCGCTGCTTGTTCGCGCGCGCCTGCGCCAGCGTCACCAGCGGCGTCTGCTTCTTGTTGGCGTGCAGCTCGCGGACCTTCTCGTAGTCGGACTTCAGCTCGTCGATGAAACGCGTCGCGCGCTCATCCGACAGCAGCTCCGAGCACACGCCCACCGAGCGCGACGCGTCGGGCACGTAGACCACCGGCCCTTCGTAATGCGGCGAGATCTTCACCGCCGTATGCACCCGGCTGGTGGTCGCGCCGCCGATCAGCAGCGGGATCTTCTTCACGCGGAAGTAGTCGTCGCGCTGCATCTCCGCGGCGACGTGCTGCATCTCCTCCAGGCTGGGCGTGATCAGGCCCGAGAGGCCGATGATGTCGGCGCCTTCGACCTTGGCCTTGGCGAGGATGTCCTGGCACGGGACCATCACGCCCATGTTCACGACCTCGAAGTTGTTGCACTGCAGGACCACCGTGACGATGTTCTTGCCGATGTCGTGCACGTCGCCTTTCACCGTCGCGATGACGATCTTGCCCTTGGAGCGGACGTCGGCGCCGGCGGCGGCGAGCTGGCGCTTCTCCTCCTCGATGTAGGGCACCAGGTGGGCCACCGCGGACTTCATCACCCGCGCGCTCTTGACCACCTGCGGCAGGAACATCTTGCCCGCGCCGAACAGGTCGCCGACGACATTCATGCCGGCCATCAGCGGGCCCTCGATCACGTGCAGCGGCCGGCCGCCCTTGGCGCGGATGCCCTGCCAGGCTTCCTCGGTGTCCTCGACGATGAAATCGGTGATGCCGTGGATCAGCGCATGCGACAGCCGCGCGTCGACGTCGCCCGCGCGCCAGGCCAGCTTGGCGCTGTCGTCCTTGGCCGCGCCCTTGACCGACTCGGCCACCTCGAGCAGCCGCTCGGTCGCGTCCTCGCGGCGGTTCAGCACCACGTCCTCGACGCGCTCGCGCAGGTCGGCGGGGATCTCGTCGTAGACGCCGACCATGCCGGCGTTGACGATGCCCATGTCCATCCCCGCCTGGATCGCGTGGTACAGGAAGACCGTGTGGATGGCCTCGCGCACCGGCTCGTTGCCGCGGAAGCTGAAGGACACGTTGGACACGCCGCCGCTGACCTTCGCTCCGGGCAGGTTCGCCTTGATCCAGCGCGTGGCCTCGATGAAGTCGACCGCGTAGTTGTTGTGCTCCTCGATGCCGGTGGCGATCGCGAAGATGTTGGGGTCGAAGATGATGTCCTCGGGCGGGAAACCGATCTCGTCGACCAGCAGCCGGTAGGCGCGCTCGCAGATCTGGATCTTGCGTTCGTAGGTATCGGCCTGGCCGGTCTCGTCGAAGGCCATCACCACGGTGGCCGCGCCGTAGCGGCGGATCAGCTTGGCCTGGCGGCGGAACTCGGCCTCGCCCTCCTTCAGCGAGATCGAGTTGACGATGCCCTTGCCCTGGATGCACTTGAGCCCGGCCTCGATCACCTCCCACTTGGACGAGTCGATCATGATCGGCACGCGCGCGATCTCGGGCTCGGAAGCGATCAGGTTGAGGAAGCGCACCATCGCGGCCTTGCTGTCCAGCATGGCCTCGTCCATGTTGATGTCGATGACCTGCGCGCCGTTCTCGACCTGCTGGCGGGCGACGCTCAGCGCCTGCTCGAAATCGCCATTCAGGATCATCCGCGCGAAGGCCTTGGAGCCGGTGACGTTGGTGCGTTCGCCGACGTTGACGAACAGCGTGCCGGCGCCGATGGCCACCGGCTCCAGGCCGGAGAGCTTCATCGGGGGGACGGCGGCGCGGCCCGGAGCGGTGCTGGCGTCGGAAGCGTCGGAAGCGGGAGGGAGGGCGGACATGGCGGCGGCGCTCTTCGAGGCTGGAGGAAGCTGGATCGAGACGGGGCCGCGCAACTCACCGCAACCCCGCGCGGGGCGGGACGGTGAGCGTCGTTGTTCAGCGGGGTCCCGGGGTCCGACCGCGCCGTTCCGAGCCTGGCGGGCGCCCGGATGACGGGACCTGTCGCAACGCTCCTCGGAAACCACCGCCGCCCCGATGCCGCGAATGCGGCATTGCTGGCAGCGGAAACGGCGTGCATTCTACCGGTCCGGCCCTGCTTTGTTCGTGCCGGAATGCCTGCCGAAGCCTCGCGCGGACCTATGCTCGCCCGCAGCGTGCCGCGGTGGAGGGAACCGGCGCAGGCACGGCGACATCCGACAACGACAACAACGAGGAGGCGACGCCCAGTCGCCGGGAAGGCCACGTGGATCTGGTCCAACTTCCTTCAAACAGCCTGCGCGTGGGACAGGTGCTGACCTTCTCGCTGCGCGACGCGGCGGCCACCTGCTGTTCGCCGCCGGGCATCCACTGCCCGACACGCCGCAGGTCCGCGAGCTGCTGGCGCGCGGGCCCTGGGTCCAGGCGCACGAGACGCGCGAGTACCAGCGCGCCCTGGCCCACAAGCTCGACACGATGATGCTGCAGGGGGCTTCGCTGTCCGCGCTGGCCAATGCCAGGGCCGAGTACAAGCCCACGCGGCCCATGCCCCTGCCGGCGGCGACGGGGCCGGCGCACACCGCCATCTGGGCCGACCTGCAATGGCACGCGCAGCAGGTGCTGCGCGATCCGCATCGGCCGGACTTCCTGCTGCGCCTGGCGCAGCTGCTGGACACGGTGCTGTCGCGCCTGACGCAGCAGCCCGATGCCTCGCTGGCGATGCTGGTGCACGACGCGGGCCAGGAGCCGCTGCAGTACAGCGCGCGGCATGCGCTGCTGTCGCTGGTGCTGGCGGAGATGACGACCCGCCAGCTCGGCTGGAGCGAGGGCCGCCGGCGCACGCTGGGCCTGGCGGCGCTGACGATGAACCTGGACAGCGCCGCGCAGCAGGACCAGCATGCGCTGCGGCCCGAGGCGCTGGCCCAGGCGCAGCGCGAGGCCCTGGCCGGCCATGGCGACCGGGCGGCGGCGACGCTGCAAGGGATCGGGGTCGACGACGAGGCCTGGCTGGCCGCGGTCCGCCTGCATCACGACGCCGGGCCGGGCCCGCTGGCCGGCCGCGCGGACGGCGAGTTGATGGCGCGCCTGCTGCGCCGCATCGACGTCTATGGCGCGCGATTGAGCCCGCGACGCAACCGCCGGGCGCTGTCGGCGGCGCAGGCCGCGCGGGCGGTCTACCTGGACGAACTGCAGCAGCCCGACGAGGCGGGCGCCGCGCTGATCAAGGCGATCGGCCTCTATCCGCCGGGATCGCTGGTCCGGCTGGCCAATGGCGAGGAGGGCATGGTGCTCAAGCGCGGGCACAGCGCGAGCGAACCGCTGGTGGCGGCGCTGATCGGCCGCAGCGGCTCGCCGCTGACCGTGCCGGTGCTGCGCGACACGCGCTTGCCGGCGCAGGCAATCTCGGCAAGCCTCGCGCCGCATGAAGTCCGGCTGCGCGTCCACATGGACGCGATGCTCAAGCTCTATTGAGCTGGACCGCCCCGGCCGCTGGCCCTCACCCCCACCCTCTCCCGCAAGCGGGCGAGGGGGTAATACCGGCCAGCGCCTCTCTTACACCCTTGTATCTTTCGTTTTGAGAGTACACACAGGTTTGTTTTGGCAGTTGTCCACAGCCCGTCTGCCCTCTGGGATACCTAGCCCGTGGGAGAGCATTTGGCGTGGACGACTGGCCGTCTGTTGAGCAAGCCCGAACAGTTGCTGGACGGCCGACATGCACTGGCGTGCTCGGACCTCGAATTTGCAAGGATGGGAAATGGCAGGCGCACCTGAACTGATTTTTGTTGGTATCGATGTTTCCAAAGCCACGCTTGAGGTGGCCTTGAATGACAGGGACAAGACGCAGACCTTCAGCAACGATGAGCCCGGTTTGAAGTCGCTGTTGGCGATGCTCACTGAGATGCGCGAGCGCGTGGGAGTCGTTCTGCTGGAAGCCACCGGTGGGCTGGAGCAGCCGGCGGCGGCGATGCTGTGCGCGCATGGTTTGGCCGTCATGGTGATCAATCCGCGCCAGGCGCATGACTTCGCCAAAGCGATGGGCTACCTGGCCAAGACGGACCGCACGGACGCGAAGATGCTGTCGCAGTTTGCGCGCACGCTGCATGCCAGCGACCGGCGCGAGCGACTGCTCTACAAACTGCCCACGGACGCGCAGGAGACACTGCTAGCCATGGTGACGCGGCGCAGTCAGCTCGTGGCCATGCGGGTGGCTGAGCACAACCGATTGGCGAGCATGCACGCGTCGCAGCGCAAGAGCATTCGCACCATTCTGAAGATGCTGGACCACCAAATCGGAAAGATCGATGACGATGCGGGCGGCTTCCTGAAGGAGCACTTCAAGGACAAGCTGGAGTTGCTCAAAGGGCTCAAGGGAGTGGGGCCAGGCACACAAGCGATGCTGATGGCTGCGCTGCCCGAACTCGGCCAACTCAAGCGACGCGAGATCGCCAAACTCGTGGGTGTGGCGCCGTTGAACAACGACAGCGGCACATTCAAGGGTCGGCGCTCCACCTGGGGTGGACGGGCCAATGTCCGTTCGGCGCTGTACATGGCTTCGCTCAGCGCTGTGCGTTATGACCCTGTCCTCAGGAGCTTCTACGAACGACTGGTGCAAGCGGGCAAGCCTAAGAAGGTGGCGCTGACCGCCTGCATGCACAAGCTGCTCACCATCATCAACGCCGTCATCAAGTCCGGCACCGCTTGGCAGCCCTCTTATCCACAGCCCGCGCTAGCCTGATTAGCGCTTGACTTGGAACACAGTTGCTCTCCC